>NZ_JBJPHT010000004.1:0-252741 GCF_052939475.1 Phormidesmis sp. 146-20
CCCTCATCCCTCATCCCTCATCCCTCATCCCTCATCCCTCATCCCTCATCCCTCTTTCTCCCTCACCACCCCCACGAATCTGGCTCCCCCTTAAACGGGCCCACAATATCACTTGTAATCCAGCCGCCGTAAAAGCTTCCAGGTTGAGGAGTCACCTTTTCGCCATCAACGTAGCAAGCATCCATCGGGGCAGCGTAGAACGCGACGTAATCCTTAATCGCTGCAAAATCAGGCGTTGGACTGGCATAGTACCAGCCCACATCGATCGCCGACTTATCACCGACCACCACACTGTAATAACTGCCCGCACCCTTCCACTCACAAAAGGTCGATCGAGTAGATGGTCTCAAATATTGCGGTCGAATGTCCTCTAGCGGAATGTAATAAACCGGAGGGTGACTGGTTTCTAACACGCGAAAAGCCCGTTGCGTTTCAGCAATCACTTCGCCATTAAAAATAATTTGAATTTGTTTAGACGTTGGCTCTAATCGAGGCGGCCGCGGATAGCTCCAGACAGATTCTTGACCCGGTTGAGGCGAAATGGCTTGAGGGTGCATTTTAGGAAACAGATTTGAGATGAGCGATCGTAAAACGTTCAACACCATCCAGATCCCGGTGAGTGGTGATGCGATCGTACCGCGTTTGTTGCTTAAGAAGATCGGTGACTAAATCGGCTTGCCCCGCCATCATCTCAATCATCCAGACCCCATCAGATCGAAGATACTCAGGTGCCGTCTCCACCAGATGCCGAATACAGTCCAATCCGTTTGCGCCCCCATCCAGCGCCAAGTGCGGCTCGTGATTAATTACTTCTGGCTCTAGCGCCAACACCGTCTGACTCGGAATATAGGGCGGATTAGAAACGAGTCCAGCCAGCCTTCCTTTGAGAAAATCTAGTGGCTCCAGCCAAGAACCTTGATAAAAGTGGATTCTGGCTGAAAGTCCCAAGTTTTGAGCATTTTGTCGAGCGATCGCCAGCGCTTCTACACTCTGGTCAACCGCATGAATCGTCGCATTGGGCAACGCATCCGCTAGTGCGATCGCGATCGCGCCACTGCCTGTTCCCAAATCTGCCCAGTGTCCTGACTGCAAAGCGGGGTTAGAACGAGCAGCAGCGATCGCCCAATCGATCAACTCTTCGGTCTCAGGACGCGGAATCAAAACGGCAGGCGAGACTTTGAGAGTAAACTGTCGCCACGGTGCAAAGCCAACCAGATATTGAATCGGAACTCGCTCTTCAAGCCGTCTCTGCCAAAGCTGCTGTAACTCTACAAAGGAAACCTTCAGGTCAACCTCCTGAGTTTTGAAGGAGTCCAACTGCAAAGCCAAGCGATCGAGTTCCGTCAGAGCTTGCAGCAGCCAATCGACTTCTCCAACCGGAACGCCAGCCGCTAGAGCAGATTTTTTGGCGTGCGATCGCCACTCCCAAAGCGTTAAGCCAGAGACCTGTAAAGCGTCACACATGAGAATAGAAGACTCTCAGAAAGTTTTAGGTAGACTCCACTATTCCAGCAAAAGTCTTCAATCAAAAGCAAAACGAGGAATGCCGACCCTCCAGAACCAACCGAAGCCGCCCTTTCATCCCTCATCCCTCATCCCTCATCCCTCATCCCTACTTCTTAGGCTTACTCGGAGCAGCTTGAGGTCTGTTTTGCGCGGGTGCTGCCTTTTGCAGGCTTTGGATAAATTGAATCGACTCGACCGAGGGCACCAACTCAATCTGATTTAGAAACTCTTGATTTTTGGGATCTTTGTTGTTGTTAGACTGCATCTCTTGCAGCACATTCTCCAACGGGATCACCTGAATCTGCACATCAGCCGGAAAGTTTTTCACCTCTTTCTTAAGCTGAGTCAGCAATGCTTGCACCTGTTCTTTCTCAAAAAACATGGGAATGACTCGTTGCTTGTCGCGTGGCAGCGTCAAAAAGCCAACTCCATCGCCTTTCTTTTGGCCCAGCGCAAATAGAGGCGTTGCATTAAACTGATTGATCTGCTGACCATTTTGCTTGAGAACCGCCACCGCCGAATCAACTTGCTGCTTGGTGGGCACGTAGGTAAATACTAATTGGTCAGGCTTGCCTTGATTCGCTTTGCCCAGTTGATACACTTCTGCCAAAGACACAGGTACGACTTTGACTTCTTTTGCCAAATTAGGGTTTCTTGTCTTCAGCCCTTCTAAAAACGCCTGAGCATCCTTTTGACTGATAAAAATTGGCGCTTCTGGAGTGCCCTTTTGACCCGTGTTGGGCGCAGCAACGAGAGGCGCACCCTGCTTGTCAGCCAAAGTAAAGGCAGGAATCGTCCGTAACTTTTGGACAATTTGCTCTGGAGTCAGGGCGAGTGCCTCTAACCCACTCACAACGAGCGAACCTAGCAAAGTGGCTCCCACCAAACCGACCGTAGCACTCCAACGAACCAATGATTTCATGATTGCTCCTGGCATCAAAAACTACATAGAGAACTGAGACAAATTCGAGGCGTTAACTGTTTTGGCGATACGGCTTCTCTAAACGATCGCTCACCAAAGGTATCAGCTATGGGTGACAGGGTAAAAGAATCGAGAGTTCCAGTGTTTGCTCACAATCCGCAAATGTACGGTCTAACGGACAGCTTGATATCAGCTTACTTACCAGATCAAAGTCTTGGAAATAGTAACACCGATTTGCAGCGCTGGCTACCTCACTTGAGGCACGTACCAAAGAACAGTTAGGTTTGCGAGTCGTCGATCGTCACCTTTTTAGACTGAGCTTGTAGTTAGTGACGAATCTTGATAGTTGAAAAAAGATTAATCTCTCCCCACAAACGATAAAAACTACTACAAAGTTTTGGCATAAATGCAAAGTAAACAACGTGAATATGAGGACGATTTACCACTCTACTCTCATCTTCTACTTCAAATCAGGACACTTTGATGATCTCTATCTCATTCAGCATTGCAAACGGTTTACCCATGACTCAGTTAAAGGCGGGTGACTCAAGTCAAAACAAGATAACGACAAGAATTTATAGCTCACTAAAAGATTGTAAAACAATAGCAAATCTTATTCCAAAAATTAACTCGTCGAGCTGTAGTCATTCAAGACGTTATTCATTCTTAATTAACTTTTTAGTGCAACTATTTTTGACACTATCACGCTTGTCTAAATCAAGTAAAACAGTTAACTCATCCTTACTGAGGAGGTAGTGAATGAACATTAAAACATCTCATTTGATCTTGGGCGCGATCGCACTCATTGCCCTCAGTCAAGGTGAAAGTATAAAGCAATCAATTGCTAAAAATCAGGCGATCAAACAAGACCAATTAGCCTTTAATGAGCGGTTACGTAAAAACAGAGATGATGCCAGAAATGCTCAAGATTTATCAAAGGTTGCGATCGAGCGTTACAAAGCTAATTGCATTCTAATCAAAGACCAGAAGACCGGAAAAGAAGCCTATTTCAGAGAAGGCGCAACTACCGTTGATTCGGCTCTCAATAGACGAGTTAGAGATAACGCAATTGTTTGCAATCGACTGGGCGACACCGCCATTATTCAAGACGGACTCATTACGGATATTGCACGAGTAGCACTCGCAGACAAACCAGAAATGCAAAACTTATTGGATCAACAAGGAAGATAGAAATCATGAAAACTTTGTCAAAAATTCTCAGTTGGCTGTTTATTGCTGGATTGTGCTTCATGATGTTGGTCAACGTCCAACCCTGGATGAGATTAGCCAAAGAATTAGCCGATCAAATTCGATATATTCCATTCCTATCTAGTCTGGTGCAAATCCCGTTGATAGGTGGCTGGATTGCATGGATCGCATTAAATCTTTCGCAATTTCTAGGGGTGATTTTGTGGGGAACCATTCAAGCGATCGAAACGCTTCCGATGCTTTTAGAGGAACATGCAATCAAACAGCCTCAATCGTGGATGACTAGCTTAGAGCGATATAAAGGTGGGGCTTATATCTTTGAAGCGATTGTATGTTTTATGGCATTTCCTCCCTACAAAGGGGGCATCGATATGATTGTCAGAGACTTTCCTAACTGGGATGCAAACCTGATTGATTGGTGGGCAATGATTTGTTTCACAGTGACGATGTTTGGCTTTGAGTTCTGCTTACGGGTGGCTCTACGAGTGTGGGAAGGCATGAAGAGATTTAACTCTGTTGCGGTCAATCCGGGTAACCCATCCCGGTAAACCAGTGGTGATGGTGATTAGTGGTTAGTAATTAGTCGTCAATCGAAGCCTAACAACTAATGACTAATGACTAAGAACTTATTCTTTGACGATGCTCACAACTGATTCAGGACTGCTATACACAAGTTTGAGCAGGTAAAAAAAGGAGGTGTAATCACCCCAACAAAACTTTAGTTAACAGGAAGATGATGACGAACTATACTCACGCAATTGTTAAAGCGACTGATAAAGCAACTGGCAATATCAAGTTTGAGAATGATTTTGGACAGAATGCGATCGCACTCGCTAAATTTACAAAAGATCAAGGTGCGATCGGCGTCGCTACCGTTTTAGGAACGTTTGTGGGAATGGCAATGGCCGGATTTCCTTTGGCGGCGATCGTGGCGCTAGTGGGTCTCAACGATTTGATGTACGCCCACAAACTCAATAAAGACGCAGAAGCTAAAACCGGAAAAACTGAGAGAGAAATCCAGCGCGAAGAATGGCAACAGTGGGACATCGCACAAAGCTATCAGCCTACAGTTCAAACTCAGTTGGGCGCGGTAGAAGTTAAGAGTTCACCTGTGACAGAGTGTCAGCCTTCAGATTTGCCTGATCTGGGTACGGCTCCGATAGTGACGATTCCGCAATATGAACTTGAAGGATCATCTGTAGCGACTCAAACAGCCTGCCCGGTTTCCTCTAGTGAGTCAATAGAGATTGCTGAGTCATTGGCAGTTAATTTGCAATCATCGTTGATTGTCGGGCCGCCTGGAGCGGGCAAAGGGGTTATCGTTGCGATCGCATCGAGGGCCGTTAAACGGTTGCACCCGGACGTGACGATTTGGGCGATCGATCCAAAAGCTGACGCATCAGAGGCTCACTACTGGGAAGCGGTAGATCATTACTTACCCTTGCATATTGACCCCTTTACTAGCGCTGAGTCGATGGTTGAAGTCATGGCGACGATTAATTGTTTTATTCAAAAGTTTCAAAAGTCCAAAGGCGCAAAGCTGCTTATTTTTGATGAAGCTCTGGCAGTCAAAGAAAAAACGGGTAAATGGTTCAAAGAATTAATGGCTGGCTTCAACACGTTGTGTTCTATGGGAAGATCAAAGCGTGAGTATGGCTGGTTGCTTGCTCAGTCTCCCGACACCGAGGCGTTTGAAATTGGGGGAGGCGTGAGGAATATTTATCGACGCATTCTACTACTAAGTCAAGACAATTTAGAATTGCTAGACAATCATTCAACTTACTTTAGTGGAAAGCCATCACCAGACCATTTGAGCAAAACAGGACGGGTCTATTTTGACTCGATCGTGAATGGTTGGGGTTCGGTTCCTGTTTATCAAGTTCCTTTGTCTCCAGTCGTTACGACCCTGGCAGCATCGGCGGATCAGGCCCCGACTTCACAACGAGGGTTTAGTGCAAATGGGGAATTTCATCGAGAAAAGCTTGAGGCATTACTAAAGGTAGAAACACCTGAAAGAAATTTTAATACAGATGCAATTGTGGAGTTACTTAAAAAGTCTGCTGAGTTTATTAAAGACAAGTCTAAGCAGGATTCAGAAGGATGGGTTGACTTGAATGACTTCATTAAAAGTGGCAGCACTAAACAAGATCAGACCAATCGTAAGAGAGCCTTCACAACGCTACGAATGAAATATTCTCAACAATATGAATATCAAGAAGTAGAACTATCAGATGGAGGAGTTTCTAGAAAGATGAGATCTAAAAGACGTAGCAATTTGATTTGAGCTATGAAAATTGTGATGCCGAAATCGATTTTTGAGATGAGAGTCGATTGACCCATCGATCGCCTCACTGCGTACCTGGGACTGTAGTTTTGATATCAAAGATTAGGTAGAAACGCACCCATTTCGATCGCGTTCTCAAACGTTGGTGATGCGCTAGAGGTCTCTAAAGTACATTTCGCACTAAATTCCCCTATCCCAGAATCAGGCATATTCACGAAAAATCGGGATGACAGGATTCGAACCTGCGGCATCCTGCTCCCAAAGCAGGCGCGCTACCAAGCTGCGCTACATCCCGTGGATTGCACTTGAATAGTATAGCTTGATTTTGGGAAATGGGGGAAACAGATTTGTTAGACGTTGGACTAATTTTGGACTGAATCGGTAGCTCGGATCACAAAAAACTGTACCCAAATATGGCCATCAACAAAAAAACTACCGCGATTGCCAATTATCCTGAGTTTCTGGAGCAAGTTCGGAGTCGTGAAATCTGATCGATCGCACCCAAACAGGTTGAGATCAGATTTCAACACGGCTGAACTGAAGAATCATTAGCGAAACTTCCGATCGCTCTCCTCAATCAAAACGTCATTGATACTGGCTTCTCGTCGCTGCATCAAGCCATTTTCGGCAAATTCCCATTGCTCGTTGCCATACGATCGAGACCACTGTCCCGATTCGTCGTGCCATTCATACTCAAAGCGAACTGAGATGCGATTGTCGGTAAAGCTCCACAGTTCTTTTTTGAGCCGATACTCAAGTTCTTTGGCCCACTTGCGCTGAAGGAACGATCGAATGTTGTCGCGGCCGCTAAAAAACTCCGATCGATTACGCCAGCATGAATCGGGTGTATACGCCAAAGCCACGCGATCGGGGTCACGAGTATTCCAAGCGTCTTCGGCGGCCTGGACTTTGAGTTTGGCGGTTTCGAGGGTAAACGGGGGAAGAGGCGGTTTTGTTTCCACGATTTGAGTCTGCTCCAAAAAATAGAGAACGTTTGCTCACTCTAGATTTTGCATCATTCTCAATCAGGGATTGCCAAATTACCCAAAATCAGAATCTCTGGTTATTGAATTCCTGGTTATTAAGGTTACCGTTAGTTGAATGAAGTTTTAGGCGCTGCGTTGCTTAGTACCTCTGCCCTCCAACCCCTCAATTCTGGGGGACTTTTAAACAAGATTTCCGGTTCAAAGTCCCCCAGAATTGGGGGATTTAGGGGGCTGCCCGGATTACTCACCGTAGCGAAAGATTTCATCGAATTCACGTTAAGGTTACCGTTAGTTGAATGAAGTTTTAGGCGCTGCGTTGTTTAGTACTTCTGCCCCCCAACCCCCCAAGGGGACTTTTAGATGAGATTTGCCACATGAATGTTTGCAAGGGTCTTCTACAACAATCCTCGATAGCGAATAAACACTAAAATTACAGCCCACGAACCTAGAGCAACTTTGATCGCCACTAGAATATTGAGGATGGGAACCACGCCACCGCTAAACAGCGCACCTAATTCACCGTGGGGCAATTCAATCCCCGCCAGCGTGACCACCGACAGCACAATAAATACCAGTACCGAAATCTTTTCCCAGGTGGCTGCGTGCCAGCGTTGGTAAATCGACTCCATCCACTTTGAGGACGAGGTAATCGCGACCAGACCGATCGCCGTTCCGCCTGCAACTCCCGCCGCAAACCCTCCCCCCGGACTGAGATGACCTCGAATGGCAAGCTCAACCCCGACCATCGCGGCCACCGTCGCTCCCAGTCGGGCCAGAACAATCGAAGGCTGATCGGTAAACTGATAAATGGTGCAAAACGGTCGCTCATTGGCTAAGAGAAAGTGCGCCCCCATAATGGCGATCGTAAAAACAATAACTTCAAAGATTGTGTCATAGAGTCGATTTCTGAGAATAATGGCAGATACCGCATTCGCCACTCCGCTCTCTTGAATGACGGCTTCGACGATCGAGAGATCCAGCCCATCTGCGGTCGGATTTGGCAAGATTAGAAATTTGATATACAGGGCGATTCCTGCTGCAATATAGAGCCATTTCATTTAATGTTTTTCCTCCAGGTCTGATGCACTGATATAGTCCAGGCTAGTGATGGGTGATGTCAGTTCGGTTTGTAGAATCTCATAGAGGCGACGAATTCGAGTCACGGTTTGATACTGTGTAGGATCTTGATCAGACTGCAACTGTGCAATACAAGTGACATGAATTTCTTTTTCGAGCAATGCTTGTGTTAGAGATTCAGAATCAGGATAGGGAATGAGTTCTAGCCGCAGATGGTATTTGCGCGTAATGGTTCGCAGGTCAGCGATGAGCGGTGCAAACAGAGAATCATTCATCTGTCCTTTGTGCTTCTCTTCTAGGTCAAGACAGCCCTTTTGAAGAACACCCATTCGCATCACTAGCGACGATCGCACCGCCACCGCATAAAGTGTAATCGCTAACATCGTTCCGACTAATGCCTCAGTCAAAGCAACATCTGGCGCACCGAGCACTGAATAGACCAGAGCAGCGATCGCACCCAATATGCCACGAATCACCAGAGCATTAAAGGGATTGGTCTGAATCGTGACCATAAACGCCGACAGTGGCAGCAGGGCAACAATGAAATATACATAGCTATCGTTGATCATTGGTTTCTCCACTACTAGAGCAGTACGCCAGCACATATCCCAGCATCGTATTCCACATTGCCAGTGAAATAAGTGCTAACAGCAGCAGCGACCAGTTTTCAGGAATCTTGAGCAGCAGACCCACCACAATGCTCATCGAGCCGAGCGTATCCGCAACCGAAAGACTATGAAGTTTGAATAGAATCGATCGCTTTCCCAGTAGCGGAAAGGTGCCCCAAAACCAGAAGAAGAGTCCGACTGCAAGGCAGAAATAGCTAAGAACGTTAATAAAGACACTTGTCATAATGCACTCATCCGTTTGATCACCTGTGCTAATAGCATTAATCCAGCATTTCCCACACTCAAGATGATTACGCCAGCCACCCCAATCATCCAGTCATCCCGCAGGACAGAAACGACTAAAATCATCACCGAAGTCTTGGTCGCAATGCTGGCGAATGCTAACATCTTTTGCCAAATATCATCATCCTGCCAGGCCTCATACATCGGAATGAGTAACGCCAAAATCATTGCAATCAAAACCAGGTTCATGTCTTTCCTTTTTGAGTCGTCTTAATAATTTGGTTGAGCTGCTGCCTGTTGAGTCTGGTCTAATCAGCCCGTTTTCGCCGCCGTTGTACCCGATGTACTTCATACCAGCCTGCTTCGTGGTACTTGACAACAATAGTTTTGGGCGTAAAGGTAATGAGAAAGATGTCGAGAAAAATCAAACCGGGCGATCGCCGTTGTTTGACCCGCTCCATTGTGATGTCTTCTTGAGTATGAGGGCGAAAGATCAGTTCAAAGGCCTCCATATACGCTTGAGGAATAGCAACAACAATCTCCCACAGCACCCGCAGCCAATCTTTCAAGGCTCCTAGCGTTGTCTTGCTATGCGGCAACAATAAGGCGACACAAAACCCAATGATAATGTTTGCCACACTCAAATTAGCTGTGAGCAAAAACCAAATGATCAGCCGCAGCATTACATTAAGCGATCCAATCATGCCATCACCATCCAAAACAATAGAACTAACATCAAACTCATGACTCCCACTAGATGATCAAATTGCTCTAATAGGCGCGGCAGTTTGAAAACGGTTTGACGAAAGACCAGAAAGTAGGCCAGCCAACCGAGAGCGATCGTCGCCAAAGGTTTGATGATATTGGCAAGACTATAAGCCTCGTAGTACACGACATTCGCTAAAACCAGTCCCCCAATTAATAAAATCACGGCTGCCCAAAACCCAGGCTGGGTGTCTTTGACTTGTTCGGGTTGGCTTTGTCGAGGCAAAAAGATGAATTTGGCAAACGAGATGGCGGTTCCAAAGGCTGCGATATTCATGCCGATCGCTTGCCAGGGTAATAAACTTTTCATCGTCAACACTTTCGCCCCAAAGCCCGACAAAAGTGGAAAGCCTGAAATTGAGAAGCTGGCAACTACGAGCACAATCCAGATCGGGGTATGAATCGGCTGATGCTGTAATTCTTTGAGGTTGCGACTGGGCAACACGCCTGCGATTAGAAACAGTGCTGATTTAACTAATCCATGTGTCAGCGCATAGAATCCCCCGACTTCGGGAGCCGCCAAAATAAAGCCCAACTGCGAAACGGTGTGAAACGCCAGCATTCGTTTGGTGTCTTTTTCAAAAACAGCATATCCAACCCCTAATAGCGCCGTCCCCACCCCAAACAGCCGAATCAGCGGATCAACTTCTTCTACCAAAAGGGCACACCGAACGAGCGGTAAGACTCCTGCTTTGACGACCACACCTGACAGCATTGCCGACACGGGTGTTTCTGATTCAGAGTGAGTCAACGGCAGCCATAGCCCCGATACAAAGATGCCTCCTTTGACTAAAAGCCCCAAAAAGATCAGAGCAAGGGCTTCTGGGGGTGCCTCGCGTAATCCTGTAAACGCAAAGGAATGGCTGGCTTGATAAACCAATCCTGCGCCAACCAGATAAAACAACATCGCTACATTGCTGGTAAAGAGATAGCGCAACGCAACCCAGATTGATCGATCCGATCGAGGATAAGCAATCAATGAGAATGCTGCAATACTAATAACTTCTAAAGCCACATACAAGCTAATGAAATCTGTAGAAGCAAACGCAGCGTTGACGCTACCATGCAGAATGATCAGTTGCATATAAAAGAATGCAGTCTTATCACTATGCCAACAATAGAGAATGACGGCGGCTGTCACCAGTGCATTCGTTAAAATAAAGAAGCTGCTTAATTGATCGACTAATAACGTAACGCCAAAGCTGTCGAGTAATTTCAGCGTCAGCGGAGGGTTGTTAAACGCTAGCAATGCAAAACTAATCGAGGCGATCGCCACTGCAAACGAGAGGTAGCGATCGAACCGAGGGAGCATATAGCTAATGAACCCTACAAAAAACGGTAGAGCAATCCAAACCAGGGTGAGGGTGTTCATGGGGCGTTATTTCGCTCGATTTCGCGGGTTTCTAAAGTCGGATTGTCTCGTGCCAGTTTCATTACGCCAACCAGCATCAGGGCTTGAATCGAAAAGCCAATGACGATCGCTGTCAAAATGACAGCTTGGGGAACCGGATCAGCATAATTTCCTTTGGGGTCGCCTGTGAGAATGGGCGTAAGCAAGCCACTCCGCGATGCAATTAGCACGTAATAGGCAATCACCCCCGTACTCATGACATCCATTGAGATGATTTTCATCACTAGATTTTTCTTAAAAAGAATGCCAAAAAAACCGCACATTACGGTCGCAAATACACATGCTTCTAACACAAAGATTGCCTGGTAAGTAAAGGGTTGTCTTAAAGAATGGATGTCAGGATCGGCTGTCTAATTGAGTCGATCACATTGGCTTCCATTGGGCGGAACCTCGGAGAATCCGATCGCAGTTCATCAATGTTGCAAAGAGTCAACCCATATCTGATTGGTAAGCATCAAGGTAATGAAGTAGACGACTAGAGTTCTTGAAAACTCAATACCCTAAAACAGGTAATTGCACTAGCAGCGACTGCTCAAAAGGATTGACAGCAGCAGAGAAACACACGCTTTTAGCGAACACACTAAGTCTTAATCAAATCTCCACAGCATCTTTTTCTAATGCCCGATCGCGCGAATGCATGACAGACAAGAAGGCTCAAAACGTCCTAATGCGTCTTTGAGGATTAGAAAAAAATGAATGCAGGTCATTGATTATCCAAGGTACTACAAAGTCGTAACCTAACTTCGAGAAGCATCTATTGAGAATTCCTTGCTTATCGATAGAAGTCTTTCGTAGGATTGATTGATACAGCAGATTATGAGGATGGGATTTTGTGAATTCTGAGTCCCGGAGAGACGCAAGCATCTATTCTGTGATTGTAAAAACTAACTTTTTATAGCTAAATGATGGTCAAAGAGATACGCTGCGCCTGACTGAGATGAGTATCAGTTCAGAGTGTAATCAAACTTACATTTTTGTATCCAACTATAGAGATCGTTCTGTATGCAGTTGAAGCAGGTAGCTGTTTCAGAGCTTAGTTGTGAGCTTCTGCGCTCGCTCTACTCAAAGAACAGAATGCGATTTTTTTGCATACCTGAGTAAACGAATACGCATTCAGAAGATAGCCGCCTCTAGAGTCAATGGGCAATGCGTTGAGAAATTAATCAGTCTTTAGCGACCCAATTCGTGAGATTATGCAACTAGAAAGCCTTTGAAACCAGCGCGATCGCAACCCGCAGCCTGCCATGAGCGACAACGACACCATTTTTGGCAAGATTATTCGCAAAGAGATCCCTGCCGACATTGTTTACGAAGATAATCTCGCCCTTGCCTTCCGCGATGTCAATCCTCAAGCGCCCGTTCATATTTTGGTGATTCCCAAGCAAGCGATCGCCAAACTTTCGGATGCCGAATCTCAAGACCATGCTCTAATGGGGCACTTACTCCTAACCGCCAAACGAGTTGCCCAACAGGTTGGACTGACCAACGGCTACCGAGTCGTCATCAACACAGGCGAAGACGGCGGCCAAACGGTGTATCATCTTCACCTCCACATTCTCGGCGGAAGACCAATGGAATGGCCCCCCGGTTAAGCAATGATCTCCACACCAAAAGGCACACACTACACTATTTTGTAGAAAAGGGAATAAAGCCAACTCCCACTTTATTTCATCCCTCCTCCCTCCTCACAAAGCGGATTACCCCCAAAGGGGGAACAGATCATCGAGGTTCTCCCTCATCTCTCTCAAGATCCCCCACCCTACGCTAAGATCAACAAGAATTTGGAGGAACGCAAACGGTTTACACACGCCCCCTCGCTCGTCTCATTGAGCAACTTCAGCACCTCCCTGGTGTTGGCCCCAAAACAGCCCAACGGTTAGCTCTCCACATCCTCAAGCGCCCCGAAGAAGAAGCAAAAGCGCTGGCAATGGCGATCGTTGAGGCCAAGCTGCAAGTGGGCTTCTGTTCAGTTTGTTTTCACCTATCAGCCGAGCCAGTTTGTGATATTTGTCGCGCTGCTAATCGAGATAGTGCAACGATTTGTGTGGTTGCGGACTCTAGAGATGTGATCGCGCTAGAAAAAACTCGTGAATATCGAGGCAAATATCATGTGTTGGGTGGGCTGATCTCCCCGATCGACGGCATCGGCCCCGAACAGCTACACATTCAACAGCTAGTCCGTCGCGTTAGTCAACAAAAAATTGGAGAAGTCATTCTCGCGATCAGTCCCAGTGTCGAAGGAGAAACCACCACGCTCTACGTCGGACACCTGCTCAAACCCTTCACTCGCGTTACTCGCATTGCTTTTGGGCTACCGATGGGTGGTGATCTAGAATACGCTGACGAAGTGACCCTGGCCCGCGCTCTAGAGGGCAGAAGAGATCTCGATTAAGACTCTGGCGATCGGATGTGAATTCAATACCCCAAGCGTCGCCTCCCCTACTCAATTCAAAACTTTGAGCCAAATACTCGACATCACAGTTCGTCAGAATGGGGATTTATGGGGCTGAAGGACTGGATAACGACGCAGAGAGCCTGATCGAATTCGCATTAAGACAAGCAGCGAAAAGGCTCGATCGACTCATACCCAATCGGATAAAACTTGGGTCTTTTCCAGATTTACTTCAACTTTTGCTTGATGAAGGCTAAAATCTGCCCCTGCTGTTTCCTGAGCGCATCGATTTCAGCTTGCATCTTGGCAATCTTGGCGTTTAGCGCTTGAATGTCACCGCTGGCGGCCGCTCCACCTCCCGAAGCCACCGGAGCCGCAGCAGGGCGACGTTTTGCCTTTGACATCGCCATCTTGATCGCGTCAATCAAAATCTTTTGATCAAACGGCTTTTGCACAAACTCAAAGTATTCAAACGGCTCTTGCAGCTTCTCGGTCACTTCTTCTTTGCGACCGGACATCAGCACCAGCGGAATGCTCTGTAGCTCTGGCTGAGTCTGAATTTGCTGAAACACTTCCCAACCGCTCATTCGAGGCAGCAGAAAATCTAGCATGATCAGATTGGGACGCTCTTGACGAATCAGGTTGATTCCCTGAACCCCGTCTTTGGCTTCCATAACTTCAAAATTACCTTTGGGCAACATATCGCGAACCATATTCCGGATCACGGCGCTGTCATCAATGACTACGATTTTGTGACTTGCCACAACTGAACTCCTGTAGAAGCGACTGCAAAAAACAATTAGGTGTGACGGGTTACGGCAGATTTGACGGCCGCTTGATCCGGTTGGAGGACGAAACCCTGATAAAAGTGAAATAAGCGCGGTGGACTGCGAAAGCAATCGCGGTAAGGTTGACAAGCCCTCAATTAAAATCAAAGGCAGGTCAAAACGACCTGAATCGCATCAACTAGTGTACCCCTCTGACCAAAAAGTGCGCGTGTATGCTGCGAAAAGGGAAAATGTGGATATTCAATATTTCTAGCACTAAACTCACAAAGTACACCAAATCGCGACCCAGTGTTCTCCCTTTTATGGCTTCCAACCCCCATCCTGCAATTCTTCCAGCATCATCTGCACAAAAGTTAGAGCTTGCTAACCTGCCTGAGTGGTTGCGACGACCGATCGGCAAAGCCAGCGAAATTTCAACTGTGCAGCGCATCATCAAGCAGCGTCAGATCCATACGATTTGTGAAGAGGGTCGGTGTCCCAATCGAGGCGAGTGCTATGCCCAAAAGACAGCGACCTTTCTCTTGATGGGGCCAATTTGTACTCGTGCCTGTGGCTTTTGTCAGGTGGACAAGGGTCACGCTCCGATGCCGCTCGACCTAGACGAACCTCAGAAAGTGGCAGAATCCGTTCGCTTGTTAGGACTGCGATATGTGGTGCTGACTTCGGTAGCGCGAGACGATTTGCCCGATCAGGGAGCAGGCTGGTTTGCTCAGACGATCGCTCACATTCGACAAGTCAATCCCACGACTGAGGTAGAGGTGCTGACTCCTGATTTTTGGGGCGGACGAGAAGCGGGCTGCACGTCTGAAGATCTCCAATTTCAGCGAGTTTCTACCATTGTTGCCCTTCAGCCTGCTTGCTACAACCACAATATCGAGACGGTAAGACGCTTACAAAATCCGGTACGACGGGGGGCAAAGTACGATCGCTCTCTCAGAGTCCTTCAAATTGTCAAAGCGATCGAGTCCACCCTTCCCACCAAATCCGGTCTGATGTTGGGTCACGGTGAGACCGAAGCAGAAGTGATCGAAACGCTAAAGGATTTGAGAGCGATAAACTGCGATCGTCTGACGATCGGGCAATATATGCGTCCCTCGCTGGCTCATCTCCCCGTCCAAAAATACTGGCATCCTGATGAATTTGAGCGTCTAGGTGCGATCGCCCGTGATCTAGGATTTTCTCATGTGCGATCGGCTCCCCTGGTTCGGAGTTCTTATCATGCAGGCGAAGAGGGATGAGAGATCCGAGGAATTTAAGTTTTGATTAAGCTAAACTCCTTTGTCCCACATCTCACACTTGGCTCTGTACTCTTTACGCTCCCTGCTTAACCGAAATTTACCTCAAAAATGCCCTTGTTTTGGTATCCCTAGAGATGGTCACTAAATATGGAGAACCCTTTATGACAGCAAAGAGCGCTTCTGGTGCAACGATTAAGACGAGCAAACCTCCCTATCCGTTTCGCACGTTTTGGGCCCTGGTGCTTTTAGTGGGCAACTTTGTGGTTGCAGCTTACTACTTTGGGATTCTCAAGTAGTCACTAGGCGGGGAGCGATCTCCACACTGTTCTAATTCGATCGAATCCGATCGCTCATCTTCCCCCTGGTTTTTTCTCAAATGGCGAGACGAAATCGGGGGGAAATTGTTTTGAGAATCACTCTGAGATGATCGCCGCCCTCAAGCTTTGGCAAAATTCTTCGATCGCCCTCAGTCCCTCGGCTGGAGTCCCCTCTGATAATCGCTTTACAAAGGCACTGCCGACAATGACTGCATCAGATCCCCATTCCATAACCTGGTGCGCCTGGTCGGGCTGAGAAATGCCAAATCCAACCCCGATCGGCTTGTCGGTCACCTGACGCAGTTCTAGCAATAAATCTTTGACTCGCGTTTGCATCTGACTTCGCATTCCCGTTACGCCCGTCGTGCTAACCAGATAGACAAAGCCTTGAGACTGTTGGGCGATCGCCGCAATCCGTTCTTGAGGGCTGGTGGGGGCGACCAAAAGAATGACTTCAATCCCGTGAGCGATCGCAGGTTTTAGCAGGCTGTCTGCTTCTTCTAGGGGCAAATCTGGCACAACCAGCCCTTTGACTCCCACTGCGGATAAATCCTGAAGAAAGCGATCGATGCCTCGATTCAAAATTGGGTTGTAGTAGGTGAAGAGGATCAGGGGCGCGCGAATCGTTGGCGCAACGTCTTTGACCATGGCCAACACGTCATCCAGTCGGGTGCCTCGCTCTAACGCTCTAGTAGCGGCAGCCTGAATGACGGGCCCATCCGCCAAGGGATCAGAGTAAGGAACGCCCAACTCAATCAAATCAGCCCCACAGCGATCGAGAATCCTTAATGCTTTGGCCGTCGTTTCTAAATCGGGATCACCCGCCGTAATAAAGGGAATAAGTGCACACTGGGCCTGATCTCGCAGACGATCGAAGCATTGAGAAACTGAAGTCATTGCTGTCCTTAAACCCAATTTGTTTAGGACTAGTTTAGGACGAATAGGGAAGGCTCTCAATTAGTGCTTTGCTTTTTTCTGCCCTTTGCCTGCCTGGTTTTCTTGCTCAATTTCTGCCTGAAGTTTTTCTAACTCTTCGGGGGTGAGTTCTTCGAGACGCTTTTGCAAGACGGCTTCTTTGTAGTCCTGTAGCTGCTGATTGTAGGTCATATTTTGTGACAAAACCCGCGTCAGGTAAGTCACAACCCAAACGATAATTGCCCCGACCAACAGCACTTGGCTCCAAATTCCGGCGCTCATGCTGTCGAGTCCGATCGTTTCTAGCAGCAGATAGGCCAATCCTCCTACCAAAAACACGCCTAACGTGATCCCGACTACATCAATTCGTCGCATTGTCAACCCAAATAATAGCTACTCGATTCGGATGAAGGATCGCTCAAAGCGTTTCAACAAGTTTATCCCTCATCCCTCATCCTTCATCCCTACATCTAGGCCGAAATCGTTCTCCGCTTGGGTCTAAAGTTCAAAAATGGACTCAGCACCAACAAGCCCGGAAAGAAAAAGAAGACCAGAAAGTACATAAAGCCGCGCTCAAAGGAGGGTGCGACGTACCAACGAGCCTGAAGGTAAAAGAAAATAGCAAGGGGGACGGCGACTAGATAAGCTCCACCTAGAGCCAAGTATAAAAGTGCAACTTCCATGCTTTTACGACGGTAAGAAGGGGTATAACCCATCTATACTACCGTTTTTCAACCAGAGGAAAGCTTTTCTGCAATCGCGTTTTCTAAGGTGAACGATTGAGTAAGGGAGCGAGTTGAGGCTGACAAATGGTGTTCGCTTCGCAAGTGCGATCGGCAACGCGACTCAAAGAATGAAGTCTGCCGCATAGACCAATTCAGGACTTTGTACTCCGCGACGGTTGATTTTGCTCTCGTTGCTGCGATTTGAACTCTCAGGCAAAAAGTTTTGTGGGTTAACTCGGCGATCGAGTTCTCTAAACTTTTCCTAAACCTTGAGAAATCTCAAAACAACGTTGATAAGTGACCCATTTAATGATGCAATAAACAAGGTAGATTGGCAGAGGTGCGGTTTCGAGTTGTGTAGCCGCAGTTAATTCTCTGGGGGCATGGCGGAATGGTAGACGCTACGGACTTAAAATCCGTTGACTGAAAAGTCGTGAGGGTTCAAGTCCCTCTGCCCCCATCTTCAACTTGATGCTGTCGGTTATCTGTTAGCTCAGTCCTCTATTAGTTATTTATAGAATTTTTGGCCGCTAACCGCCATTTTGCGTTCATTCATTGGTACACTTGAACTAAAATTGTAGGATTTGACTCAGTGTGTGCTGCAAAACTTTGGCAATCATTAGGAACTAGATATTCTTTGAGCTATAACTTAAAAAGCTCTGTAGATCTCCGGATATTACTAGCTGGTGATAGAGATCACCAAAATCAACTAGCGTGATCACATTTCTGCAAGCTTTTTTGCCAGCTAGGGAAATATGTGAACAGCGCATGCTGCTCAGTACTGGGTCAGCCGATCGCCGATTGACGGTCGATGCTTCTCTAATTGGGCGGTCACAATGTGGATTAATTGACTCCAAAAGTAAGCATTGTGAATTTCGCCAAAATTAGTGATTGCATCCATACCATCACTTGAGCGATACTCTCTCATCAAGAGCAAGAACGCCTCATCTATCTGGTGTTGGTTTATATGAATGGAGTTCCGGGTACGGGTCGCAGATACCTTAGATCAAAACTGCACAATGTGCAATCGTCACCCGATCATCTGATCCACTCATCTTTGGGAACCCTGAGTCATGGAGCGATCGGAGAAATACTGATGGATGGACATCAGAATGAGCAACCAGACAGAGTTTCCCGTTCGGGACGAAATATTCAACTGGCACAAGAAACCATTTATCGCTTTCTTTTGGATGTCGTCAGAAAATGGCCGCCCGAAGAAGTGTTGCTGGAGTTCAAACGATTATTTCTCTATCACGTCGATTCAGTCAGTTCGGGGGCGGTTCATGCAGTTTATGAGATTGTTTTTAACAACGATGAAGAAGAGTTTAGAAATACTCTAAAACGGTCTTGTTATATTCTGGTTAACAATTGGGATGCCAGCAGAAACTTTAAACCCATTCAAGATCTGGTTTATGTTTTTCAAGATAATGCACTTGATCTACACACGATTTCTCCGACTTTAAAGCGTCTAAGGCAGTGGATTGAGAACTTTAGAAACAGTAAAGATTACGAAGATCTAAAACTTTTTGCGTCCCGCTATGAAGAGCAGCAAATCGGCCCCTGGAGTAGTCGATATACGTCTTATTTATTGGTGCCACAATATGTGGATTTAGGAAATCCGATCGAGCAGCGAGAAGCCGCTAGAGCCTTATCAAAACAGCTTAAAGATCGATTTAAGTTTGACCTCGCAATGTATATCGCCAAATCACAGATTATTTCTTCACCTGAGCGATTACCCAAAAACCCGACGGCTTTGGGCGACAATGTGCTGCGGTTGATCAAAACGATCGTCGCCAAACGCGGCCCTTTTAGTTATGCTAATCTCGCAAATATTTACCTAAATCAAGTTCAGCAACTCAGCTACAGAGACTTTAAGCAAAGCTTGAAAAAGTATCTAATCTTTTCGGTTGATAACAACAAGTTCTCAGAAACATTGCAGGCAAAACTGTCGGACAAGATGGAGCTTCTTTATGGAGATTACGACGACGATTTAGTGAATGATGCACTAATTTTGCGAACTTGTAATCGAGTGATTGAATATCTGACTACCGAAAATCGTAACGATCCGTCTGCGCTGTTTGTCCTCCTACTGTCACAGGGCAATCCGATGACGCTGGTTATCGTGTTGCTCAAGCTAATTTTGATTTGCAAAAATGCTCGTACTCATCTAGAAGCGCAAATTGCTGAACTAATTCGCTACTACGAAAAGTGTCCCGAAGAAGACTGCTGGTGGGTTGTCAACTTTCTAGAAATCTTCAATGTTACGTTTGCAATCTATGCCGAAAACGTGCAATATAACCTGATCAAAATGGATGAGAATCTACCTCCTCCGGACTTGACTCCACAACAGATTGATCTCGATGAATATCGCATTTTCTCTCAGCTTAAATATGACTACAGACTGGAGCCAGCGGAGATTTTGGAAATAGATCAATCGTTTGAGATCGAAGAAGATATTGAGTGAAGGTTGACGAAGTTGAAGGTCGGTTTAAGCCAGCTTTGGAAGTTTTACAATCGTTTTTGCTCCTACTTTTCGCGCCGATCGTCCAGGCTGATCAATCCCACCCCTGCCGCTTCGGCTAACGTGTTGACCAACCGATAAAGCGCCACAATGCTAATCAAATCACCCGGAGAAAACGACTCTCGCAAAAGAGCGATCGCCACCGCTTCAAATACGCCAATTCCTCCCGGCAATCCTGGTATGACAAATCCTAATAGCCAAGCGATCGAGAATGCGCCTAAAAGCGTGGGAACCTGATTGAGAGAGATGACTTGAATCGCCAGAAACACAAACACAAATCCGATGCCCCGCAGTCCCAAAAAGCCCAGTTCTCCAAGCAGCGATCGCCAGGGATAGCGTTTCAGTTTGAGGGGAGACGTGGCAGGAGAGTGGGTAGCTTTTTGTTTGAGTCGAGTCAGGTGAGCGATCGCCAAGTTTAGACAGCGCGGATGAAGGCTAACTAGCACGAGAAGTAGACCGACGATCGACCCCTGACGTAGCCAATCCTGCTCGATCTGCTGAAGACTAAACAAGGCAATTAATAGAGCCGCTGACACCATGAGCAAGGGTTCCAATAGAATGCTTAGCGTTGCGGCTTTAAGCGGAATGTTAGCTTTGGTAGCAGCCGAGATGCGCCCATAAAAGTGCCACAGATTTCCGGGCAAATATTTAGCAATGTTGGTTTTGAGGTAAACCTGAACCCCCCAAACTCCGGTTACATTCTGATCTAGGGATTGTAGAATCCAACTCCAGACCCAACCCGCCCAAATGTGAGCTAAGAGCGTGATCCCCAGGGCGATCGTTAGACAGGCAAACCCAACTGAATCGATTCGCAAGTTCGCTACTTCTTGCCAATGAGTGGTGAGTGTTTTGGCTAAGAAAAACAGGACGGCTCCCAAAATCAGCCAACGCAGGAAGGGTTTAGAGCGTGTCCAGAAGATTTTCATAGACAAGTGCAATGTACTGCCTCAGTTTAATGTACGTCTTCTATCGCTCAATGGAGAATTGGGGAGCGGCTGCAATCTCTCTACGGTAAGAGAAGAATTAGCACCAATTTGCTGAAAATGTGACTTGCGTTAGAGGTTGTTGTTCACTTGACTTCTGTACTGTTGATAAGCGGATTCAGGTAACAGGAGAATTAAAAGTTTAAGTTGGGTTTAAGGCTTCTATAAGCAAGGCTAAATTTGGTGAATTTGAGGCTTTAAACCTATAGGAATCGTATAGAAACTGATTGGATTCTCCTGTAAGATTTGACACAAGAAGGAGCACGGAATGAAGCGACCAACTTTCTCTTTTAAAGAGGTACGAATCAAGCAGATCCTGATGGTTTTTTTAGCAGGATTTGTTCTTTTACTAACGACTGCCTGTAGCGATGCAAATTTGCAAGGCTCTCGTCCTGACAATACGCCTGTCCAGATTGGTGGCAACAACAACCCTCACAAAATGGGTGGAGAAGGCTCCGAGTCAGAAATGACGGCTGACCCCAAAATCACAGGTCGGTCAAATGTCAAAAAACAGGCTCAGTCCTTGCTTCCTTCAAAGCAGGTTGCTGACAATTCAATCAAAAGCAACGCCTCTGATCTCAATTATCGAGGGTCTAACAACACTGAGACTGACCGTCCCGATATTGGCGCAAAGCAACAGAAGTCCTTGCCAAACTTGCCTCTACAAAAGCAGCCTGTTATTGATCGCAGTGACCCCGATGCCAAGATTTTAGAGCGTGTGGGTGAAGCGTTCAAAGATGCAAGTTCTTTTGTCAAAGATACGGCTGACTCTGCATCAGCCCGTCCAGAAGCAAAGGCAAATCCCGCGATCGGGCAGTAGTCAAAATTTAGTCAAAAATTGCGATCGACGGGGGATCAAAACCTTTGTTAGATCGCAATAGCGCTAAAGCAAATTGCTGAAGTAAACACAAACAAACCCATGAGGTAATTTTATGAGCAAAGTCATTTCTTTCTTCAAATCGATTCGGCTGGTTCAACTTTTAACGGTGTTTCTAGCAGGAATTCTGGTAATTTTCACCACGGCTTGTAATGGTAATGCTCAGGCAAAAATGCCCTCTACCGATGGCGGCCCTAACCCGGTTGGTCAAACGCAGCCATACGAGGGCGGCATGAATAACTTTAGCGATACCGCACCTGGACAAGCTGCCAAAGGCACAGCCACAAAGACCAAAGCGTTGATCGATCGTGCCGAAAAGGACATCAACTCTAAGCGGGTTGACAGTGTTGATCAGTACGTTGAAAACTATCGCAATGGTGCCCCCATTCAAGAGCGAGCCAAGAACATTGTTGATAGTGTCAAAGGGGCGACCGATGATGCTACAAGTGATGCAAAAGGTGCTGTAGACAAAGCTGCGAGAGCGGGCGATCGCACAGTCGATAAAGCTAAGGAAGTTGGAGACAAAGCCCAACGGGGAGCCTACAACGCCAAGAGCAAAAGTGATGATGTTGCTAAAAGCGTGAAGCGATCGGTTGAGGATGCGGCGACAAATGTGAAACGGGCTGCCCAAGACGCGATCGACTAACGTTTATGTGAATCTTTGAACTTCAGAATCGCCAGGTTGGATGCATTATTTGCCCAACCTGGTTTTTTAGTGATCTTGGTTTTGCTGATGCCAGTTTTGTAGCGCGATTTGATGAATTTCACGCCAGGCAATCTGATGGTGACGAGCAATTTGGGCACAGTCTTCGTACTCAGGTTGAACGTTGATAATGGTGCCCTCTTGATTTCGGGCTACCTTAACTTGAATCACACCAAACATCGTCTCAACTTTGTGAAATTCTCGGTGTAAAGTTGACCGCTGCTGGAGAGAATGGCGAATGCCTAAAGTGCTGGTTTCTCGAAATAAAACTTTCTTACAGTCGGCTACTTTTTCAACTGAACAAATGACCGTTAGTAAGACTCCGGGACGTGATTTTTTCATGCCGATCGCTTGCGTAAAAACATCCAGCGCCCCCACCGCAAAGAGTGCCTCAAATACATAGCCGATCGCCTGCGGGTTTAAATCGTCAATCTGGGTTTCTAAAACTGAAATAGACGGTTGATCTAAGTTGTTTGAATTCTGAAATTCAGGTTTTTGAGTTGGCAAGTGGTTGGCTTTTTCAAGCTTTTCTCCAGCCGTTTCGCCAATCCATAAGCGGAGAATGTTGGGAATGGGTAAATCGATCGATCCTGCCCCCAGTCCGACTTTTTGCAGCGTCATGGTAGGTGGAGATCCGAATTTTGTAGAAAGTGTGGTTGCGATCGCCGCCCCCGTAGGAGTGACTAATTCTCGCTCAATGCCGTTGCTGTAGAGGGGCACCTGACGCATCTCATAGAGTTTCAAAACGGCGGGAACTGGCACTGGCAATCGTCCGTGAGCCGCCCAAACCGTCCCCCCTCCTGTTGGTAAAGCTGAACAATACAAGTGATCAATCTCCAGCCAATCCAACCCCAAACAAGTGCCGACGATATCCACGATCGCATCGATCGCCCCTACTTCATGAAAATGTACCTGCTCTGGTGAAATTCCGTGGACGGCTCCCTCTGCGGCTGCCAACTGCCGAAATATTGCCAAACTCCAATTCTCAGCCCGTGGCGGCAAGTCGGCTCCTTGGATCATCTGTTCGATTTCGGGCAAATGGCGCAGTCGAGAACCTGTTGCAGCAGATGTTTCGTGAGTGTGGGAATGCTCGTGAGCGTGAGGATGTTCGTGAGCGTGAGGATGTTCGTGAGAAGGGTGCTTGTGAGTGTGGGAATGCTCGGCTTGCGATCGAGGCGTATCTGAAGAACCCTTCAATTCAACTTCAATCTTGGTGGCTTGCTGCCCATTGCGTTGCACAAACGCTGCTTTAAGCTGATACTCCTCCGCAATGCCTAGACCGTCAAGCTTCGTAGTCAGGTAGTCTAAAGGAACGCCAACACTCACCAGCGCACCCAGACACATGTCACCCGCGATTCCAGTCGGGCACTCCAAATAAGCGACTTTACTCATTGACGTAAACCAGGAAAAAGGGAAATTGATTGTCCCTTTACACCCTACCTTTTGCACGATGAGGAATGGTTAAACCCTTTCTTCTTTTTTTCCTCCTATGGCTACGATTTACAGAATTCATCCCAAAAATCCCCAGGCGCGTGGCGTTGAGCAAGTTGTGGATGCATTACGCAGTGGGGCTATCATGCTCTACCCGACGGATACTGTGTACGCGATCGGCTGTGATCTCAATTCCAAGACGGCTGTGCAGCGAGTCCGTCAACTCAAACAACTCTCAAATGACAAGCCACTGACTTTTTTGTGTGCTTCGCTATCCGACATTTCGCAGTATGCCATCGTCAATGACCCCGCATACCGCTTGATGAAGAGTCTGATTCCTGGCCCCTACACATTTCTGTTGCCCGCGACCAAGCTCGTTCCCAAACTGGTGATGAGTCCCAAACGCAAAACAACAGGCATTCGAGTTCCTGATCATCCCCTTTGTGCGGCGCTTCTAAAAGTCTTGGGCAACCCGATCGTATCCACCTCTGCCCACCTTCAAGCCGACGAGAGCCAGTTAGACTATCCCTCTCAAGCAGAACTGTTTGACAGTCTAGAAAAATCCGTTGATCTCATCCTCGATACAGGCGAAGAACCTTCTTACCAGGTATCCACCATTTTAGATTTGACCAACGCGGAACCTGTGATAGTGAGAAAAGGTCTGGGATGGGAGGCGGTGGAGGAGAGGATTTGAAGGGATAAGGGAGAACTTCGCTTCGCAAGGAGGGATGAAAAAGTTTTGAAGGTTGAGCTTTGACTTTGAGAGCTTGAAGAAATTTAACTGCTCACTCCTCCCTCCTCATTCCTCACTCCTCACTCCTCACTTCCCCCAACCACCCTGGCGATCGTCCACTGAAACACAGTAGTATATTTTTATCAGCTTGGTCGATCGTACCTACTGAGTTGCTGTGTTTGAGCCACTTGTCATCCTCTGGCTGGGTGGGCTGAACTATCTCATGGTGCGCCATTAAGTGAAAAAACTGACCAAATATAAAACTGCCATACGCGCATCCGGATTCACCGTAGTCGCCTAAATCTGCGATGTAGGGACTGACATGCACTACCAAGTCTGGGTCTGACAATGAACGCAAAATCTGCCAACCTTCAACAAGAAGCAACCCCCTTTACGGCTTCTATCCCTGACAACGGTGGTCTTCCGGTCTCTGATACAGCCATTACACCAGAAGATAACCGCATTCTCTCTCCTATCGAAAAGCTGGCTCAACTGCTCACCACAGAACTGCAAGCCGAAATTCAAGTTACCGAAAAAGCTGCTCAAGCGATCGCCCACCGCATCGCCGCCGAAGTCGAGCGGATTTGTAGTAAAAGCGATCGCATTCAAACTTCTGGAGAGGTCGGATCTTGGCGACTAACGCTGGGTCGCTATCGTCTGGATAAATGCGTCAACTATTATCGGCTGGGTTCTCGACAGGGCCGCGTAGAATTGCACAGTACCTTGAGTACGATGGTTTATCGTCCGATCGCCCCGGCTCACCTCCAACTCAGTTTTCAGGCTCGATTTACGCTGATTGAGGATTTTTTGCAGGGCTTCTATACTGAGTCGCTGAGAGCCTTTCGCCGCGAAAATGCCCTGCCCGAAGATTACCAACCTCGAACTCGTCTCCAACTGGCTGAGTACATGGCGTTTACCGAGCAGTATGGCAAACGGCGCATTACCTTGCCCACTCAGCACAATCAACAGTTAATCATTCTGCGGGCCCAACGATTTGCTAGTCGTCAGCCTCAAGAGATCGCCGTTGATATTGAGACCGCAATGGAGTCGGCCAAGGGAGACGAAGCAGAAGCGTATGGTCGATCGCCAATTATGCAGATGATTCGAGAACAGATGGTGGCTGAGAAAGTCGATCCTTCGGAAGGGGCGCTGCGCGATCGCGTCGTCGTCGAACTGATGCAATATCTCGAATCTCAAGGGCAGGACGATTGTGCCAGTTATCTCGCTCTCAAACTGCAAGACCTGTCCGTTCCTGAAATTGACGAAGTGTTGAATCTCACGCCCCGCCAGCGCGATTATTTGCAGCAGCGGTTTAAGTACCACGTCGAAAAGTTCTCAACGTCTCAAAGTTGGAAACTGGTTCACGAGTGGTTGGGGGCTGACCTTGACCAAAATTTGGGGCTGTCTCAGCCAGAATGGGAACTGTTTTTTGCCCAATTGTCTCCTGAGCAGCAGCAGTTAGTCCGTTTGAAGCGATCGACCACTAGCGATCAGGAAATTATGCAGACGTTGAAATGTACTGCAAAACAACTGCAAAAACGTTGGGGCACTCTACTCGAAGCCGCGCGTCAGACTCGAAACCAACTCAACAAATAGAGCGGTTTTCAGAATCCGTTTTGGGTAATGCAATCTTGGGTGGGGTAAGCAATTGTCCCACTTTTTTAATGGAAATTTGATGAGTTCTTTGCTTCGATGTTTAGCCTGTCTGCTTCCCAAATTTCCCATGTTGGTAGATTTCAAGGTTTTTGTGATAATTCTCTAATCAAGCTGCTCACGATCGCTCACCGACTCATTCAAATCAGGCTGGTGATAGGTGTAGAAACTGGCAATGAGGGCGATCGCCATCCACCAGAGCGTATTCACCTGAGGACGATACAGCACCGTATCAAATAGGGCTTGACCAAACAGGCCCAACAGAGCGGCGATCGAGCCAATCAGCCAAAAGCCGTCCCGGTTGCCAAGCTGTCGGAGTCGTTTGAGTTGGACATATCCCTGATGAAGGATCACCAGCAGCAGCCACAAAAACGCGGTCAAGCCAATCAAGCCCGTTTCGACGGCCACTTCTAACAAGATTGAGTAAGAACTCAAAGCGCTAAAGCGGGGCCGTTGATAACGCGGATAGATTTTCTTGAACGGCGAATCACCTGGCCCAATTCCCAAGACGGGGTAATCCTGAATCATTTGAATCACAGAAGCCCAGACATTGAGGCGAAAATTGTTGCTGCTGTCTCCGCGTCCCGCAAAAATGCTAAACACCCGACTTCGCAGCGGCGGCACAAACAACACGCCAAGAATCAAAACGCCCGCCAGACTGCCCACCAAAATCGGAACCGACCAGACTTGCCAAAAACGCGGCAGATGAATGCTCCACCAATACAGCAGCGACAGCAAAATCACAAAAATCAGCACCACAAATCCGATCAGACCGCCCCGGCTAAACGTCAAGATCAAGCAAGCCGTATTCACAACCGTCATGACGATCGCCAACCCTTTAGGAAGCCACCCTCGCCAGGCAAAAATCGCAGCAATACTCAACGCGATCGCAGGCAACAAATAGCCCGCCAGCAAATTCGGATTTCCTAAAAAGCTGTAAACTCGCACCGTCTTAGCAAATGGCGATTCAGGATCAACCCAGGTAGCTAGCGCATCCGCTCCAAAAAACCACTGTCTCAACCCATATCCACTCACCAAAACAGCAATGTGTAGGTAGAAAGTAATTAGCCACGATCGCAGCCTTGACGATCGCAACACTCGCGCCATCAACGCAAACAAAATCAGATAGAGAGTCAGCTTACTCCAGCCTGTAAAGGCTTCTCGCTTGACTGGAGACACCGCCGCCGCAACAGTCGCAATTCCCCAATAGAGCAGCACTAGCAGGTGAATCGGAGTCAATCCTGAACCCCAAATTGCCTTCTTCTGCCCAAAACCGGACACTGGGGAATCGTCTGAAAGCGTGAGTAAGACCCAATACCCGGCACACGCAACCAGCAGCACTCCCATTAAGTCGCTCGAAACAAAGGGCGCTAGACCAAACACAAGACTCAACAGCACCACTCCGATCGCGTCTGCCCACTGCATCAGCCAGCTTGTTTTGCGCCACGACTGCAACAGCCCCACCGGACGATGAAGCAAGCTCGTCGATCGCCATTGATGAAGTGGCAGCGTTGCCAGCGTGACCTGTTGCCAAACGGAATTCATAAGCGACTTACCAGCGTCAGAGAATAGTTGCCCAAGGGGCCTGTGAGCTATCAGTCATTATCCTCAAAAAACGATCGCTGACAAGGGAACCTCATTAGATTTTGCGCCAAAACCCCGCTAACCCAGACAATGAAACTGACGGTCAGATCCAGTAGATGCAGATATTCCCGTCAGCCTAACCTTTCTTCACGGTCAATCAGCCCTGCCAGAATTAGGGAATTTAGGAGCGCTCCCGGATTTGTAAGCAAAGCAAACAACCTCATCGAAGTCACATGGATCAAGTCGTCTGATTGGGATTGATCGCGTGTAAACCGCACTCTTTTTTAGTGGCTTCTTCCCACCACCAGCGGCCTTCTCGCTCATGCTGATTGGGCAAGGTTGCTCTGGTGCAAGGCTCACAGCCAATACTCACAAAGCCCTTCTCATGGAGAGGATTGTAGGGCACCTCAAAAGCACGAATATACATCCAAACATCCGCCGAAGACCAGTTCGCGATCGGGTTAAACTTCACCAACTGGCGATCGTCCGTCGAAAAAGCCGTATCCACCTGCACGATCGGAACGCTGGCACGAGTTGAAGGGTTTTGATCCTTACGTTGACCTGTGATCCAGGCATCCAATGTAGACAGCTTACGACGAAGCGGCTCGACCTTGCGAATTCCACAGCATTCCTGGTGTCCGTCTTCGTAAAAACTAAAAAGTCCCTTCGCTGAAACCATTTCCTGGAGTCGAGTCGCATCGGGATACATGATGTCGATCGTGATCCCGTAGTGTTTGCGGACGCGATCGATAAACTGATACGTTTCGGCGTGGAGGCGGCCCGTATCGAGGCTAAACACTTTGATGTTGGGGTTAATTTTGTGCGCCATATCAATCAACACAACATCTTCAGCACCGCTAAAAGAAATTGCAATGTTATCAAATTGGCTCAATGCCCGTTGCAGAATTTTTTGGGGACTTTGTTGAGACAGTTCTGCATCAAGGCTAGGAATGTCAAGAGGCTGCGCGATCAGTTGCGCCATGATGGGTTCTCCTCAGAGAAGGATCGTCTTAAGTGCAATCCCCATTCTATCGGCTCGACTGCACCACTTGCTTTCCTCCCTCATCCCTACTGCCTCATCTGCGGCACAATCTGCATCTCCACTCTCCCGCCACGCTCGCCCCCACTGACCGCAACCTGCTGATCCTGAAGCCTCCCCGCTGCACGAGGGCCCGCGAGGCTAAAGGGCGGATTGGCTTGACGATAATTGACGTTGCCATCGGCTTGAAACTGTTGAGTCGTCAAAAACCAGGTGACTCGGTCGGCATCCAGTTTAGAATCATTTCGCTGTCCGATCCCTCTGACATTCCCGGTCAGATCAACGGTGTTTTTCTGCAAATTGAGCAGTCCCTGATTGGCCGTCAGCGTCACTTGTTGAGATGGGTTGAGAATCGTCACGGGTTGGCTAGAATTAATTGTCTGAGCGTCCAGATTCCACAACAAATCGTTGCTGCTGACCTGGACATTTTGCTGTTTTGAGTCAATTCTGGCGTTTTGCTGAAGGTTAACCGTCTTTGCTTTTAGATCAACATTGACGCGATCGGCCGTACTTCTCTCCGTCAGCACCTTGTTTTTGAAGCGATCGATTTGCATGGGGCGATCGCCCACCACTTTCTGAGTTTGAATGTTCCAGGTCAAATGCTCCGTTCTCACCTGGATTTCGGGATCTTTTGAGGAAGCCACAATTTGTTTGGTTAGCTCCATCGTCCGCGCACGAGTCTGAAAGCGGCCTTCTTGAGCGGCAAACTGCATCTGTTTGTGCATTCCGGTCACACGATTGCGAACCAGCAAAACATCCTCGACAGGTCGCCATTCCGCTTCGTTGCCCTTTAGCACCGTGCCATCTTTGAGATCGGTCGCGATGATCTGCCCTTTGAGCACGATCGCCTTGCCATCTTGCTGCACTTCACCCTTTTGCGCCTCAACTTTAAAGACAGGCTTGCCGTCCTGATAGAGTTCTCCTTTGGGATTGTCAACGGTGGCGTTCTTTTGATCTTTGCTGTAGGTCGCTTGTCTCGCCTTGACCTTCCACCAGAGTTTGCCTTTGTCGTCTACCTGTTCAAGGGTGATGTCGTTCCAGTTGAGATTGCTGTCAAACTTCTGGATTTCCTGGGTGTCGTTGGCTAACTTGTCTGCTGCCGTATCACGTTTTCCACAGGCAAAAGTGCCGACCAGTAGCGTGATCAGCAACAGGTTTAGGTAGGTCGATCGATGCAAATTCAAGCTGGCTCTCCTTGCGAATGCCCAGAAGACTTTTGAGCATCCATCAAGGTCTTGACGAACTCCCTCTCAAAAGGCTCCCGTTTCCCGTTGCTTCTCAAATAGACGGATCGTCTTCGCCGTCGTCCATCACTCCGATCCCCGATAGCGGACGGTAAGTGTAGCTGCGCGGCGTTTTTTGAATGTCTTCTTTGATGTTGTCTAAATCGATGTAGCGATCGGCGACATTAATCAGGCTATCACTGGTCATTGATCGCAGGCTCACCACTTCGACTCGCACGCCTCGATAGCTCACCGCATTCACCGCATAAGCCAGATCGCCATCACCACTCACCAAAACGGCCGTATCGTAGGAGCCGACCAGAGACATCATATCGACGGCGATTTCGACATCCAGGTTGGCTTTTTTGGAGCCGTCAGGGAGTTGCACTAAATCTTTAGAAATGACTCGATAGCCGTTGCGCCGCATCCACAACAAGAAGCCCTGCTGTTTTTCGTTGGTGCGATCGACTCCTGTATAAAAGAAGGAACGCAACAGGCGCGAACCTGCCGTCAACCGACACAACAGCTTGGTGTAGTCAATTTCGATCCCCAGTTGTAGGGCGGCATAAAAGAGATTAGAGCCATCGATAAAAATAGCCACTCTGCCGCGATTTTCTAGGACTTGCTCAGGCGAAAATACAGTTTCGTTTTCGTGAATATGGTTTAACACCGTTGATATTCCTCAGTTTGTTAAAGAGTATTGATGCTTAAAATCCAAACTAATGATGGACACCCCTCTCATTCCTTTAAGTCGATCGCTCCTCCGGAGGTTCTAGTTTTTGAAAAACTGGCTGCGCCTCTCCCAAAGTCTGGTTTGGCGGAAGGGCACCCCAGATTCCGTGCTTCATCAATGTGATTGAATCATCAATTAAAGGCGTTTCGGCAAAATCCACTGAATATCCTAATTGTTTGTAAATCTTGGTGCTGCCGATCGGAATAATCGGAGATAACAAAAAAGCCGCCAACCGCACCGATTCTAAAACTGCGTAGAGAACTTGTTGTAGCGCGTGTTGTTGACCTTGTTTGTAAAGCGTCCAAGGAGCTTGCTCATCGATGTATTTGTTGCCCAAACGCACCAGCGCTAGAATTTCCTCACAAGCTGTATTAAAGGCCAACGCTTCGTAGGCTTGCTGAACCCGATCGCCCAATTTCACCCCAGCGGCCTTGAGCGGATTGACTAACGGAATATCGTCGATCGCCAGATCAGGAACCGTACCGCCATAGTATTTGGAAACCATTTTAAGCGTCCGGTTGAGGAGATTACCCAGATCGTTAGCCAGGTCAGCGTTGAGAATATTCACAAAGCGCGTCTCATCAAACACGCCGTCTCGCCCAAATTCAATTTCTTTGAGAAAGTAGTAGCGCACCGCATCGCTGCCGTAGCGATCGACCAAAGCCACCGGATCAATGGTGTTTCCGGTACTTTTGCCCATTTTTAGCCCATCTTGAACCAGAAAACCGTGTCCAAACACACGATCGGGCATCGGCAATCCCGCAGACATTAGCATCGCAGGCCAATAGACCGCATGAAACCGCAGAATATCTTTGCCGATGAGATGAACGTCGATCGGATACCACCGAGACAAGGCATTCTTGAGCGTCGGTTCGCTTTCTGGATCTAGCAGGGCGGTAATGTAACCCAAAAGCGCGTCAAACCAGACATACAGCGTGTGGTTCGGATTCTCAGGAACCGGAAAGCCCCAATCGACGTTAATTCTCGAAATCGAAAAATCGCGCAATCCCTGGCTGACAAAGCTTAAAACTTCATTGCGTCGGCTGGCTGGCTGGATAAATTCAGGATGCTCTTGATACAGTTTCTCTAATCTTTCCTGGTAGTTTGACAGCCGGAAAAAGTAGTTTTCTTCGTCACGCCATTCGGCTTGTTTGTTAGGGTGAATCGCGCAGTAGTGATCGTCTAGCAGTTCGCGTTCTTCTTTAAATTCTTCGCAAGAGACACAGTACCAGCCTTTTTGTTGACTGAGATAAATGTCGCCTTTGTCCCAAACGATCTGAAAAAATTCTTTGACGATCGCCCCATGCCGTTCCTCAGTGGTGCGAATAAAGCGATCGTAGCGAATCCCTAATTTTTCCCAAAGTTGTTTGAATTCTGGCACGATCAGGTCACAGTGCTCTTGAGGCGATCGCCCCAATCCTTCTGCCGTACGCTGGATTTTTTGCCCATGCTCATCTGTCCCCGTGACGAATAGGACTGGCTTGCCCTGCAATCGTTGAAATCGGGCTATTGCGTCGGCGGCGATCGTTGGATAGGCCGTCCCCACGTGCGGTAAACCGTTTGCGTAGTAGAGGGGCGTTGTGATTGTAAAGGTAGAACGCTTAAGGTCTTCAGAACTCATAGATAATATCAAACACGATCGCTAAAACTGCTTTTAACCAGGGTCACAGTGGACTGAGCGCACCCCTGCCCTAACAAGATTTTATGAACAGAAAAGGAACCATCGCCCCACTGAGTTTTCTATCCATTTATCTACTGGCTTCTCTGCTCATTGGTAGAAGTCTCTCAATCTTAGCGGTCAACTCTGCTCAAAAATGCGTTTCACTCCTCAAATCTACCGAACTTAGCCCCCGGAAAATCTTATCGATCGTCCTCCATCAGCCCAGAGATTTCGCCAAAGATTCGCAAGATGGACGTTTGCTAAATTCTTCAAAACTGATAAAAATGCTGTCGCTCGGTCTGCCTCATTTCTAAGTGAGTAGTGAGTCGATTCAAAAATTTCAGCGCACGGTAGAAGCTTCTTAGCCGAGCTTTCTGCCTGTAGACGTTTGTTGACTTCAGTAAAGTAATGTTAACTAGAGAAAAGGCTTAATCCTAAGATTCTGGTTCATTTTGCATGGCATCTGATAGTCCGCTTCAAATTTCGCGCTTGCTGCTTCTGACGCTGGGAATGCAAATGTATTTGCACCATCGCGATCGCGTTCCCCAAGACAGTGCGCTACTCGTGGTCAGCAATCACCGAAGTTTTTTGGATGCTCCATTATTGATGGCAGCGATCGATCGTCCGATTCGGTTTGCGTGTCATCACTACATGGGGCAGGTGCCCGTGATGCGGGAGATTGTTACAAAACTGGGCTGTTTTCCGCTAGAGGCTCCTGAGCAGCGTCAGCAGAGCTTTTTTCATCAAGCAACTCAGCTTCTCAAGACTCAGCAAGCGGTTGGGGTGTTTCCGGAGGGCACTGATCCGATGGTCAACAGTCCCGATCGCACTCAGATGGGTGATTTTCAGCGCGGATTTGCCCATCTTGCACTCAGGGCCCCGGTTCAGAATTTGGCTGTTTTGCCTGTGGCGATCGCCGTCCAGTCAGAAACCAAAACGTCGGCCGTTCCGCTCAAACTTCTCAGCTTCTTTGATCCCTCTGAGCCATTGTTCAATCAAGAGGGCTGGCATCCTCTGGTGATGTATCAGCGAGTGAATGTGATGATTGGTCGCCCTTACTGGATTCAGCCCGCTCAACGTCAACACTATCAGGGCAAACAAGCAAGAACGATCGTCAACGATCTGACCCATCACTGCCACGATGAGATCAAAGATTTGCTGCGTCAGGGCTGCTTCTGACCGCTTTTGACCGCTAATTTTTTTCCTATTCCTCACCGCCGATTCCTGCAATGCTTCAAAGTCACCCGATCTTTCTCACCCCCAAAAAACTCAGGCGAAACGCTCCACTGTTCGTCTTTTTGCCTGGTATGGATGGCACAGGGCAGCTATTGAGGGCGCAGACGGCTGGGTTAGAAGCGGGCTTTGATGTGCGCTGTTTGGCGATTCCACCAGATGATTTAAATAGTTGGGAAGCGCTGGCGCAACAGGTCGTTGATCTGATCAACCAGGAGATCGCGGGAGATGAAGGACGATCGGTTTACCTCTGTGGCGAGTCGTTTGGCGGCTGTCTTGCAATGAAAGTTGCTGTACTTGCGCCTCATCTGTTTCATCGGATGATTTTGGTAAACCCGGCTTCCTCGTTTAATCGTCGCCCCTGGATTACATGGGGATCGTCTTTGAGCCGCTATTTGCCAGAAGTGGCGTATCAGCTTTCGTCGGTGACGTTTTTACCGTTGTTGGCTTCGTTTGGGCGGATTGCACCCGCAGACAGACAAGCCTTGATCGAAGCGGTGCGATCGGTGCCCCAAAAAACTTCGATTTGGCGGATGTCTCTCCTACACCAGTTCCAGACTCCGACATCAGAATTGCAGCAGCTTGACCAGCCAGTTTTACTGTTGGCCAGCGTCGATGACAAGCTGTTTCCCTCGGTGCCAGAAGCTTATCGCCTCAAGCGCGCTTTTCAGAATGCTCAAGTAGTGGTCTTGCCCCAAAGTGGACACACCTGCCTGCTAGAAACCGAAGTGAACCTCTTCAAGATCATGGAAGCTCACGGTTTTCTAGAAGCTTCTGTCTCAGACTCGCGAACCGACTGCTGTGTAGAAACTGCTCCAAACCGATTGTTGAGCAACGGATGACAGAATTTTTAGCTTGAGAATAGTTTTCAACTGTATTCCTTGCGTCCCTGCCTCCGTTGCCCCACTTTCTAGAGAAGATTCTGGTACTCTGGTCGATCGTGCAATGTTTTGAGAATGGCTTTGATCTCCTGAGTTCGGTCTTTTTTGACGATTAGCGTAACCTTGCCGTCGCGGACAATTACGGTATCCTCTAGCCCGATCGTCACAATCAATTCATCCTCATTGGTGGAATAAAGCAGAGTTCCTTGGGTGTCTAATCCGACGTGATTGGCGAGTTCAACATTGGGGCTGTCGCTTTTTTGTAGACGCTCGATCGCCGCCCAATCGCCCAAATCATCCCACCCAAACGTCACAGGCAACACACAGGCGCGATCGGTCTTCTCCATTAGCGCGTAGTCAATACTTTTTTTGGGAATGGTTGGGTAGGCAACCACGCCGTCTGCCTCCAATGGGGTCAAAATTTCAGGCGCGTGGTGACGTAGTTCCTTGAGAGCAACCTCAGCCTCAAAGACAAACATGCCGCCATTCCAGCTAAACCGACCGCTGTCTAGAAATTTTTGCGCCGTCTCGCGATCGGGCTTTTCGGTAAAGCGATCGACGCGATAGGCTGGGTAGTTTCCATACAGTCCAATCTTTTCGCCCTGCTCAATGTAGCCGTATCCGGTTGCAGCGTGGGTGCAGGTGATCCCCAAAGTCACAATGGCAGACTTTTGGACGGCAACGGCGATCGCAGCCTTCAGCGTCTCATCAAATGTCTCCTGATTGTCGATCCAGTGGTCAGCCGGGAAGAACCCTAAAACGGCACTGTTGCCATAGCGTTTGGCAATTTCTAAGGTACTCCAAGCGACGGCAGGCGCTGTGTCTCTGCCTTCAGGCTCAACCAACAGATTCTCGATCGGTAACTCTGGAAGCTGTTCGCGAACGCCATCTGCAAGGTGAGCCGCCGTCACGACCCAGAGATTATCCCAGCCTTGAGCGATCGACAGAAGACGATCGGCGGTTGATTGCAAAAGACTGCTGCCACTCCCATCCAGGCAGAGAAATTGCTTTGGGCGGTGCTTGCGGCTCAGGGGCCAAAACCGTTCACCTTTACCACCAGCCAAAATTACGGGGATCAGAGGTTGCGTCATAAAAATTAGGCTTCTGCTTCTCGTGAGGGGCTAAACTTTGCGGCTAAAAATCTTCAAGAAAAAAGAGTGGCAGATGCGCTTTCTGTCACATCTTAGTCAATCTTTTTCACATCTTTTTCGCAACCTAAAGGTTCTTTGCGGACTCTTCTCATTCGGTATCTTTGCCAACTAATGGACGCTTTGCGCGCAACCTCAAAGGAGCCTGACTAGCCTCTGGGACAGTTTCAAGTGTAGAATTCCCAGAAGCTTGTATGCGGAAACAATTCTTCATTGAGTCGCTGCTGAGTGATCAAAGTGTCCAAAGTCCCAAAGATTTTTGAGTGAGCAGATGGGCCCAAGGTGCTATCAATTCTCACTTATAGCGGACGGAGACTCGATCGACTTTGGGTTAGGATAGCCAGGAATCTAGTAAGACAGCAGCGTAGTTAGCGTCTGAGCAAGGGTCAGTTTTTGAGGTGTGATTGAGTGGAACCGTTGAAAAGCCAAACAAAGCAGCCAGGCACGTTGGAGAAACCCGCATCCAACTCCGCTATGCCCCATGCCTCGACTCCTGCAATTCCTAAGTCCAAGTCTTCTACTGCCCGATCGCTCTTTTGGGGATTTACTTTCTTGATTGCTGCCACCGCTTCGGCGACCTTTGGCACCACATTGGCACTGGTTACCCCGCTTCCGGGAGCTGTTGCTCCTGCTGAGGGTCAAAAACTTCTGGGCGACCTGTGGAAAAGTGGATTTCAGTATCAGGTTGGTCGTCCGGTAAATATCTTGGTGATGGGTATCGATCGCGTCTTGGATGCCCCTGTGGGATCTGAAGCGGTATTTTCGGGACGCAGCGACACAATGCTTCTCTTGAGAATTGATCCAACGGACAATACCGTTAATTTGTTGTCGATCCCCAGAGACACCCAGGTAGACATTCCTGGCATCGGAACAACCAAAATTAATCAAGCCAACGCCAGTGGTGGCCCTGCGCTAGCGCGTCAGGTTGTGGGCAATACCTTGAATGGAATTAGCGTCGATCGCTACGTCCGAGTCAGTACCGATGCGTTTCGCGAGTTAGTCGATCTGCTGGGCGGTATTGATATTTATGTACCAGAGCAAATGTCTTATGTAGACAAAACTCAGAAACTCAAAATCGACTTGGCTCCCGGTTGGCAAACCCTCAATGGCGACAAAGCCGAACAGTTTGCGCGGTTTCGTCACGACTCGTTTGGCGATATTGGGCGAGTACAGCGTCAACAAGCCCTGATTAAGGCACTGCGATCGAAGCTCTCTAGTCCTTTGATGCTGCCGCGCATTCCTGGTTTGGTGACGATGATGCAAAAGTACATTGATACCAATCTCAGTGTAGAAGAGATGCTGGCGCTAGTAAATCTGGGACTAAAGCTTGACAAAAACGATTTTAAGATGGTGCTGCTGCCCGGTCGATTTAGTGCGCCCGATGAATTTATTGCCAGCTACTGGATCATGGATGCTCAGGGGCGCGATCGGGTAATGCAGGAGTATTTCAAAACTGGGATGAGTGAGGCGACATCTGAGGCCGGTGCCAATCTCAAAATTGCGGTACAGAATGCGTCAAGTCAGCCAGAGGCCGCGAGTCAATTTGTTCAATACTTAAATCGTCTGGGCTACGAGAATGTTTACCCGATTCAAGACTGGGCAGATCAGCAAAGTAAGACGCAAATCATCGTCCAGAAAGGCGACCTTCAAGCGGCCAAACTTCTGCAAGGGTCATTGAAGTTTGGTAGTGTGGAGGCGGCTTCGACGGGTGACTTAGATTCTGATCTAACGATTCGCGTGGGCAACGATTGGGTGAATCAATCACAGGTAAAATCAAAGCAGTAGATTACGTGGCGTTGCTGATTGGAGGGATGAATCTGTGGAAAGTGTCAATCTTTTCGCCCCCTAAATCCCCCACAAGTGAGGGACTTTGAAAGTCCGGGAGTCCCCCAGAATGGGGGGTTGGGGGGCGAATTCATACCATCGTTCAGCAACGCCCAAATTTTTAAGCCCAAACGCCCATGTATTCAACCTTTAAATCGCTCAAATCGACGCTGATTCATCTCCTCCAACTGCTGATTATTTTGGGGTTGGCGTGGCTTTGGGTGTTGTTGGGTGCTCGTCCTGCGTATGCTCAGGCGAAAACGATTAACTACACGAATACGCAGCTTGAACGGCGAGATTTCTCGAATGCAGACCTCGAAGGCGGGGTATTTGTGGCGGCTGAGATGCGAGAAACCAACTTTCAAGGAGCAAATCTGAAGAATGCCATGATGACGAACGGCAATCTTTGGGGTGCCAATCTGTCTGGCGCAAATCTGGAAGGGGCCCTGGTCGATCGCGTCACCCTCTACAAAGCCGATCTGACCAACGCCATTCTGGTTGGGGCGACACTCTCGCGGACACTATTTGACGAAGCCAAGGTCACTGGGGCAGACTTTTCGGATGCGATTATCGATCGCTATTACGTCGCCATGCTCTGCAAAACGGCTTCGGGCACCAATCCAGTCACAGGAGTTGATACGAGAGAGAGTCTGGGCTGTAAGTAAGGGGTGAAAACTGAGTTGATGTAACGCTCATATTCAAGGCTCAGTTGAACGTGAATTCGATGAAATTTTTTCGCTTCGTTGGCTGCACCTTCTGCCCCTCAACCCTCCAATTCTGGGGGACTTTAAGAGAAGGGTTCTGGTTCAAAGTTGCTTACGGTGGGAATTTAGCTTGCTCTTCCGAATTTATGACGGCGCGAAGAAGTCTGTTGAATTCGCGTTTGGTTAGCTGTTTGCCCAACTTTTTGCCCAATTTAAAGTTTGGTGGACTTGCTCTAGCGTTGGTGCTTCGCAGTAGAGTCGCAGGACAGGCTCGGTGCCGCTGAATCGAATCAGGAGCCAGCTTTGATCAGACAGACGAAACTTGTAGCCATCATCCGTTTGGCAATTGAGAACGGCAAGTCCAGCGATTTCACTCAAAGGCTGATTTTGAAGCTGATTTACAAGTTTTGCGCGGACTTCCATGCTGGCGAGAGGGAGATCGATGCGATCGTAAGCCGCCGAAAATCCCGTTTTGACTTGAAGCTGACGATAAGACTCACCCAAATCGAGTCCCGTTTTGACAACCGTTTCGAGCAGATAGAGGGCTGAGAGCAGGGCATCGCGTTCGGGAATGTGGTGTCCGTAGCCGATCCCGCCGGATTCTTCACCGCCTAAGAGAACCTGCGCGTCTAACATGCGATCGGCAATGTACTTATACCCGATCGGAGTCTCAAATACCGTCAGATTATGCAGTTTGGCGACTTGAGGCATCAGATCTGAGCCGCTAACCGTCTTGACGACTTCGCCTCTGTAGCCTCTTCGTAGAAACAAATGCTCGATCAAAATCGGGATCAGCACTTGAGAACTGAGAAAATTGCCCTGACCATCAACGGCTGCAATGCGATCGGCATCGCCATCAAACACCAGCCCAACGACCGATCCCGTACTCTCATAATCGCGAATTGTCTGAAGCAATTGAGGCAAATACTTGGGAAGTGGTTCAGGTGCGCCACCGCCAAAGAGGGGATCGCGATCGCAATTCAATTCATGAACTGGGCGACTGAGAATCTGAGACAACCCCGTTGAGGCGGCTCCGTGCATCACATCAGCAAAAACGGTCAGACTGCCTTGATCGATCGCCGTTTGAATCGCGGCAATGTCTACCATCGATCGCAGCCCCGCACAATAGCTCATCCAGGGATTAAAGCTTTGAAGTGAGCCTGGTTTTTGGGCAGGTTGGGGCACTTCTCCCGTTTGCAGCAGCGCTTCGATTTGCTGAGTAACTTCTGGAGGCACCGATCCCCCAAAGGCACTTTTCACCTTTAGCCCAGAATAGGCTCCTGGATTGTGGCTGGCTGTGATCACCAGAGCGCCCAGCGCATTCTGCTGTTTGGCGGCCCAACTAAAGGCAGGAGTCGGCGCAAACGTCTCTGACAACAACACATCAAAGCCGATCGCACGGATCGAGTCAGCCGTGACCTGAGCGAATTCTTCAGACAAAAAGCGGCGATCGTAGCCCACAATAATTGTGTTGCTGCCCGTCTGTTGACCATAGACCTGAGCCAACACCTGAGCGGCCAGCGGAGCCACTTGTTTGAGGCGATCGAACGTAAAGTCGGCCGCAATGACTCCCCGCCAGCCATCCGTGCCAAACTTAATCGGTTGAATGGTCGTTACGATCGCAGCATCCGCCATCTTTCAGTCTCCCAAAGCTTTTCATCTTTGAGTGTATCCGTGATGAGCGAGAATGGGCGGATCGATTTCAAGAGGGCGATCGTAAGTTTAAGTAGATGAGGCGATCGTTCAGATTTTGAGAGAAGTCCGGACAGCTTGATGCAAAAATTTAGGGCTACACCGCCGACAAAGCTGCCTCATTGGGTGACACCGTTGCGCCAGAGTAGACCAATCCTCGCTGCATATCCAACGTGACAATCTCGCCATCTCGAATCGCCGAAGTCGCATTCTTGACCCCAACAATCACCGGAACCCCCAACCGCAGCCCAATCACCGCCGCATGGCTGGTCAAACTGCTGTCTTCAGTAATGATCCCCGCTGCCTTGCGAATCGCCTCAATATAGTCAGCACTCGTACTAGCAGCCACCAAAATCTCACCTGCGCTGAAGTGATTGATGTCCATGCCGTTTTGAGCGACTCTGGCGCGTCCACTAACAGAACCCTGTCCGATCCCGATCCCCTTACCTCGAACGGCGGTGACGACTTCTACTTTGATCAAATCTGTCGAGCCGGCCACCCCTTGCAGCGTCCCGGCTGTCATGACGACCAGATCGCCTTCAGACACCATTTCTTTTTCTTGAGCTACATTCAACGCCGCTTGAAACGTCTGCCAGGTTGAGGGCAAATCGAGGACGAGTAGTGGCTTAACACCCCAAACCAACTGTAGTTGTCGGGCGACATCGACGTGGGGAGTAATGGCCAAAATAGGAGTCGTCGGCCGAAACTTGGACACGTTGCGGGCGGTTGATCCCGTCTTGGTCAACGACATGATCGCTTTGGCGTTTAGCTGTTCTGAAATCCGCCCAACGGCCTGACTGATCGCATTGGGGATCGATCGCCCCGCATCCTCCGAGATTCGCTTGCCCTTTTCTTTCTCGATCCGCACCGCAATTTGAGCCATTGTCGAAACGGCTTCGATCGGGTACTTGCCCACAGCCGTCTCATTCGACAACATCACCGCATCGGTGCCATCTAAAATCGCGTTGGCAACATCCGAAATTTCAGCGCGAGTCGGTCGAGGACTGTGTACCATGCTGTCCAACATTTGAGTCGCCGTGATCACCGGAATGCCCAGACGATTGGAGGTGGCGATCAGTCGTTTCTGTAGAATGGGTACATCTTCGGCAGGCAGTTCGACTCCTAGATCGCCCCGTGCAACCATCACGCCATCCGCGATCGACAAAATTGCTTCCATCTGCTCGATCGCTTCGTGCTTTTCAATCTTGACGATCACAGGCACGGATTTTCCGGCACTAGAAATGAGTTCTTTGATCTCCAACACGTCTTGAGGATTGCGGACAAAACTCAGCGCCACCCAATCTACGCCTTGATCTAGCCCAAACATCAAGTCTTTGCGGTCTTTGTCCGTTAGCGCTTTGATCGATAAGTAAACGCCGGGGAAATTTACGCCTTTGTTGTTTGACAACGGGCCGCCCACGACGACGCGACAGTGCAGGGCTTGATTGGGACGATCGACCGCTTCCACCTTCATCTCGACTCGCCCATCGTCTAGCATGATCGTGGCACCCTCTGGCACTTCTTGCGCCAACTGGTCGTAGGTGACCGAGCTAATTTCTTGTGTCCCCGGCATCAGGCGACTGGTCAACGTGTAGCGATCGCCCTTGTTGAGAATAATCGAGCCGTTTTCAAAGCGTCCTAACCGAATCTTGGGCCCCTGCAAATCCTGGAGGATGCCAACAGGCTGATTGAGGTCGTAGGAGATTTGCCGAATCAGTCGAACGCTCCGCAGATGGTCATCGTGGGTGCCGTGAGAAAAATTGAGGCGTAGTGTCGTTGCCCCGGCTTCGATCAATTGACGCAGCACCTCTGGGCTACTGGTGGCAGGCCCGATCGTTGCCACAATCTTCGTTCTACGCTGGGAGTTTTGCAGTTGCATGAACAGGAGTCCGAGGAGGTTAGAGGGGATTAGATCAAAGAATGAATATTAAAACGAGGATTAAGAGGTGAAGTTAAATTAATGGACGCAAGCTTAAACCTGCCAGGTTTTGAGATAACTCAGTTTTGACCAGGACTGATCTGAAGTTTGACGGCGATCGGTCACCCTAGATTTTTGCATTATTTACGCGATGTTCGACTTCTTTAAGTCCCCTTTTTGACGGGGATTGAGGGGATCACTCCGCTGGGCTGCTTCACGCTGAAACCTGCCTAGCCCCCTCCAAAAGGAAGGACATAAAAATCAATTCCATCAATTTCTATATCAGTCAGTGGGGTCGTTGCAACCAGCCTTTGGTCACTCTTGAGAATGAAGTGTCTAAAAAGTGGCTTGTCTCCGCAAATCGGCAACAGGGATACTACCATGTTTGGCTATGCTTCTGCGTGAAGATAGGGAATGGAAATCGATGAAGGGAGTGTGTTTTAAAGTCATTCTGTCAGTGCTGAGATCGATTTTTGGGGCCTCCGCAGTTTCACAGATCGATTCCCCTTCAAAAGGTAGATCCCGGTCTATCTTAAGAAATGCTAAAAATTAGAGCGAAAGGTACACATCTTCCGAGCGTACAGTTTCCATTCCAGGATCTCTAAACCTTCAGAGTGGCTCACTGACGATACCCCTACTTTTGGATGATTGAAGCTGACGAATGCAAAGTCACGAAAAGTCTGAAGAACTTGCTCCCTTGCCACCAGCGCGATCGCTCGCTCTTGCTGATCCCCAACCTGATCCCCAAAGGTCGGCTTGTGAATCAGAGCAATGTTCCACAATGGATGAACTGACGGATGAACTGACGCATCTCAAAGTTGCCCTCGCAGAAAGTGAAGATCGCTATCGTCGCTTGTTTGAGCACAGTCCGCAGCCGATGTGGATCTATGACCCGGAGACACTGGCATTTTTGGCGGTCAATGAGGCGGCGATTCAGCACTATGGATATACACGGGAAGCCTTTTTGGACATGACCATCCTGAATATTTGCCCAATTGAAGAGGTTCCCCATCTGATAGAGCAGCTTCAGTCTTCAGCGCTCGCTCCCACAAACGGGCGACATCGCAAACAAAATGGAACGCTGATCGAGGTCAAAGAAACGACTCACGAAGAAAGCTTTTGGGGCAGACGATCGCGCGTTGTCCAGATTACAGACATGACCGAAGCAAAGCACAACGAAGTCCTCCGTAAGCGTACCGAAGACCAGCTACGACAGCGATCGCTCGTCTTCGATCGCATTTACGATGGGGTGATCTTGACCAATCTGCAAGGTGAGATTCTCGACTGGAACCCTGGCGCAGAAAGAATTTTTGGCTACTCTAAAACAGAAATGCTGGGCAGAACTCCGGGCATCATCCACCCCCCTGAATCCGCAACCCAACTGACAGCCGAAATTCTCAACGGCGTGACGACGACTGGCTACTGGCAAGGCGAAATTCCCTTTATTCACAAAAATGGCTCCCAGGGGATGACGGAGACGATCGTCGTGCCGTTTTCGGATGACCAGGGCAACCCGATGGGGACGCTAGGAGTCAATCACGACATCACTGAACGCAAGCAAGCCGAACTCGCCCTACAGCTCAATCGTCAGCGGCTAGATCTGGTCTTAAAATCGACAGAATTAGGACTCTGGTATTGCGATCTGCCTTTTGACAAGCTGGAATGGAGCGACCAATGTAGATCACATTTTTGGCTTTCTCCTGACACTGATGTGACGATCGACCTCTTCTATAAGCGTCTGCATCCCGATGATCGCGAACCGACTCGTCAAGCGATCGCCACCTCCCTCGAAGAAAAATCTGATTACACAATCGACTACCGCACCGTTTCACCAATGGGACAAATTCGCTGGATACGCGCGATCGGGCGAGGCTTTTATGACCAGGAGGGCAATCCAACTCGCTTTGATGGCGTGACGGTTGATATCACCTCACAAAAGCAGGCCGAAGTCGAACGCGAACAGATGTTAAACCGATCTCAGCAATACACTGCTCAACTACATGGCTTAACCGAGGCGGCTCTCGTGATGAATTCTGCGCTGTCGGTTGACGAAGTGCTGAAAACCATTACAGAACAGGCGCGATCGATCATCGGCGCACATCAATCCGTGACCAGCCTGACCGCCAACCAAAACTGGGCCCAGTCCATTAGCGCTGTTTCTCTGTCTGACAAATATGCCGCGTGGCGTGATTATAAAGAACCTGCCGACGGCTCTGGCATTTATGCCTGTGTGTGTCATCTCAATCGCCCAATGCGGCTGACCCAAACCGAGCTAGAAGCCCATCCGAGTTGGAAAGGGTTTGGCGCTCACGCGGCGGATCATCCTCCCATGCGGGGTTGGTTGGCGGCTCCGTTGACCGGGCGAGACGGGCGCAATATTGGCTTGATTCAGCTATCTGACAAGACCGTGGGCGAATTTACGTCAGAAGACGAAGCCATTCTCGTGCAGTTAGCGCAAATGTCCTCAGTGGCGATCGAGAATGCCCGTCTCTATGCCGCCGAACAGCAAGCCCGCGCCCAAGCAGAATCTGCCAACCGGATCAAAGACGAATTTTTGGCCGTTCTCTCCCACGAGCTACGTACGCCCTTAAACCCCATTTTAGGTTGGGCAAAACTGCTGCAAACCCGCACCTTTGACGGAGCCAAAACCACAGAAGCGCTGATGACGATCGAGCGCAATGCCCGTCTGCAAGCCCAACTCATCGAAGATCTGCTGGATGTCTCGCGAATTCTGCGGGGTAAGCTGATTCTCAATGTCGCGCCTGTAAATGTGAGAACGATCGTCACAGCGGCTTTAGAAACGGTGCGTCTGGCTGCCGAAGCAAAAGCGATCGGGCTTCACTACCAAGCAGACAACCGTGAACCGCATCCCTCGCCTCTGACCGTTTTGGGAGATCTGACTCGTCTACAGCAAATCGTTTGGAATCTTCTCTCTAATGCGGTTAAGTTTACGCCTCCGGGCGGCCGAGTCGAAGTGCTAGTCGAACAGATCGAAGGCATGGCTCAGATTCAGGTTATCGACACTGGAAAGGGCATCAGTCCCGAATTTTTGCCCTACATTTTTGACTACTTTCGGCAGGCAGACAGCGCGACGACGCGACAATATGGTGGTCTGGGGCTGGGGCTGGCGATCGCCCGACAACTGGTTGAACTTCACGGCGGCACCCTCTGGGCAGAGAGTCTGGGCGAAGAAAAAGGAACCACATTTACGGTCAAACTACCCCTTCTCAAACAAGACACCATGACAAACCCTGAACTGACTCTGATGCCTCTGGGCGATCGAACCCAAGAAAATTTCTCTGTCTTGCCTCTCGCTGGTTTGCAGATTCTCGTGGTGGATGACGATGCGGACTCGCGGGATTTTGTCACGTTTGTTTTAGAGCAAGAAGGCGCTGACGTGATGGCTGTCTCCTCCGCCGTTGAAACCCTCAAAACCCTCGCTTATTCTCAGCCAAACCTCCTGATCAGCGATATTGGAATGCCCGAAATGGATGGCTACATGCTGATGCGCCAGATCAGAACCCTGCTGCCAGGTCGCAAAAGTCAGATCCCCGCGATCGCCCTCACTGCCTACGCAGGCGAATACGATCAGCAACAGGCGCTTTCGGCTGGATTTCAAGCTCACATTACAAAGCCAACTGACCCCGATCAATTAGTGGCGATCGTGGCGCAGTTGGCTCAGTCAGGGATGAGGGATGAGGGATGAAAAGATAGCTTGTATTGGTTTAGGGGAACCGTCATTCCTCACTTTGTTCTTGCCAGACTAACAGTAGCGCCTTGCAGGAACACCCCTACCGTACCCCTTCTCACAAAGCAGATTACCCCCAAAGGGGGAACAGATCATCGAAGTTCTCCCTCATGCCTCCCCCAAAGACTAGCGGATTCTCAGACGATTGTTAGACCGAGGCGCTTGGCGCACTGTGACACCGCCACTCAGACGCTCTCCAGTTCCCCCATCTTTACGATCGAGGAAGGGCTTGAGGTTAATATCCCCCGATCGCACACGAGAGTTATTTCTGCGGTTGATTCCCAATGCTTGCCCAATCTGACCGAGAATGCCTGAGTTGCTCGATTCGCCAAAGGTGACGACTCCTTGAGTTTGTTGACCGCTATCGGCTACCGTCAGATTTTGGAAGACGCGATCGCGAGTACTGACTGGATCTTGTCCAGGGGGCACGGTTAAAACAATACGGCAGGAAGGAACGCGATCGGTCGTCACGCAAATTGTGTTGTATCCGTTCTCAACGCCTGTCTTCATTTCCACCAGCCCATCAGGACGGTAAGCCTCTAGACGGCGGCTAATTTCATTACAGCGACGTGCCGAATCCCATCCGCCGCCCAACGTGCTCGGAGTGGCCCAAGCAAACGCCTGAGACGGCTGGCTTTCGGGCTGATACATGACGGTGGGCTGTCCGTTCATCGTCTGACACGCAAACCGAACACCATTGATGATAGAAGGGGGAGTCGTTGACCCCGAATTGCCCGGCTCCGTGTTGATGATCACATCTCCAGACGGTGAAGTGCTTTGTGCCCCAGCCGGAACCGTAGTTGCCAATCCGCTCAACAGCAGGGTGGCTCCCATCAAAAGACTTACACGCTTGACTGCCAGCGTTCTAATTTTTAAGCTCGACCCAAACTGTCGTCGTGACATAATAAATAAACCTCAATTGTGTGAGTATCGATCGCGTGAATGCTAAGTGGGATAGTGGTTTTAACCCTTCTCACTGTTCTCTTCCCCTGACCCTATTTTCTTTGAGCAAGTTCCCAGGGGATGAGTTTTGAGGGGCGGCTCATTTGGGTGATGTTGGGTTTTTGAACGAATTGTCTACCTTAAAGAGACTTTACTTAACTTCACGGTGTTGCGTATCGTATACTGACGCGAGGATGTAAAAAAGGAGAGATGAAAAGATGTCGGAGGCAACAAAGCCCCTGACAGTTCCCAAAGAGTTACTCGGCGCTCCCGGTGACTTGAATCCGACGCTCATCATTTTTTGGCTCTCGGTGGCGATCGCTGTGATTTCTACGTTGGGCTATTGGTGTTGGGGTTGGGTGGATTGGTGCTGCTTCTGTATGAATGTATTGGCGCTCCACATGGTCGGAACTGTAATTCACGATGCCTGTCATGGCGTAGCTCATCGAGATAAGTGGATGAATGCTTTCTTAGGACATGGCAGTGCGTTTCTGTTGTGTTTTTCTTTTCCGGTGTTTACCCGTGTTCACATGCAGCATCATGCGTTTGTGAACGACCCTGACAATGACCCGGATCATGTGGTCTCAACGATGGGGCCGCTGTGGATTATTAATGCTCGGTTTCTCTACCATGAGATTTTCTTCTTTAAGCGCAAACTTTGGCGCAAGAATGAATTGATCGAGTGGTTTTGGGCGCGGCTCTCTCTAGTTCTTGTGGTCTATGTGGCTTTCCACTATCACTTTTTGGGATACGTCTTTAACTTCTGGTTTGTGCCTTTGGCGATCGTTGGCTTAGTTTTAGGATTGTTCTTTGACTATTTGCCACATCGTCCTTTTGCGGAGCGCGATCGCTGGAAAAATGCCAGAGTCTACCCCAATGCGCTGCTGAACTGGCTGATCATGGGGCAAAACTATCATCTCGTGCATCACCTCTGGCCGTCGGTGCCCTGGTACAACTACGAGCGCGCCTACTATGCGACTAAGCCGCTTTTGGATGCCAAGGGCTGTAAACAATCAGTTGGTCTACTCAAAGAAAACTTTTTAGGCTTTGTCTACGACATCTTTTTAGGGATTCACTTTCATCACAATCACCCTGTAGAATCACCCGCCGAAGAATTGACGCTGGTCACGGCTCAAGAAGAATCGGTTTCAGTCGGCAAGTAACCGTTAAACCTCTCTGAATGGGACATCGCAATCTGGTGTCCTTTTTTTGTAGGTCTTAGTCTACGAAATCTGTCTGTGTGTGGAGGCTGTTGGATAATCGATCCGCAAAAATCATGAATAGAAGAATTAACTATTGATGAAATTGAGGTTCAAGAAATGAAGAATTATCTCGGTTATCTCTTTACGCTGTTGGCGACCGCTCTGAGTTTGCTGGTTACAGACATCGTGCTTCCTGGCGTTAATATTCAATCGTTTGTGGCGGCTTTGGTGGCAGGGGTCGCGATCGGTCTAGTCAACGCCTTTATCAAACCAATTCTGACACTGCTGACCTTGCCGATCAACTTTCTAACGCTGGGGTTGTTTACGCTGGTTGTGAATGGAATCTGCTTCTCGTTAGCGGCTGCAATCACGCCTGGATTTAGCGTTCATGGGCCGGTTTCTTTTATTCTGGCACCCGTGATCCTGTCGTTTGCCAGCACCTTTCTCAACAAATACTTTGCAGAACGCAACGTTGATCTCAAAAGCACTAATCTGACCACTGATGTTTAACGTTTGGCTGATAGAGCAATCCTGAATGAGTTGTGAGAATTGTTAAAAGATGGGTTCTTAGTCATTAGTTATTTGCCTTCGATCAACAACTGATTACTAACTGCTAACCACCGAATTCTCACAACTCAAATAACGTGAATTCGATGGAATTTTTTCGCTTCGTTCTTCAGCGCTTCTGCCCCCCAACCCCCCAATTTTGGGGGACTTTCAGACAAGATCTTGGGTTCAAAGTCCCTCACTCGTGGGGGATTTGGGGGGCTACCTGGATTCACAACCGCAGCGAAAGATTTGATCGAATCCACGTCAAGTAGGGTAGCTACAGTAATTTAAAACTTTAGGGACAAAGCTTTGAAGGCCGATGTCCCTAATTTTTTGTTTTTATCAAATGGTTCTTAATTTGAAGAATTTCCAACTTGAGCCATTAACCAATCGGGTCTTAGATCTCTGGCTTGTCGAAGATAGGGATGGTGAATTCTGACATTGGGATCGGGTGTATTAAAGTGAATTAAAAAGCGAATACAACGCTCTAAACTTCCTTCTACATACATTTGTTGAACATCCAAAAGCGGCACATTATCCCAGTGGGGACGCTGACGAGCGATCGCCGCCGGAAAAATTGCATCCAGATCACGAGTCACCGAAAAGGTCGCGCTAATAATCTCGTCGGGGTCAAGCCGATTGTGAGCCTCTAACTCGTCCATCAACTCCGTCACTGCTTCTCGAATCGCCTCGACGGTGTTTGCCGAAGCCGTTGTCGCTCCACGAATCGCTCGAACTCTCCACTGCACGTCTCATCCTCCAGGTTTTCTCTAGACTGTTAGCCGTTCAATTGTAAGAGAGGGAAGTCAGGAATGGGGAGTGAGGATCTGAGATTTGATGCAATGTCAACCTGAAGGTCGTGATAACTCCCGCTCAATTCCGGCCGCCATTAGGGACGATAAAGCCACAGAGGAAGCCCACTGGTCGAGAGTTCAAATTCTAGCCAGTCCATTCCCGCTGAGAGTCCAGGAACGGTGTCGATCGCTCTAGTCAGGCGGTTACTGATCAGGCTGTTGTTAGAGGTGAGGCGATTGACGAGGGGCTTCTTTTCTTCAAAGGTGAAGCATTTAGTTTTTTCGGGGTCGAGACCTACGAGTTCGGCGGCCCAGCGACGCGCGTCTTCTTCGGTGCCGAGTCGATCGACCAGTCCCAAGGTTACGGCCTGCTCACCCGTAAAGACGCGCCCATCAGCAAAGGTTCTCACCGTCTCGTTGGGTAGATTGCGCGACTCAGCGACCGTCTGCACAAATTGAGAATAGCTGATGTCAATCAAGTCTTGCAGAATGATTTTTTCGGGGTCGGTGAGTTCGCGATCGAACGCCAAAATATCTTTGTAAGGCCCCGATTTGATCACCTTAAAGGAAACACCAACTTTCTCCAGCAACCGTTCCAGATTATTGCCCCGCAGAATTACGCCAATGCTGCCTGTGATCGTTCCTGGATTGGCCACGATATGTTGGGCACCCATGCCGATGTAGACCCCGCCAGATGCGGAAATATTGCCAAAGCTTGCAACGATTTTGACCTTTTCCTGCAACTTTCTCAGCGCACTATAAATCTCCTGCGAGTCGCCCACGGTTCCTCCTGGACTGTCAATTCTCAGCAGCAGGGCAGGAAACTTTCTTTCTTCAACGGTTTTGAGCGCTTCTAAAACACGCTTTCGAGTTGCGCCCGCGATCGCGCCATTGATTTCAATTCGAGCAATTTGTTTACGAGACCGGGGCTTAAAGAGCCGAAGCATAGGAATTTGCACAATGTAGTGTGGATGACCAAATTCTAGTGTGCCTCATTTGGAGGTGAGGTGTGAGGAGTGAAGCGTGAGGCTGGTTGACAGCCAAACTTCTAATTTCTGTCGCTAGGTGGCTGTCACGGACAGGTTCAGCGGTGATGCTTCGCGAAGAGGCTGTGAAATGATCAGAGATTTTTTAGCCAGTCCAGAAAGAACCCTTCGTCAAGCGGAACGATCGCCCTTCAAACCCCAACATTTCTATTTCAGATGGGAGCGATCGTGTTCTGAACCGCAACATTTCTATTTCAAACAGGAACGATCGTGCTCTGAACAAGAAGATTTCAGGTTTGAAGCGGACTGATGGACAAAATTCTTAAAGCGCTGCCGCTCTGTGGTCAGTTCAAGGTGAGTTTAGCGATCACACTTTGCAGGGTTCTACAAAACTACGAGAAATTTGTCAGTCAATCAGCGTGTGGCGTGTGGGGTATTAACTTGAACCTCAAAAATGATTAAGTGCTTCATAGAACTACATAATTAAATACAATAAGCTCAACCCCCTCATCAGCAAATCCCATGCACTTGAAGATTACTGAATCTCGACTTCCCTTTGCGCCTTTGCTGCTGATTGCACCCTTCTTTCTTTGGGGCACGGCAATGGTCGCCATGAAAGGAGTGATTCCGCAGACGACTCCGTTCTTTTTAGCGGGAGTGAGGCTGGTGCCTGCGGGAGTGATGGTGCTGATAGCGGCCACCTGGATGGGACGACCTCAACCCAAAGGCTGGGCAGCGTGGCTGTGGATTTCGCTGTTTGCGATCGTCGATGGCGCACTTTTTCAAGGATTTCTCGCTCAAGGACTGATGAGAACTGGGGCAGGTCTGGGGTCAGTGATGATTGACTCTCAACCGCTGGCCGTTGCCTTGATGGCCCTGTGGCTATTTGGCGAAAAAATCGGCTTGTGGGGCTGGCTGGGGCTGACGATCGGCGTTCTCGGAATCAGTTTGCTGGGGTTACCGGAGGAATGGATTTCGTCAGCCGTGCAGTCGATCGCTCAGGGGCGGTGGGTTCTAGATAACTTCTCAGGAATGAATTTTGTCTTGAATCTATTTGATAACGGACAGTGGCTCATGCTGTTGGCGGCCCTGTCGATGGCAGTCGGAACCGTCTTAGTTCGCTACGTTTGTCGGTACGCCGACCCAGTGAGCGCGACGGGGTGGCACATGATTTTGGGAGGACTGCCGCTCTTTGGGCTATCGAGTCAGCTTGAGTCCGATCAGTGGATTCATTTGAGTAATGCTAACTGGGCAGCGCTGGCTTATTCAACAATTTTTGGCAGCGCGATCGCCTACGGTTTATTTTTTTACTTTGCTTCTAGCGGCAGTCTGACCAGTTTGAGTTCGCTGACCTTTTTGACTCCCGTGTTTGCCCTGCTGTTTGGCAATCTATTTTTGTCTGAAGTGCTGAGTCCGCTTCAGTGGGTAGGCGTGAGTTTGACGCTGGTGAGCATTTATCTAATCAATCAGCGAGAAGTCTTGACTGAGAAATTAAAGCGATCGTTCTCCGAAGAAGTTTCTCCGGATCAATCAGACGCGCTCAAGAATAGTTCTCTGTCAGCACAACCAGAAACCAATGAAATCGCGGGAGTACCGTTGGCCGTCGTCGAAACTGAACCCGAAAGATTGCCTTAAGCCTGTGTAGTTAAAATCCCGTAGGGTGTGTTGGGCAATGCGAAACGCACCACCAGTCTCAAAGAGCACCACCTGTAAACTTAATAACCCCAAAGATTACATAGGGTGCATTAAGCTGCTTAAAGCGTACCCTCAGACAGAATCGCTGCGTTTCGCATGACTCAACACACCCTACAGATGACGATTCTATTTAATTTGAGATCGTTGGCGGAAGACTGATCACTAGTTGACGGATTATCATTTCTGTGTAGGTGCCAAACTTTTTGAGGGCACTATATTGATCTGGCGGTTAGGATTGAGCTAGCTAAAAGAACTTCCCCCCCTTTGTTGATACGCTAGTCGCACCCCCCTTTTGGGTCAGCCTATGATTTCTCGTTGCCCTGGTTTTTTATTCATCGCTTGCGCCGTGTGTATGACGGTCGCCTCCAAACCAGCAGCCAGTTTTGCAGGTGAATTGACAACTCCAAAAAACGCGGTTGCCCAGATTTCCCCCAAAGCGCCCCAATTTGCTCAAGCCCCTTCTCAAGACGCTGGTCAGACAGAATTGACGATCGGCGCTCAAGGCCCCCAGGTGAGCAAGCTGCAAAAAACCCTCAAGCTCTTGGGCTACTTTGACGGCGAAATTACGGGCATCTACGAACAAAGTACGGCGGAGGCGGTCAGTAAGTTTCAAAAAGCGACGAGTCTGCCAGAGGCCCAGTTAGCCAAAGCGGATGAGCCTCAAAAATCAGAGAATGCACCAGGATGGATGATACCAGGCGCGATCGGGGGCGCGCTTTTGATGGGCGGAGTCGGCTTGTTAGCCTGGAGGCGCAGAAAACCAGTCGATCGACCTACCCAACCAGAACAGCCATTACCAGATGCTTTGGTTGAATCTTCTGAAGAATTGCACGATCGACCCAGTGAGTCTCCTGTAGACCACTCAGAAAATGGGGTAAGTGATTCGGCTGCGCTCAAGGGGCACTCTAATTCCAACGGTCACGGTCACACGACAGTCACCGTTTCGGAAACCCTTCCACAGCATACAGAACCACCCATGAGTTATGTCACAGAAACACCCAAGGTTTCAGAAACGACTCGGCTGGCGAAAATTAACATCGTCGATGAGTTGATTCGAGACCTTCGGACACCTGATCCGGCCAAACGGCAAAAGGTCATTTGGGAATTGGGTCAACGAGGAGACACGCGCGCAGTCCAGCCGATGGTTGATTTGATGCTTGACTCTGACTCAAAGCAGCGAAGTTTGATTCTCTCAGCGCTCTCAGAAATTGGAACTCGGACACTCAAACCGCTGAGTCGAGCGTTGGCGATTTCGCTCCAAGACGAGAATGCAGACGTTCGGAAAAATGCGATTCGCGACCTGACGCGAGTCTATGACATGGTGGCTCAAATCAGTCATCTGTTACACAAAGCGACCGACGATCCCGATCAAGAGGTTCAGGAGACAGCCCGTTGGGCCCTGGGGCAATTAAATCGAATTCGGACTGTACCAGGAATGGAGAGTCTGCCTGCGCTCAAAAATTCGGTGAGTCCGCCAGAGAGTTTGCCGTAAGAGAAGGATGAGGGATGAGGGATGAGGGATGAGGGATGAGGGATCGCTTCGAGTTACTGCAAGCAAGGGTGCGCTACATAGTGGGTTGATTTGAGGATAGGGTGTATCTGTGAGAAAGTTCTAAGTCCGTTTGGCTTCATCCTTCATCCTTCATCCCTCATCCCTTCTTCTTGTGTCTCATTTTTTTCAAAAACCGCTCAAAATATTGTTGTTGTCTACCTCGGTTGGTGCGCTGGGGTCGGGGTTAGGTGGGGGTGTCGAGTTGACGCTCAAGAGTGTGGCTCAGGCGTTGAGTCAGCGAGGTCATTCTTTGACGATCGTCGCTCCCCAAGGATCAGTCTTAGAAGGCGTTTCTCTGGTACCGATCGCTGGCACACTTCAAATCACAGCTCAAACTCAAGGACGCGATGCGCTGGTGACGATTCCTCAAAATTCTGTCCTGGGGAATATGTGGGACTATGCGCGTCAGGTACAGCACGAGTATGATCTTCTATTTAATTTTGCTTACGATTGGCTGCCGTTTTATTTGACTCCGTTTTTTGAGCGCCCGATCGCTCATCTGGTGAGTATGGGTTCGCTAACGGAGGCGATGGATCAGATCATTGAGAAAGTTGCACTTGAATTTGAAGGAACGATCGGCGTTCACAGTTTGGCTCAGGCCGAGACGTTTCGATTCAAAAATCACTGTCGCAACTTGCAAAACGGCTTTGATTTGTCGCTTTATCAGTTTTGTTCTCAGCCCAAAAATCAGCTCGCCTGGGTCGGTCGGATTGCCCCCGAAAAAGGGCTAGAAGATGCGGTGGCGGCCGCTGAAAGGGTGGGAATTCCGCTCAAAATCTGGGGCGTGATCCAGGATGAAGACTACTGGCAAAAGATATTGATTGACCATCTAGGTGCGCCCGTTGAGTATGGGGGATTTCTCTCAACCAGTGAGCTACAGCAAGTTTTGGGAGAATCGAGAGCTTTGTTAATGACTCCGCGGTGGGTAGAGGCGTTTGGCAATGTGGCGATCGAGTCCCTGGCTTGTGGCGTTCCGGTGATTGCCTATCGTCGCGGTGGCCCCTCAGAAATTGTGCGCGATGGTGAAACAGGCTGGCTCGTCGAACCCGATAGCGTGGATGGATTGGTGTCCGCCATCAAGAAAATCGATGCCCTCGATCGTACGCTCTGCCGCCAACAAGCCCAAGCCCACTATTCTCTCGAAGCCTTCGGTGATCGTCTAGAATCCTGGTTTGCCGACCTGATACGCTAAACCAAAAGCCATCCTACATTCCTCCCTCCTCCCTCCTCCTTCCTCCCTCCTCTCTCCTCTCTCCTCCCTCCCCCCTCTCCCCATGAAGCCTTGCCAAATTCCACCACCGCTAAAACCGGGTGATCTGCTGCGGGTGATTGCGCCGAGTGGTACGTTACGAGAATTTTCTGCTTTTGAGAAAGGGATTGAAGTGTGGCGCGATCGAGGCTATCAGATTCAATTAAGCGATGGGTTTGACGATCGCTGGGGCTATCTCGCTGGCACTGACCAAGCCCGCCGCACTCAGCTAGAAACGGCCCTCAAAGATCCTGATTGTCGTGGCATTCTCTGCGCTAGAGGCGGATATGGTGGGGCGAGACTGCTCGAAAATTGGACGCTGCCGATCAGTAAACCCAAGTGGCTGATTGGCTTCTCAGACATTACAAGCTTGCTGTGGAGTTTCAGTCAGCAGGGAATTTCGGGCATTCATGCTCCCTTGTTGACGACGATCGCCACCGAGCCAGATTGGTCAACTCAACGATTATTTGATTGGCTTGAGAAGACATTATTACCCCCCATTCAAGGCACAGGTTGGGGAAACGGACAAGCGACCGGATTGTTGCTGCCCGCAAATTTGACCGTGGCGACCCATCTTTTGAATACGCCCTTACAGCCTGATTTGGCGGGTGTGATTTTAGCGCTAGAAGATGTGAGCGAAGCGCCCTATCGGATTGATCGAATGTTGACCCAGTGGCGATCGAGTGGTGCCTTTCACCAAATTCGCGGCATTGCATTAGGAAGATTTAGCCAATGTGAGCCACCTGCTAGCGTTCCGAGCTTTAGCGTTGAAGAAGTGATGCGCGATCGATTAGGGGATTTGGAGATTCCGATCGTTTCCAATCTGCCCTTTGGTCACGATGGCGAAAATGCCGCGCTGCCCGTCGGAATCCCCGCTTTGTTGGATGGCGATCAAGGAATTCTCAGCTTCCCAAACGAAGGCTAAATTAACGTGAATTCTATGCAATTGTCCGCTAGGGTTATCATGCCAAAAATTCTATCTGAAGGTCATCTAATGCCCATTCTTATCACTCCAGATTGATGGGTTTAAAGGAGCGATCGCCTAACTTTAAGCAAGCAGGGGCTTTCCAACCTCTGTTCTAACCCTGTACTTCCATGAATGCTTGACTCTGGTCTCCCCAAACTGTTTCAGTCTTTTCTCAAGTTTCTCAAGTATGTACTAATTGCGCGTCGCAGATCCCTAATCCTGTTGCTGATTGGAGTCTTTTTGCCTCTGCAATTTTTTGGAGAACTGGCAGAAGATGTTTGGGAGCATCAGGGCGGCTTTCCTTGGGATGTACCGATTCTTTTGGCGATTCACTCGACTAGCCAGCCACAACTCGATGCGATCGCGACCTTTCTCACCAAGTTGGGAGTCTTTTGGGGCGTGTTTCCGATTGCGATCGTCACAGGATTGATATTGCTAGTCAAACGACGATGGCACTCATTGGCTTATCTGGTCACGACGCTAACAGGAAGCATTCTGATCAATCGAACTGCAAAAGCACTGCTTCATCGAGTTCGTCCGCGCTTGTGGCAGTCGCCCGCTCCGGAGTTTGATTACGGGTTTCCGAGCGGACATGCGATGTCAAGTATGACGCTGGTTGCCACCCTGGTTATTTTGACCTGGAACACTCGATGGCGATGGTGGGTGCTAATTGGGGGAGCCGTATTTGTGCTGACGATCGGATGGACTCGTCTCTATCTGGGTGTGCATTATCCCAGTGATGTTTTGGCTGGATGGCTGGTTTCGATCGCCTGGGCAATCGGTGTAAGTTTGTTGATCAGACCGCGATCGACTCAACCTCGACTAAAAGAAACACCCAATAAATAAAACAACCGTTAAAAGTGGATTCCGCTAAGGGCATGACATTGCTATGCCTCTACACTATGCTTCTACATTGGGATATCATTTGTCTGCAAGTCTCTAGTCGCTAGTGATTGACTAAAAATAGTTATATATAAGCAACTAAATATCTGTAATATTAGATCGCTTATTTAGGTTCAGCGAGGCAATAGAGAATGGTTGTTCCGGGAAGTTGTTCTCCGAGTGTGGCGGCTGGAATGGCTGCTCTGCAAGCTTTCTATAATCTCTCGACAGGGCTATGGAATACAACAGGTTGGTGGAATTCGGCGAATGCTTTGGAGACGACGATCGACTACGCGGCAATCACTCAGACAATTCCTTATCGGGGCAATGTGTTCAATACCTTTGAGAAAAACAAGCACACTAACTTTCTCAATCCCTGGTTTTATGATGACGAAGGCTGGTGGGCGCTAACTTGGATTAGAGCCTACGATGTGACGGGTCAACGTCGCTATCTAGAGATGTCAAAAACCATCTTTGAGAATATGACCCAAGGCTGGGATGCAACCTGCGGCGGTGGAATCTGGTGGCACAAACGCCGACAATACAAAAATGCGATTACGAATGAATTGTTTTTGTCGATCGCAGCTAAACTCCATTTACGATCATCTACTCAAGCTGAAGCAGTCTATTATCTAAACTGGGCACAACGAGAATGGGAATGGTTTAGAAACACCGGAATGATCAACTCTGACAACTTGGTGAATGATGGTTTAGATGATGCTTGTCAGAATAATGGTAAAACAATTTGGACATACAATCAGGGCGTGATTTTGGGTGGGTTAGTAGACTTGTATCACAGCACAAAAGATCCGACCTTGTTGGCTCAGGCAGAAGCAATCGCCGATGCTGCAATTCAAAAGCTGGCACCCAATGGCATCTTACAGGAACCCTGTGAAATCAATCGGGATTGTGGAGCTGATGGGCCGCAGTTTAAGGGGATTTTTATGCGAAATTTGTCTGACCTTTACCAGACGTTACCCAAGCCTGAGTACAAAGATTTTATAACGCAAAATGCGGCGGCGATCTGGTCACGGCGCGATCGTAGCAACCAATTTGGTTTAAGCTGGGCGGGCGAGTTTGATCAGGCGGATGCATCTCGACAAAGTTCTGCGACGGATGCTGTGAATGCGGCAATCTTGCTGGGAACCACGGGAATCTATCAGGCTGAGAATGCAATGTTGTCTGGAGCAAAGCAGGCAGCGATCGAGCCAGGATTTCGGGGGACTGGATATGTTAAAAGTACAGTTAACAACGATTCTGTGACCTTTAATGTCAAAGTTTCTTGTTCTGGAAAGTATGATCTTAAGTTTCGCTATGCGACGATTGAGGGGAATGCATCTCGATATGTTTATGCTAATGGTAAAAAGGTCGTAGATAATCAGATTTTTCCACAAGGTCAGACCTGGAACGAGACCACCCTTTCTAATGTCTGGCTGAATGCTGGCGAGAATACCGTGTCTATTATCTTTAATGCGCTCAAAGGCAGCCAAAATTCATTAACGTTAGATGAAATGCGAATTGAGCCACGATCGTAACGTTTGTTCAATTACCTGGATACTTTGATGTCTAATTCACCTGCACGATCGCTGGCTATTCGTGGTGCTTTTCTAGATTTTATCGATGATCCTTTTTATGTGAATGAGTCAGACTGTGTTCGCTACTTAGCCGATGGGCTGTTAGTTTTAGAAGATGGCTATGTGAAAGAACTGGGAGCTTATCAACAGCTTTGCGATCGCTATTTGGATATTGAAGTGGTTTCCTATATCGATCGCTTGATTGTGCCTGGGTTTATTGATACTCATCTTCACTTTCCGCAGACCGAAATGATTGCGGCATATGGCGAACAGCTTTTAGGATGGTTAAATCAATATACCTTTCCAGTTGAAGGTAAGTTTAACAATAAGGCCTATGCTCAAAAAGTGGCAAGTTTCTTTTTAGATGAATTGTTGAAGAATGGAACAACAACGGCGCTTGTGTTTGCGGCTGTTTTCCCCGAATCGGTAGAGGCTTTTTTTGAAGAAGCCAGTCAGCGAAATCTGCGGATGATTGCAGGCAAAGTTATGATGGATCGCCATGCGCCTGACTACCTGTGTGACACCGCCGAAACCTCTTATCAAGAAAGCAAACAACTGATCGAGAAATGGCACAAAAACGGACGATTGCTCTACGCGATTACGCCCCGATTTGCGATTACCTCCAGTGATGAACAACTGCGTCTCGCAGGCAAACTGTTAGCAGAGTTTCCTGATGTTTATCTGCACACCCACTTGTCTGAAAATGTCGATGAGGTGGCCTGGGTAAAAGAACTTTTTCCCGATGCTGCGGGCTATTTGGATGTCTACGATCGCGCCGGATTAGTTCACAATCGCTCCGTCTTCGCCCACGGTGTCCAGCTTACAGATGAGGAGTTTCGGCGGCTCTCAGAGACCGAAGCAGCGATCGCGTTTTGTCCTACTTCTAACTTATTTTTGGGGAGCGGACTGTTTAGAATTGAGCAAGCAAAATCCGTTGAACACCCGGTCAAGTTGGGGTTGGGCACAGATGTTGGCGGGGGGACTAGCTTTTCGATGCTGCAAACAGCAAATGAAGCTTACAAAATTGCTCAAATGCGCCAACAAAATCTTTCTCCCTTTAAAGCACTGTTTTTGATGACGTTGGGCGGAGCCAGGGCACTATCACTTGATGACAAAATCGGCAATTTTGAAGTTGGAAAAGAGGCAGATTTTACTGTATTGGATGCGCGATCGACTCCAGTTATGGCTTTCCGCAACCCGATCGCAACCGCTACTACACTGGATGAACTCGCCGATAAAGTGTTTAGTCTGGTAATAATGGGAGACGATCGGGCTGTCTGTGCGACCTATGTGGCGGGAGAGCTGGCCTACCAGCGCGTTTAATGCACTGATGGATAACTTTGTCAGTATTAACAACGTCAATTACGATACGTTTGGGATTGGTGCGCTGTAGATCAACACTGTAGATCAATACTGACCATTCATTGAATGTTTTACAAATGCTGCCACGCTTCATCCTCTTTAGGGGTCAGCCAATCTTCCGCCAAACTGGATTCATTGAATCAGCTAATTTCTAATTGCGTTTGTTCAAGTTCTCTAGATTTGATAAACAGCAAGAAATCTAGTACTTCTTTAAGTATAGAATCGGATGCTTTTCTATCTCTTTTAATAGTTGTTCTTTAGGGCTGATGCTCATATTAGTTTCTCCTGGTAATGTTTCACAATAAGGGTTACTTGATCGGGAAGCCAGGAATCAATTGATCAATCGCTTGCATGGTCTGCATGGTTTCTTTGAGAGCAACGACAACTTTTTGATAGTGCAATACGTCGTCAAAAGATAAGGTGCGTTTGGCTTTTTTGCGATCTTTTAGCCATTTGTCTAAGACTTGATAACCACCGATCTTAAATTCCCAAACGTCAGGGGTGATGCCTTCAAAGTAGCGGTTTTTGTTGATATAAATTCGCTGTTCGGCCGGTTTGTAGGTAACTTCGGTTACGGCATTGTCTCCATCGCCGCCCATTTTGGTGATCAGCTTGTTGAGTTTCTTTGATTTCATCAGGTGCAGGGCTACTAATTCTTCGCCTTTTGCACCCAAGTCTTTGAATAACTGATCGTTGCTGGTCAGCGGTACGCGGGGAAAGTCGATTTTGAGAAACTCGGCGTAGCGTTGGCGATAGGTAGGGCTGTGGAAGATGGCGTAGATGTAGTAAAAGATGGCTTCTGGAGTGGGGACATAACCCAGCTTCTCTCGAATTGCTGCAATGAACTCTAAAGAGAAATTTGGAGATCTTTCAGCGAATAAATTGCCTTGCTGATTGTCAGTATCAGGATGAAGATAAAGAGGAAAGTAATAGTTGAATTCTCGCGACTCAATAGAAATTGCATTGCAGTCACCTAATAGGTTAGTCACAAAAACGTGATCAAACCCTAGTTCTACTTGCTGTCTACAAAGTATTAAAGCTGTATTTTCTTGCAGTAGATGTTGCATTACATCCTTGACTGGTCGCTTTAAAGTCCTTTTGCTGAAGTATATCCAACGATTATCAAAAGGTCTATAAAAGTAGCGCTTAAGTAAGTCTGATATATATCCTTCTGTAATAGCTGCATTACGCTCTTTTTCAAATACCCATCCTGCTTTGTCCTTTAAGCCGTACTTTGATTGTATTTCGCTGTTACTAATTTGATTAGAGTAGAAATCTTTTAGCCGAATTGTGAGTGTAGTTTCTTCTAGAGAAACGGCAAAATCATCGTGACCTGACTGAATACCATTTTTATAGAGACTAAAAATATCCGTCACAATTACCAGACTTTGGTACTCATCGCCTAAGCTAAAGTCTTTAGGAGCAAAAAAGTAGTTTGGTGGTAATGGCTGTATTTCTTGCCATTCTACAGATTCAATGTCAGCACTAGAGAGGAAATTATACTTCTCTTGGCGCTTACCCCACAAATCATAGTAGGCAACTTTTGACAACTTCTTAGGCTCTTTTACAGATGGGTTATTATCCTTAACTCCAATTACGATGGATACGCCCTCTTTGATATCAAAAACGTTTCGATCAGGACTTCCATCAGGACAGTTCTGATCCGGTATTCCATGTAAATCCATTACATAAAACTGATCAAATGTCTTTAAGAGTTCCTCTCTAACTCCACGGTGAATTAAACCATTTAGATAAGAGCTTGCAGTAATATATCCAACCACTCCATAGCCTGTCTGTTCAACACGATGATGAGCAAAGCAAATAAATTTTAGGTAGTCATTGTCTAGAGGTGATATGTTTTTCTCACCTTCCTTCCGAACTCTGCCTTTGTAACGCTCCAAAAGCTCACCAATGTAAGTTAGCTCAGTAATTTCTTGAGGCTTTTTCGCTGTTTTTACGATTTTCTCCCAAACTCTTCCTGTGTATCTAATGTCAGCTAAATAGCTTTCATTAGCCTTTGCAATTCTCTTCCGCTTACTAGCATTTTGAGAGCTTCCCGAATACGGTGGATTTCCCAAAATCACCATAATCGGTGCGTTTTTCTTCACTACTGAGGCTTCGTTGGCTTCTTGGGCGACAAACTGACCAAACAAGATCTCTGATTTTTTGAGGGCCTCGTCCAGCGTATTCGTGAGGTAGATGCCTAATCGCTGTTTGCCCTTAAATTGATAGCCCAACTCTTGCAGTTGTAGACCGAGTTTGAGATGAGCGATCGCATAAGGAGCCATCAACAACTCAAAGCCAAACAACCGATTCAGCAAATTATCTTTGACATAGCTATCCCACTGATTGGCCATGCCGATTTCTTCTAAATTTCGATAAATCTGCTTGACCACTTCATACAAAAATGTGCCCGTCCCCGTGGCTGGGTCAAGGATTTGCACCCTCGGCTTTTGCGTCACCGGGTCTTTGGCATTATCAGCCAACCCCAACGGCAGATCAAAGCGATCTTTGAGAATCGCATCCACCGATCGCACAATAAAAGACACCACAGGCTCCGGTGTGTAATAAACGCCCCGACTCTTTCGCAAAGCCGCATTGTACGCCGCCAAAAATGTCTCATAAAAATGCACAACCGGATCTTCTTGACGAGTCCGCCGCCCAAAATCTTCTAAAATGCTGCCCATATCGACCTGAGACAGCACTTGCACCAGATCATCGATCGCCCAATCAATTTGACTAATTGCATCGGTTTCTACGATCGTATTAAACAACCGCTTCAAAAACGGGTTCGTTGCCGGAATGTAAGTGCCCGCCGTGCGCCGAGTAAACGTATCACTTCCTGGATTTTGAGCATGACCCACCCTTGCCGCAAATAGCCCATAAGAAATCGTCTGAGCATACATATCCGCAAAGTCAGCATCATTCAAATCGGGCAACAACACCTCACTAAACCCCTGCTTTAACTGATGCAACTCGCCCTGAGATTCTTCTAGCCCAAGTGCCGTTGATGTCGCCAACTTAATCGCCTTCGTCAACCTCGCCATCTGTCGCGCCAAGTCTTCAGGACTGCTAATGATCTCGCCCGTGTAGTTGAGAAACTGATCCAGCAGAGCCGCGATCGTGTTAGTTTCTCTAACTTGCAGCTTATTACCATTGCGATCAGCTAAAGCTTCTTTTAGCCTGCGCTTGCCGTTGACATACCAGCGAAACTCTAGATAATTGGTCAACACCAAATTAGGAAAGGCTTCGAGATAACGCTGCAACTGCTCTGATTTCTCAATCTGATCCAGATCTAATCCAACGTCCTTGGCTTCTACATAGCCCACCAACAAGTCTCGTCGCTTAACCGTAAAGTCTGGAATCCCTGCTTTGTTGCCTTTTTCCTCGATCACCGCATCAATTCCAACAGCAGGATCATCCAACAAATCTTTTAATGCTGGGTAATGGCTGCGCTCACTGCCCTTTTGCAGATTCTTTTGAATTGACTTTAAATAAACATCAAACGAGAAAGATGACATTATGCTCTCAGCCCCGGTGTAATTGGTGAACTTTTGGTAAACGCCTTCCGCCGCTTCAGTGTTCCCACTTAATTCTCCATCTTTCACCCTCAAATCCTGAAATATTAGCTTCGACCCCCAAAGTTTCGACCTCAGAACTCCATCATTTGACCTCAGAACTCGAAAGGCCAACCTTTTTGCTTGAAACTTTGACCTCAGAACTCGAAACTTCGACCTCAGAACTCCATCATTTGACTTCAGAACTCAAAACTTCGACCTCAGAACTCCATCATTTGACTTCAGAACTCAAAACTTTGACCTCAGAACTCCATCATTTGACTTCAGAACTCGAAAGGCCGAGTAAATTACTCCAATTGCACACTTTAGAACAGCGATCGCGGCTCCTGAACATCCTAAAGTCCCTCAGAATGGAGGGTTGGGGGGCAGAAAACTCAAACAACGAAGCAAAAAGCGCCCTAATCTAATTCTTAATCCCCGTGGCCGCCACCCCGCGAATCAGTTGCCGTTGACCTAACAAAAATAAGAGAACAACCGGAATCGTCGCAATCACCACCGCCGCCATCATCAGCGTCCAGTTGTTCGTGAACTGTTCTTGAAAGCCCGCCAACGCAAGCTGCACTGTCCGGAGGCTCGATCGCGTCGTAAACACCAGCGGCTTGAACAGATCATTCCACTCGCCAATAAAGGTAAATAGAAATAGTGTCACCAACGCCGGACGAGACAACGGCAGCATAATTCTCCAAAGAATCTGAAACCGATTGGCTCCATCCAACATGGCCGCTTCTTCTAGCTCGATCGGAATCGTCTGAAAATATTGCCGCATCAAAAAGATCCCAAATCCATTCACCGCTGTCGGCAAAATCAAAGCGCCATACGTGTTAATCAAATGCCCCCATTTCAACACCAAAAAAATAGGAATCACCAGAATCTGAAACGGAATGACCAATGTCGTCAAAATGACCAGCAATAAAGCCTGCTTGCCTCGAAATTGCAGCCGCGCCAGCGCATAACCTGCTAACGCCGACGTAATCATCTGAATTGCTGTCACCACCAGCGCCACAAAGGTCGAATTGGCAAACGCCAGCAAAAAGCCGCCCCGCTCCCACGCTTCTCGATAGTGGTCAAACGTCCAGCCGCCCCCCGTTTTGGTCAACGACATTCCCGCCATCACGCTCAAGGGCAACAGCACCAAAATTGCTCCCAAAACTAGCAGGAACAAACTGAGCCATTGCACACTCAAGGTATTTACACTGAAAGCGGCTCGATCGAAGGAACTTTCTCGCTGCATAAATTTCCTTTGATGGATCGATGAAACGGTTCTTGATAGAAAAATTAAGAAAAGTTCATCATCACAAGCTACACTTAACGCTTGAACGACCCAAATTCACCAGACTGGCATTTTAGCTCTCAACTGCACCATCAGAGCAGAATTTAACGATTCTCAGCCTCATCCCTAACCAGAGACGGTAAAGTGTAGAGTGGGAGCAGACTGGAGTTAAGAACCCCATTTTCCCTAACCCTTACAGTCCCAAAATCGGCTTACCCCGACTTATCCACGACCAGGAGACAATTGTTCTATGCCGCAACTTGAGGCGACCCCAGAGATTGACTTCCACAGCGAGCTTTACAAAGATGCCTACAGCCGCATCAACGCGATCGTCATTGAAGGCGAGCAAGAAGCCCACGAAAATTATCAGCGATTGGCGGACTTTCTGCCTGATGATAAAGATCAACTCTTCGGCTTGGCAAAAATGGAGAACCGCCACAAAAAAGGCTTTGAAGCCTGTGGACGCAACCTCAAAGTCACCCCAGACATGGAATTTGCCCGTCAGTTTTTCTCACAACTCCACGAGAATTTTCAAACCGCGGCCGCCCAAGGAAACGTCGTCACCTGCCTGCTGATTCAGTCGTTGATCATTGAATGCTTTGCGATCGCCGCCTACAACATCTACATCCCCGTAGCCGACGACTTTGCCCGCAAAATCACTGAAGGCGTAGTCAAGGACGAATACACCCACCTCAACTATGGTGAAGAATGGCTAAAAGCAAATTTTGAAGCTTCTAAAGCAGAACTCGAAGCCGCCAACAAACAGAATTTGCCGATCGTCTGGAAGATGCTCAACCAGGTCGAAACCGATGCCAAAGTTCTCGGCATGGAGCGCGAGGCACTTGTCGAAGACTTCATGATTCAATACGGCGAAGCCTTGAGCAACATTGGCTTTACCACCCGTGACATCATGAAAATGTCTGCCTACGGACTCGCAACCGTCTAAAAGGATTCACAGGGGATGTGAGGATTGCGATCGCTTCCCTCATCCCTCCTCGCGAATGCAGGGCAAAGCCCTCCCTCATCCCTTCCTACTCACCCATCTCAGCCATCCACGGGCTGCTACCATATCTGTCGATGTTTGGTCTAATTGGTCATCTCACAAGTCTAGAACACGCTCAATCGGTTGCAAGAGAGTTAGGGTATCCAGAATACGCTGACCAGGGGTTAGATTTTTGGTGCAGTGCCCCGCCCCAGATTGTTGACAACATTACGGTCACCAGTGCCACCGGACAAAAAATTGAGGGTCGATACGTCGAGTCTTGTTTCTTGCCCGAAATGTTGGCGACTCGTCGGATCAAAGCCGCGACGCGCAAAGTAATCAACGCGATGGCTCACGCCCAAAAGCACGGTATCGACATCACAGCCCTGGGGGGTTTTTCATCGATCATCTTTGAAAACTTCAATTTGCAGCAGATTCGACAAGTCCGCAACGTCATGCTGGAGTTCGATCGCTTCACGACGGGCAACACTCATACCGCCTATATTATCTGCCGTCAGGTCGAGCAAGCCGCCAAACAGCTTGGAATCAATCTATCTGAGGCGACGGTGGCCGTTTGTGGGGCGACGGGTGATATTGGCAGCGCAGTCTGTCGCTGGCTTGATGCTCGAACGGATGTCACTGAGTTGTTGCTGATCGCCCGTAACCAGGAGCGGTTGCAGGAATTGCAGTCCGAACTTGGCCGCGGCAAAATTGTCGGACTAGAAGAAGCTCTGCCCCAGGCGGACATTATCGTTTGGGTCGCCAGTATGCCCAAAGGTGTTGAAATCGATCCAACCGTTCTCAAACAGCCTTGCTTGCTGATCGACGGCGGCTACCCAAAAAATCTGGGCACCAAAATCCAGCATCCCGGCATTACCGTGTTGAATGGTGGCATTGTCGAACACTCCCTCGATATTGACTGGCGAATCATGAGCATTGTCAATATGGATGTGCCTGCTCGTCAACTGTTCGCCTGTTTTGCGGAATCAATGCTGCTGGAATTTGAGAAGTGGCACACTAACTTTTCTTGGGGAAGAAACCGGATCACGATCGAAAAGATGGAGCAAATCGGCGAAGCGTCGGTAAAACACGGGTTTCGACCGTTGTTAATCTAAGAATTGCTCTACCCTCTAACAATCTTTTAAGTGAACAGGCGGATCTTGCATCCGTCTATTTTTTTGGTTAAAAGGGGAGAGTTTTAATAGCGTCGATCGCTGTCTCCATCTCAAATTCTCTCGACCCTATAATGACTTCAAGAATTCGCAGGCAGAGAATTGATGAGAAAATCTTTGAAGAACCTTTCTGTTCATGAGGGGTGGCTGATCTTTTTGGCGTGTTTTCTTATCTATTTTCTTAGCGAGCGAACGATAACGACGGGTGATCCGGTGCCCAACACATTGCTTGCCCTCAACTGGTTTATTTATTAAGCACACATTGACCTTTGATAACCTGAGAACCAGCCACTAGGGAATTGGCAAAGCTTAGTTTGCTTGTGGAGGCTTCCAATGGGCATTACACCTCAGCCTATTCGATCGAAACGACGATTCTCACGCTCCTTATTTATTGTGCTTTCTATTAGTGCTTTGATGAATCGGATTGAGGTCAATGGCATCAACTCAAAGCGCATGAAGGTCACCGGACAGATGTTTGAGGATGCGTATGATTTAGCAATGACAGTGATCAAAAGCATAGAAGCACGAAGTAAAACAATGGGTTATGCTTTAGAACGTTTTGAGTTTAATTTCACCTATAGCAATCCTAAATGAGTCATGAACAGATTTTTGTCGCTCCGTTCCAGTCCGCTTCGCCCCCTAAATCCCCCATTCTGGGGGACTTTGAAACTGGGGAATGGGTCTTGAAATCTAGGAAGTCTCTCGGCTCAAAGTCCCCCAAAGTTGGGAGATTTAGGGGGCACGATCAATTCTGCATTTCACGATTGATTTGGGATTGCTATAGCGACTTATTTTCTTTAAATAAACCTTGCAGCAGCAAAAAATGTCGATAGAATCATTGCTCACTTGTGACCATTTTCTACTACTTACGAGGTCAGCTTAGAGATAATTATTGAGTCAGATAAAGCGATCGCTCCTTCAACTTTTGAATAGAAGCAGTTTAAAGCATGTCATCCAAAAAAAACATTCTCCAAGTTTCAGGTACTTTTCTAGCACATGAAGGGTGGCTGATATTCGGTGCTTGCTTCATCATCTATTTTCTAAATGGACGAACCATTAGTGCAGGTGATACGATTCCTAACACCTTGCTTGCCTTCAATTGGTTGATCAACCACACGCTGAACTTTGAGAATTTTAGGAATACCTATTTATTCTTTGTTGCTAACCACTATTTCTTTGCTGAAAACATTCGAGGATCTTTGACGGCCTTTTATCCGATCGGAGCCGCAATTGTTACTTTTCCAATTTACGTTTGCTTCTATATCTACCTACTAATCTCTAAAGGATTTCAGTCAATTGATATTACGAGCGCTGCTTTTGAAGTCGATCGCTTGTTTTTTGAAAAGATGGCTGCTGTGATCGTCGCGTCCCTTTCGGTAGTCATCTTTTATTTAGCATCTAAGCTCAAGTTTGGTAAATCTGTAGCGATCGTTTCCACCTTTGTTTACGCCTTTGCAACAGGAACCTGGATGATTAGCTCTCAAGGACTCTGGCAACATGGGCCAACCAATCTAATAACGCTTGCCGCATTGCTCTGTTTACTAAAAGTAAACCATTCTAAAAAACGAGAAAAGATACTTTTACTCCTTGCAGGCAGTTTCTGCGGTCTTCTGCCTGGAATTCGCCCAACTAATATTGTCTTTCTGCTGGCAATTTTAACCTACGCTGTATTCACCTACCGTAAGCAAAGTTTCTTTCTATTTCTGGGCTTATCCTCTGTCTTGATCAGTGCTATTTGGAATTTTTACCAGTTTGGTAGTTTTGGCGGAGGTTATGGTGGAGCAGGCAGTCTTTATCTGTTTACTCTAAAGCGATTTGCTGAAGGATTTTCTGCACTTCTTGTGAGTCCTAGTAGAGGTTTCCTAGTTTTTTCTCCTATTGTTCTTTACGCAATTCCCAGTCTGGGACAAGTCTTAAAGCTCAAGTCAAACAGAGATGAGAAACTGCTTCTTTACCTTTTCTTAGCTTCACTTGTGCTCTTTATTCAGTACTGCTTCTTTGAAATCTGGTGGGCTGGCTATAGCTATGGCCCACGATTCTTGACGGATACTTTGCCGATCGTTTGCTTTTTAATTAACTATACGATCGTAGCTCACTTAAAATTGCTCAACGAGACTAAACGCAGTTTATTCAACATACAAACCTTCGTCTTCTTATCTGTGCTTTTATTTTCTCTTTTCGTTCAAGTAGTGGGAGCATTTGGGACATCCATGTGGGAGGCGATTCCAATCACAATTGATAGAAGCTACGCCCAATCACAAAGTACCTGGCGATTGTGGGAACTTCGGGATAGTCAAATCGAAAGACATGCTCAAACCTTATTTTTTAGAATTACTAAGCCTGCCAGGAATTTAGACTACATAGCAGGACTGAAAGGATCTATTCTGCAAATTAGAGATGAGAAAAAGCAGCCAATTACGACTTCACTATCAGTCGCTCCTGGCACCACTCATGTATTGAAAGCAAAAGTTAAAAATACCGGAAAGTCCACATGGTTAGGTTATGAGACTGGGGCCGGGTTGGGCGAAGTCTATGTGAGGATTCGCTTTTTCGATCAGCAAGGTCAACTCATAAAATCGGGTCAGCTTTATGTCTCTGGAAGACCTCGAAGTCAGAAAACAGCCAACGCTTTGGGAGAAGTCGCCTTTCCTCCACAGGCGGGTCTGTACAAAATGATTTTTGATTTAGTAATCACTGGAACAGGTGAAATGAATGACGTTGAAGGACGATCGCTACTAGAAATCCTTGCAAAAGTCGGCACCTAAAGCGCTGTGAGTCGTCAACCCCAAAATGGCTTTGAGCAGGTTAAGCTTTGCACTATCTGATATCCTGAGTATTTTGGAATGCTACTTTTTCAAAATTATGCCTGAAGCACTATTGGAGCCGTTGTTGCGGTGGTTGCGCTTACGAAAAGTAATCTCGCAAATCCCACCCGACGCAGAAATTTTAGATGTGGGTTGCGGTACCAAAGCGGCTTTTTTGAAGACGATCGCCCCTCGCATCAAGCAGGGTGTGGGCATTGATTTCAAAGTGCCTACTATGCAGTCAGGAAATCTTAAAACGGCTCAAATGATGTTGGGCGGCGTTCTACCTTTCGAGGATGCCAGCTTTGATGTAGTCACCATGCTGGCTGTTTTAGAGCATATTGAGCAAGAAAAACCAATTCTGCAAGAAATTCACAGAGTTTTGAGAGACAATGGCAAACTCGTGCTCACGGTTCCCTCAGTTTGGTCACAGCCTGTTTTAGAGTTTTTATCCTACAAACTAAAGATTATTAGCGAAGCAGAAATTAGAGATCACAAGCGATATTACGATCGCCAAAGGCTAAGAAAAGTCTTAGTAGACGACTCTAACTTCAAGGAATTTAAACATCAGTATTTTCAGTTTTGGATGAATAACTTTTGCACCGTTGTCAAGCGATCGTAATAGGTTGAGCAAGCTAAAAACTTAAAACTGGGTTGAGCGTCGGTACAGGTGTTTTTGGGAAGATCTATCACTATGAAACTGTCAGTCATCATTCCTTGTTTCAATGAGTTAGGCACCATTATGCAGGTCGTTGAAGCGGTCAAAGCTGCACCAATTAGAGACCTGGAAGTGATTATTGTGGATGACTTTTCCGCCGACGGTACACGAGAACTTTTGAAATCTCAAGTAGAATCTCAGGTTAATCAAGTGATCTACCATTCTAGAAACCGTGGCAAAGGGGCGGCTTTGAGGACAGGATTTGCAGCCGCAACAGGGGATATTGTCATCGTTCAAGATGCTGACCTTGAGTATGATCCTCAAGAGTTTTCGGTCATGATCCAGCCGATCGTAGAAGGGAAAGCGGATGTGGTGTTTGGTTCACGGTTTGTGGGCAGTCAGCCTCATCGGGTTGTTTACTATTGGCACATGGTTGGAAATCGATTTCTAACGACGCTTTCTAACATGATGACTAATATTAATCTCACTGATATGGAGACTTGCTACAAGGCTTTTCGACGAGAGGTCATCCAGGCGGTTCAAATTGAGGAAAATCGATTTGGGTTTGAGCCAGAAATCACCGCGAAAGTTGCAAAAATGGGTTGCCGAATCTACGAAGTTGGAATTTCTTATTACGGTCGCACCTATAAAGAAGGTAAGAAAATTACTTGGAAGGACGGCATTCGCGCGATCGTTTGTATCTTTAAATACAACTTGTTTTCCTCAAAGGTTTCTTCTATTCAGCAAGCCAGAAGCTTAAGCAGATTTTAGGGATGTTAGGCAAGAACTTACATACTGCCCCTCTTTCTGGGAACTCTATAGGTAATTTTCACACAGGAAATAGAGTGAGTTTCTCTTGTGAAGAGACATGCAGAAAAATTCTTTCCTACTCAATAACTTCAGCGCTGCAACATGAAAGACTTTTCAGGAGAAACCGTCTCAGTTTTTAAACTCCAAAAAAGACTCCCTTTGTTTTGGGTCGCAGGTTTGTTCTACTCGATCGTGTGCTTGATTGGGGTTGTAATGTCGTTCTATCCCACGCTGTTCAGTGGGTTTTCTAGAATGCAGACCGATCCAGGGGATACCAGACTGGTTCAATACATTTTAGAACATTCTTTTCAAGTCGTTTTTAATCAGAATTATGCTGGGGAGCTATGGTCTCCTGCGTTTTTCTACCCGCTCAAAAACATGTTAGCCCTCTCCGAAAATATGTGGGGAACGGCTCCGCTCTATTGGTTGTTTCGAGGATTTTTATCTAGTGATATTGCCTATCAGATCTGGATGATCTGCGTGATGTCCCTTTGCTTTTTTTGCTTTGTTGTTCTGTTACGATATTTTCAAATTCATCCCACATTGTCTGCGTTTGGAGGCTTCTTGTTTGCGTTTGGAATGCCGAGAGCTGCCCAAATTGGACACCAGCAGCTACTTCCTCAATTTTTTACACCGCTTGCTTTTTTGTTCCTTTGGGGGTTTGTCAGAAGCCCAACAAATCGACGGTTTATCCTATTCTTATTCTTCACTTATCTTCAAATTCTCGCCAGCATTTATCTAGGCTGGATGTTTTTGTTTAGTGTGTTAATCTTTCTTCCAGTCGTCTTCTTTGTGAGCCAGAAGGCAAGAGTCAATGTATTTGCGTATTTTAAGTCTCATTACCGAACTGCGATCGCTACCCTTCTAATCTGGTTTACTTTACTTTTTCTATTGCTAAACCCTTATCTAAAGATGGGTAAAGTGATGGGAGATCGTCCCTTTTTCTCTGCTTCATTGATGTTGCCTAGGCTCAATTCCTGGATGACTCCTCCAGAAGGAAGCCCCTGGTTCAGGCTCTTGGCTCCTTTGTCCAGAAATCTGCCAAAAATTTCGGAACATCGTCTATTCATGGGCTTAACAATTATTTTATTGACAGGATTTGTTGTTTATTTAATTTCTACAAAATCAAAGTTTTTAGAACCCGATCGTAGGCTGCTGATCCAATCCTGTTTAATCACAGCTCTGGCAATCTTTGTGCTCTCTCTCAGCTTATTTGACTACTCGCTTTGGGAGTTGGTTCATGCGCTAGTTCCCGGAGCAAAAGCAATGCGAGCCGTCGCCAGAATTTGCCTGCTCTTCTACTTTTATTTACTGATAGCAGTTCTGTTAGGGCTTGATTCTTTTTTGAGAATAGCGATCGCTCCAAAAAAGTCACGACTTGCCTTAATTTGTACGATTTGTTTATTCGGAATGTCAGAACAAATTATTATCAACCCCTACAGCTTTGAAAAAGCACCTTTGCTTCATCGAGAAGCAGAACTACAAGAACTGATGAGTCAAGGCTGTGAAGTTGCTTATGTTTATGACTCAGGCAAAAATCCTGACTGGATTGAGCAAACTTCTGCAATGTGGGCGGGCATGAAAACGAATGTTCCAGTGGTCAATGGCTATTCGGGTTGGAAGCCGCGATCGCACAACTACATGGTCGAAAGGAAAGGATTTCCCGGTCTGATCAAATGGTTACAGGGTCGCTTTCAGGGGCGGTTGTGCTACATTTCTGAAACCATTGAACCGCATCCCTCTGGATGGGTTATGCCCGATCGCCAAGCTGTTAGTTCTTCTAAAACTTTCAAACTGGGTGTATTTCAACTTCCGCTCTCGCACTCGACTCAAAAATCGGGCTAAATCCCTAAAAGCAATCTCTTTGAGTTACCCGCAAGCGGTCGTTTACCGGGACAATAACTCGCATGATCTCTCGTATGATCTAAAGACCGTAACATTAGTCTTGTGGCTAAGTTTTGTGGCTAACGGTAATTCTGGTGACGAACAGCCTCAACCCCTTGAAGTGAAACCATTTGCAGCATGGCAAACTCCTCCGATCGCAGACCCATTCTTTTAGACTTTGAAAAGCCCCTCGCCGAGCTAGAATCGCGAATTACTCAGATTCGTGAACTTGCAGAAGAAAATGAAGTCGATGTATCTGGTGAGATTCGTCAACTTGAGGAAAGGGCTTTGCAGCTTCGGCAAGAAATCTTTAGCAGTCTGTCGCCTTTGCAGCGAATGCAAGTCGCACGGCACCCTCGTCGCCCTAGCACGCTGGACTACATTCAAGCCATCAGCGATGAATGGATGGAGCTACACGGCGATCGCGGTGGGCATGACGACCCGGCAGTGGTGGGAGGAGTCGCCCGCATCGAAGGCAGACCTGTGCTGATGTTAGGGCAGCAAAAAGGACGCGACACCAAAGACAACATCACCCGCAACTTTGGCATGGCCTCCCCTAGCGGCTATCGCAAAGCCATGCGCCTGATGGAACACGCCGATCGCTTTAAGATGCCAATCCTCACCTTCATCGACACACCTGGAGCTTACCCCGGTATAAGCGCCGAAGAATTGGGACAAGGAGAAGCGATCGCTTACAACCTGCGAGAAATGTTTCGGTTAGAGGTGCCGATCATTTGTACCGTGGTGGGAGAAGGCGGATCAGGTGGCGCATTGGGGATTGGCGTGGGCGATCGCTTGTTAATGTTTGAGCATTCTGTCTACACCGTGGCTACGCCAGAAGCCTGCGCCGCGATTCTCTGGAAAGACGCTGCCAGAGCTAATCAAGCCGCCGAAGCGCTCAAAATCACCGCAGCCGATCTCAAGAATTTGGGCATTTTAGATGAGATTTTGGCAGAGCCGATCGGCGGGGCCCATTCTGACCCCCTGATGGCCGCTGCCACTCTCAAAGAGGCAATTCTCAGAAACCTGGACGAATTGGATCAACTCACTAACCAACAGCGTCGAGAACTTCGCTATCAAAAGTTTCGCAGCATCGGCGTGTTTGCAGAAACAACGGTCTAAAGAGGGAGTGGGCAACCAAAGACAGTCAAAATTTTGGCAGCTAGAGCTTTCCAATCTGCGCCAGTGATATAATTCACCTTAACAAAGGTTTACATTTCATTCATCTGGGAGGGTTGCTCGCAGTGACGTTTTCGTTTCATTGCGGATTATGATCAGTGAAGGCAGTCAGGTTTGACGCGATATAGAGCAACTTCCAGAGCAATTTCCCTTTGGGGCGATTGCTGCGATTTCCGGTTACTCAACATGCGGAGTTTTTTTAATTAGTGAACCACCCGTTTCTGCATTCCTGCAAACCCCTTGACGGTTGAGTTGTGCCCCTGAACTAGTTTGAGTCTTTAGTGCGCAAAGTCCAGACCCCGTTCAGTTCGCAAGTTCAAAGCCCAATCCTGCTGCGCTACTTGAGCAGATTGGCACTTCCCGGAATGTCTGACCCCGTTTGAGTTATCACGAGTTATCACAAGTATTTCATGACCCTCAATCTAGAACGACGCGCCCTAATTACTGGGGCAAGTAGTGGAATTGGCAAAGCAACTGCCCTGGCGTTTGCAAAAGCTGGCATTCATTTGGCTCTCGTCGGCCGCTCTCAATCGCGCCTAGACGCAGTAGCAGAGCAAGCAAGACAGCTTGGAGTCAAGGTGCAGGTCTACCCGATCGATCTGGCGCAGGTCGCTCAGGTGCGATCGCAAGTTCAGACGATCTCAGACGAATTCACACCGCTAGATATCCTCGTCAACAATGCTGGCATGGGCTATACAGGCAACCTGATGGACATGCCGCTGGACGATTGGCAACAGGTTCTCAATCTAAATGTGACCAGCGTTTTGCAGTGCATTCAGGGTGTGCTGCCGGGAATGCGTGAGCGACATCAAGGCACCATTATCAACGTGGCTTCGATCGCCGCGCATCAAACCTTTCCTGATTGGGGAGCCTACTGCGTCAGCAAATTTGGTCTGCTGGCTCTCTCCAAAACACTGGCTGCCGAAGAACGGGCCCACGGCATTCGCGTCGTCACGGTTTCTCCCGGCTCTGTCAATACGCCCATCTGGGATACCGACACGGTGCAGGCAGACTTTGATCGTGCTCAGATGCTAACCCCCGATGTGGTCGCTCAATCGATTCTGTATGCGGCTCTGGTTCCTCAAGAAGCGGTGATCGAAGAATTGATTCTGATGCCCAACGCTGGCACGTTTTAGAGTCCAATCTCTAGCCTCAATTGGATTTGATCTCGACGGCGATCGTGCCGTGACCCTACTTTTTCACAGATTTTTCACTGACCACCTTACCTGGATTCACTATGACTATTGCTTCTCCAAACGGCTCCAACGCTTCTAATTCACCCACCTCCAAAGGCGTTAAAGGATTGGAACCGAGACCCGATCGCAACACGCTCAACGGCCAAGAAGCCAAACTGCACCCGCCATCTGAGGTGAGTAACGACGAAATGATGGAAGCCGTGCGAACCATGCTGCTGGGCGTGGGCGAAGATCCAGAACGTGAAGGACTGCTCAAAACGCCTAAACGAGTAGCCGAAGCGATGCGCTTTCTCACCAGTGGCTATGATCAATCGCTCGAAGATCTGGTCAACGGTGCCATTTTTGATGAGGGACACAATGAGATGGTGCTGGTGCGAGACATCAACTTTTTTAGCCTCTGTGAGCATCACATGCTGCCGTTTATGGGTCGGGCGCATGTTGCTTACATTCCCAACCAAAAGGTCGTCGGCTTGAGCAAGCTGGCCCGGATTGTAGAAATGTATTCTCGCCGTTTGCAGGTTCAAGAACGGCTAACGAGACAGGTGGCGGAAGCGATTCAAGAAGTCTTGGAGCCGAGAGGTGTGGCGGTTGTCATGGAGGCCACTCACATGTGTATGGTGATGCGTGGCGTTCAAAAACCAGGGTCTTGGACAGTAACCAGTGCGATGGTGGGTGCTTTTCAGGATGATCAAAAGACTCGTGAAGAGTATCTCAATCTGATTCGCCATCAGCCGTCTTTTTGGTAGTTTTTGGGTAGTTTCAGCCGTTTGCTCACGATCGTGGCTCAACGTGAACTTAAAGTCAGTTTTGAGCAACTTTTTCGCCTCGTTTGCAGATCCGGGAACGCCTCCTAAATCCCCCAGAATCAGCAGCTTGGGGGCAGAAGATCTGACCAACGCAGCGAGGGAGCTTAACCAAATTCACGTTGCTTTAAACGGATAGTCAAAAATTCACTCGGTTTTTTAGTTCACGATCGCAAACAGATTTTTGGCTACTGCTTGAGACTTTTTAGCCGATCAAATAGTTTTGCAACTTGCTCCAGGTTTTTATCGCCTGGGGCTTTTTCTATGCCGCTAGACAAGTCAATCCCATCGGGACGGGCGAGACTCAAGGCATGGATCACATTATCGGGGGTGAGTCCGCCAGCCAGCAGCCAGGGACAACCAGGACGAAAGTTTTGCAGCGTTGACCAATCCAACGTTTCGCCTGTGCCGCCCGGTAGGTTGGGATGGTAAGCATCCAGCAGGAGTGCATCGACCCAGTTTTCATAAAAGCCTGCCTGACTCAAAGCTGCGGGCGTTTTGACCCTTAGCGCTTTGATGATTTCGATCGCAGGCAAAGCCATCCGCAACTGATCGCAAAAAGCAGGCGACTCGGTGCCATGAAGCTGGACGCTGGTCAAACGAGCGATCGCAACAACGCTGCAAATTTCCTCAAGCGATGCATCCAAAAAGACTCCCACTCGATCGACCGATTTGCCCGTGACCGGATCGATCGGCAACTGATCCACAATGGTGCAAATCTGCTCTGGCGAGACGTAGCGCGGGGTGCCCAAAACGCAGATAAACCCTAGCGAAGAAGCGCCCAGATTGGCGATCGCGCTCCCCTGGTCTGGCTGGGTGATGCCACAAATTTTGACTCGTAAACTCATTGAATCGCTCGTTAAGTATTTCTAAATGTTTCAGAGTATTTAAGTTTTGAATCCGGATCAACTTAAAACTCAAAACGCAAAAGTCGAACCCCTATAATCCTCTGTGTTCGTCCCAGTTTATCAATCAGGAGAGAACCTTTAATGAATACTGCTTTATTCGCCGTTGCAACCGCCCGTACGATCGAGTGGTCTCCCGCCGTCGGCATTACCATGAGTCTTTGCTGTTTGTTTGCGGTGGCGATCGGGCGCTATGCGATCCAAAATCGCGGAGTTGGCCCCAAATTACCCCTCAAAGAGCCTGCCCTATTTGAAGGCTTTGGACTCCCCGAACTTCTCGCCACTATGAGCTTTGGACACGTTTTGGGAGCAGGTGTCATTCTCGGCTTGAGCAACGCGGGCGTTCTTTAGAAGGGATGAGGGAGAACTTCGATGATCTGTTCCCCCTTTGGGGGTAATCCGCTGCGCAAGGAGGGAGAACTTCGTTCCGCTTCGCGAGGAGGGATGTAGCCATTCAAGGTGCTATTCATTTTGTGCAGCAATGATTTGTGCGGCAATTAGAGGATGTTTGAAAAGTGCGATCGTGGGTAGCAGACCCTGCGAAATCTCTCTAGATTTCCTGAGCAAAGGTAAGTTCAAACCTCGCGCGCTTACAAATAGGTTGTGGCTGGATTTCCGACCGCTTGATCAAGATAAAACTCCTGAATTGATGTGCCAGATAGAACTGCTGTAGTGTTTACCGCCCCTCATCCCTCCTCCTTCCTCCCTCATCCCTTCCTCTCGTCATTTATGCTGGAGGTAGATACCCTACAGACGAGGCAGAGGACAGGTCATGCAGACTGGCAAGCGGGTCGGCACTCTTTTCGGCATTCCGCTTTTAATCGATACATCCTGGTTTTTTGTGCTGATCTTGTTCTCGACCGGATACGCACTGTCCTGGCAGTCTGAATATCCTGGTTGGCAGTCTACGATCGCCTGGGCAACCGGAATCAGTATGGCACTGCTATTTTTTGCTTCTGTGTTGCTGCATGAGTTGGGTCACAGTCTGGTCGCAAAGTCTCAAGGAATTCAAGTTAAGTCAATTACGTTATTCTTTTTTGGCGGGGTTGCCACGATCGAACAAGAACCCAAGACTCCTGGTAAAGCGTTTCAGGTGGCAATTGCTGGCCCGGCGGTCAGTTTAGCTCTCTTCTTACTTCTGAGCTTGCTGGTTTCTCAACTGCCTCAACTGGATAGTCCGCTGCGGGTTTTAGCCAATCAACTGGCAGGTGTCAATCTCGTTCTACTAATCTTCAACATGCTTCCTGGCTTGCCTTTAGATGGGGGTCAAGTTCTCAAAGCAGCGATTTGGAAGCTAACGGGCAGTCAGACAAAAGGCACTCAATGGGCCGCAAAAGCAGGCAAAACGTTAGGCGGGTTGGCAATTACTCTGGGCGCGATCGAAGTCGCAGGACTCAGCGCTGCCCTCGGCTTACCTTCTCTAGGTGGACTGTGGCTGATTCTCATTGGCTGGTTTATTATTCAGAATGCTAGTTCCTACGATCGGTTGACGCACGTTCAAGAAGCCCTGCTCAAAATCAAAGCGCAAGAGGCGATGACACGAGAATTTCGAGTCGTAGATGCCAACTTAAAGCTGAGACAATTTGCAGATGACTACCTGTTGGAAACAAGTCGCGCTCCGGTCTACTTTGCCGCGTCTGACGGACGATATCGAGGACTGATCGCTGTCGATGCCCTGCAAACCGTCGAGCGTAGCCAATGGGAAACTCAGACGTTACTCAGTATTGTGCAGCCCTTAAACGAAGTGCCGACCGTTCAGGAAGCAACCTCGTTGATTGAGGTAATCCGCTTAATGGAAACGAGTGAGATTACTCGAATTACCGTTTTGTCACCTGCGGGTGCGGTGTCGGGAGTCATCGATCGAGGTGACATCGTGCGATCCCTGGCTCAAAAAATGAATCTACCCATTTCTGATGCAGCGATCAAGCAGATCAAAGAAGAAGGCAGTTACCCACCCGGATTGCAGCTAGGGGCGATCGCTCAAGCGGCTGAGTTAAAGAAATAAAGCGCTCAAGAAAGTCTCAACCCCTCTAACCCCTAATTCCTAAGAGTTCCTATAATGGTCGGGCGATTGGCTTTCCAGGAGGTTCTAGTCATGCCCAATTCTCAGGTTTATCGGATTCTTTCTCTGAGTGGAGGGGGTGTCCGAGGGTTGATCACTGCTGTCTGGCTTAACCGTTTAGAGCAAAAACTGGGAAGGCCGATCGGACAGCTTTTTGATTTAATTGCAGGCACCTCAACCGGATCGCTGATTGCCTGTGCCTTATCAATGGGGATGAAAACTGAGACGATCGTTAAGATTTACCGCGATCGGGCCCAGGAGATTTTTCCAAATCCAGCGTCTCGCTTGTGGAGTCGGTTTGGTCGTACTTTTGACCAGGGTTTAGATGCTCCTCGCTATGAGAGCAAAGGGCTAGAACTGGTTTTGAGAAGCGTTTTTGGCGATGCTCGATTTGGCGATTTACGAGTGCCGACTTTGGTGACAAGCTACAATCTCGCCAGCCGTGAAGCGCTCGTGTTCAAAACGATTCCCAATGCTGGCTCACAGGTTTTAGCAGACACGTACCGAAAATATAATTCCTTTCCAGTTTGGGAGATTTGCAAAGCCTCCTCATCTGCACCCGTGTACTTTCCGGCTCACATCACTCAGATTGACGGGCGATCGGTGCCTTTAGTTGACGGCGGCGTAGTGGCTAACAACCCAACTGCCTGTGCGATCGCAGAAGGCGTGAGAATTAATGATGCGCGATCAGGTGATCAAAGAATTCCGCTAGAAAATTTTGTGGTGGCCTCCTTTGGCACAGGTCAAAGCAGCCGTCCAATTACGATCCGAGAATCGCAGGAGTGGGGCGCTCTAGAGTGGGCAATTCCGCTGATCGATGTGCTGTTTGATGGGTCAGCAGACGCGGTTGACTATATTGCTCGTCAGATCTTGCCAGACAATAACTATTTCCGATTTCAAACTCCCCTCGATAAGGCCTACGACGACATTGATCGCGCTGACACCACCAACCTCAATGCCCTGATCGGTGTGGCTCAAGACTATCTCGATCGAGAGGGCGACGCACTCTTAGATAAGCTGATCGTTTCCCTCAATCCCTAGAAGATCCTCGTTAGTCTGCCCGTTCGGGAACCCGTACAAGGGAAAAAGTTGCTTTGCGGGTCAACCTTCGGTAAATTAGCACTCAGGAGTCGAGAGTGCTAACTCAACGCTCAAAGTCATGTAGACTTGGAAACAGGGAGGAAAGATGAGGGATGAGGGATGAAGTAGATTCGTCGCTCGTAGCTGAATGGCAGTGCAGAGCTAACCACAAGCGAATCAAGCAAAATTCGTAGCTCACTTGATATTATTCATCCCTCATCCCTCCTTGCGAAAGCGGGGCAAAGCCCTCCCTCATCCCTTAACTTGTTCCTCATTTAGATAGTTTGGAGAATTTCTATGGCAGCCGTATCTCTGAGCGTGTCCACTGTCAAACCTTTGGGCGATCGCGTCTTCGTTAAGGTCAGTGCCGCAGAAGAAAAGACCGCAGGTGGCATTTTGTTACCCGACAACGCAAAAGAAAAGCCCCAAGTCGGCGAGATTGTTGCTGTGGGCCCCGGCAAGCGCAGCGATGATGGGTCTCGTCAAGAGCCAGAAGTCAAACTCGGTGACAAAGTTCTCTACTCAAAGTACGCCGGAACCGATATCAAACTCGGCACCGAAGAGTACGTCTTGTTGTCCGAAAAAGACATTTTGGCAGTCGTTGACTAGCTTTCGGCTGGTTTATCGCCTCAAAACGCTGACTACTCCCCAATCCCACCCACTCACGAGTAACTGAATCATGGCTAAACGCATTATCTACAACGAAAACGCCCGTCGTGCCCTCGAACGCGGTATGGACATTCTGGCCGAAGCCGTCGCCGTCACGCTTGGCCCCAAAGGCCGCAACGTCGTCTTGGAAAAGAAGTTTGGCGCACCCCAAATCGTCAATGACGGTGTGACGATCGCCAAAGAAATCGAACTCGAAGACCACGTTGAAAACACTGGCGTTGCGCTGATTCGTCAAGCCGCTTCTAAAACCAACGACGCAGCAGGCGACGGCACCACCACTGCAACGGTTTTGGCTCACGCAATGGTCAAAGAAGGCCTTCGCAACGTGGCAGCAGGTGCCAATGCGATCGCCCTCAAACGCGGCATCGACAAAGGAATCGGCTTCCTGGTTGAGCGAATTGCTGAACACGCTCGTCCGGTCGAAGACTCGAAGTCGATCGCTCAAGTCGGCGCTATCTCTGCCGGAAACGATGATGAAGTTGGTCAGATGATCGCCAACGCGATGGATAAAGTCGGCAAAGAGGGTGTGATCTCCCTTGAAGAAGGCAAGTCGATGACCACCGAACTCGAAGTCACCGAAGGGATGCGCTTTGACAAAGGCTATATCTCGCCTTACTTTGCGACCGACACCGAACGGATGGAAGCCATTCTCGAAGAGCCTTACATCCTGATCACCGACAAAAAGATCAACCTGGTGCAAGATCTCGTGCCCATTCTGGAGCAAGTGGCCCGTTCCGGTCGTCCTTTGGTGATCATTGCAGAAGACATTGAGAAAGAAGCACTGGCTACTTTGGTTGTGAACCGTCTGCGTGGCGTGTTGAACGTGGCTGCGGTTAAGGCTCCTGGGTTTGGTGATCGCCGTAAAGCGATGCTCGAAGACATTGCCGTTCTCACAGGTGGACAACTGATCACCGAAGACGCAGGTCTGAAGCTCGACACCGCTAAGTTAGAAAGCCTGGGCAAAGCGCGTCGGATCACGATTACCAAAGATTCGACCACGATCGTTGCGGAAGGGAACGAAGTGCAAGTCAAGTCTCGCGTCGAGCAGATTCGTCGCCAGATGGAAGAAACCGATTCCTCCTATGACAAAGAAAAGCTGCAAGAGCGTCTGGCGAAACTCGCGGGTGGCGTTGCCGTGATCAAAGTGGGCGCAGCAACCGAAACCGAAATGAAGGATCGCAAACTGCGTCTCGAAGATGCGATCAACGCGACCAAAGCAGCCGTCGAAGAAGGCATCGTTCCGGGTGGTGGCACCACATTGGCTCACCTCTCTCCCGAACTCGAAACCTGGGCTAACACCAGCCTCAAGGACGAAGAACTCACAGGCGCGCTGATTGTGGCTCGTTCTCTCTCGGCTCCTCTCAAGCGGATTGCTGAAAACGCAGGTCAAAACGGTGCGGTGATTGCTGAGAAAGTGCGCGAGAAGGAATTCAACGTGGGCTTTAATGCAGCGACCAATGAGTATGTGGACATGTTTGAAGCGGGGATTGTTGACCCGGCAAAAGTGACTCGTTCTGCGTTGCAAAATGCGGCTTCGATCGCGGGCATGGTTCTCACAACCGAGTGTATTGTCGTTGACAAACCTGAACCCAAGGATGGCGGTGGCGCAGGTGCTGGCGCTGGCATGGGCGGCGGTGGTGACTTCGACTACTAATCGACACCTCTGTTTGCCTTGAATTCTAAATTGAATTGAAAAGGGGCGATCGTTCTTGTGAAAGAGGGCGATCGCTCTTTTTTGTGGTCGTTTTTTGTTGTGGGTGGGTGCGATCGTTTATCCTGAAACCAAATACCCTCTTTTACAATCTGCTGATTATGTTGAAGTCACTAAAAATAGAAAACTTTCGAGGATTTCGCTCTTTTGAGCTTCAACAACTTGGCAGGGTTAATTTGTTGGTTGGCACAAACAATAGTGGGAAGACATCAATTCTAGAAGCAATTCAACTGCTTTGTTCGAGAACGAGTCTTGGGTCTCTGATGAACGTCATGATCGGTCGGGGTGAATTTTCACAAAATGAGGGACGCAACTTGGGCGATCGACTGACAACTACTCGTGTTCTTGATATTTGTCATCTTTTTTATGACCGCAAAATTGATCTAGACAGCACATTCTTTATCTCAGGGTTGCAAAATGGCAATAACGAAAAGCTTAGTATGGCGTTTCAGAAACGCTTAGTTGAAAAGTTTATTGAGCGCGTCGATGATGATTCAGAAATTATAAATGACGAACAAATTGAACTTGTTGTTCAATGGTTAAGTGAGCGAGAGAATGAGGAAATTGCAATTAAGAATCGATGGTTTCCACTTTCCACCGATTTGGGTCTGCCTACAGACAATATTCGGCGATCCTCCAAAGACAGTGGTAGTCCACCAATCAACACTCGATTTGTAACTCCTTTCTCACTTCCAGCCGATGAAATGATTGAGATGTTTGAGGATCACGTTGTTTTGAAGCCAGAGGAAGAGATTATCAATAAAGCCCTTAATAACATTGAGCCTAAAATCGAACGAATTGCACCGATAAGTTCTAGAAAAAACACATACTCCAGATTAAATTCGCGGGCTGGTTTTCTTGTAAAACTTTCGGGATCTGATCAGCGTGTACCGATCGGTAGCATGGGTGATGGAATGTGGCGAATGTTAGGGCTTGCGCTGTCGGTTGTCTCTGCAAAAGGAGGCGTTTTATTGGTGGATGAGATCGACACGGGGTTACATTTTACCGTTATGTCTGATATGTGGAAGCTCATTTGGGAAACGGCTAAACGGCTTGATGTTCAAGTGTTTGCGACAACCCATAGTAGTGACTGCTGGACAAGTCTAGCTGACATTGCAAAATCTGAAGATGCCAGTGAGCAGGGTATTACAATTCACAGAATTGAACGAGAAAAATCAACCTCTGTTGTATTTGATGAGCGTAAAATTGTGGTTGCTGCAAATCGGGAGATTGAGGTGCGCTAGGAATGGCAAGATTGCATAGAAACAAACTCTTGGTCGAAGGAGATCAAGATAAGCGTGTCATTCCTGAACTAATTGAACAAAATGGAATTCATTGGGGAACTCGTGAAAACCCTACGGTTTACATTGAGGCATATGATGGATATACCCAATTGATTGATCCAATTGAAATATCTACCCAATTAGATTCCTCTGATCTGGTTGCTCTAGGAATTATTGTAGATGCTGATGAGGATGCTGCTCGACGCTGGCAAGCTTTAAGAAACGCTTGTCTTCCCAGTATTTCTGATCTTCCAGAAGAATTGCCAGAAGCAGGTTTAATTCATCGAGCTTCAAATGGCGTGAATTTCGGAATCTGGATTATGCCAAACAATAGAATCAGCGGAATGTTAGAAACTTTTCTGGCTTTCATGATTCCAGACGATCGAGAAACGCTTTGGCAATATGCTCAAGAAGCCGCTACGGAAGCCAAAAAACGAGGAGCGCCCTATACAGAAACTCAGTGTGATAAGGCAAACATCTACTCGTGGTTAGCGTGGCAAGATCCGCCTGGAAGACAACTCCACCAAGCAATTATGCAACGCATTTTGAACTCCAAAAATTCGGGTACACAGGCTTTTGTAGAATGGTTTAGAACGTTGTACGGTTTGTAGCATTTTGGTTGAAGGAACGATTGCAGCCCTGACTATTCACGATCGCTTGAATTAAAATTCAAAGGGTCAAAAAGGGCGATCGTTCTTGTGAAAGAGGGCGATCGTCTTTTTTAGCGCCTTCTAGATAAAAGCTCTACCCTAATTCCCAATCTAGAGATTTATAACAGACAATTTTCAGCCCAATCACCTACATTAATGAAGTTAGATAGATCAAGTCAGTCTAAACATAAGTTGGGCAGCCTCTCGCGAGGGGCGCAAAGTATCTCGGTTCTCTGGTTCTGTTTGTCGGTTCGACAGTTCCGCGTTTTATTTGCTGCGTTTTATTTGCCGCGTTGATGGCGTTATCGCCAGTCTGCTTCGTTCTGTTGCGCGAAGCATTTCTCGTTCAAGGCGAAGAAGCTCCCCAACCCGTCGGTGCAGCGGACTGATTTGTCCTTCTCGTCTCCGTTTCGGGTTGATCGATAGCCGCTGACCTTTGCCGTTAGGCGGCATTCACATCTACTCAATAACCACCATAAAGGAGCAACATGAAGAAGAAGCATATCGGTATCACCTCAACGGTCATCGCGGCGGCAAGCTTCATTCTGACGATTGCGTCCGCTCATGCTCAGCCCGATCAACCAAATCCGGCCACCGCCAGTTCTTACGGCATGACCCCCGGCCGACTCGTGGCCAGCTCGGCCGCCGTGCTGGGGCTGGTCGGCGTGGTCATCGGTGTGCTGGCTCTGGTTCGTCCCGCCGGTCGTTTCGGCACCGCCTCCGGGCGACTCGGAGTCATCGTCGCCCTCGCCGCGGGGCTGATCAGCATGGCCGTCGGTGGGCTAGTTGTGGCTACCTCTCCCGGCGGATTCGGTACCGGAGGCGGGCTAGCCGGGGCTATCGTGGCCGTGGTGCTGGGCCTGATCGCCACGGCCGTCGGAGGGCTGGCTCTGGCCCGATCCCGCCGCACCGGCTGACACGCCATGGTGCCGGGTCAGTGCCCGTGTTGTGGTTCCTGGGCGTGTTCCGACGGGCGAAGGGGCAGGAGCCGCCCGCGGCGGCTCGCTCGTGGATCGACACTGCCGCCTAACAAGTTGCAGCGGACGGCGCGTTATACTGCACACGATGGCGAGTTCTTTAAGAAGAGGAACAAAAACTATGGCCCACTCGATTCGTTGCAATTGTGGCAAACTCAAGGGCACTCTCCACCGCAATGACTATGTAAATAGATGCGTGTGTTACTGTGCTGATTGCCAAGCCTTCGCCCGTTTTCTAAAACGAGAGAATGAAATACTTGATGAAAGGGGTGGTACTAGCATTATTCAGACCATCCCCGCAAATATCGCATTTGACGAAGGCATTGAAAACCTGACATGTATGCGTCTTACTGCGAATGGCTTGCTGCGATGGTATGCTGTTTGTTGTAATACTCCGATCGGAAATACTCCTCCAAACCTCAGTACATCATTCGTTGGTTTAATTCATAACTGCTTGAGTTCAGACCAAAGTTCGTTAGATAGAGCGTTCGGCTCTGTGCGTATGCACGTAAGTACCAAATATGCCATCGGGAAAGATAAGCCAAAATCAACAGGACTTCTATCTAGCACCTTGCGCATCATTGGCATGGTGCTTAAAGCTCGTCTTGATGGTAGCTATAAACGTACACCATTCTTTGTTCTAGAGTCTGGTGCCCCTATAGTTACCCCGAAAGTGCTCAGCGATCAGGAGTTGAAGGTCGTAATGGATGCCGTATAACAATCCGCTTGCACACCGACCGTATAGGGTTTCTTTGTTGAGTCCGAGAGTTTACTAGCGGCGGGTGAAGCGGAACGTTACTGCCATGTGCGGATGGGTAGCGTGTGTCATACTTTCAGAATATGAAGTCACACATCATTGCTCAGGTTCATATGAGAGCAGAAGCCGATGGCGGGAGGCACTGTGAGTTTCTGATTGGTTATGCACCGCATCTTGTCGTGCCACCTGATTCTACTTACCTCGGTGTTCGTGTTTTCGAGATTGAAGATTCTGACGGTTATGGAGTTGTTTACCCAGGTAGAACCGCAAAAATACTTTTCCAATTGATGTATTATCCAAGGGTTGATTACTCTGCCCTTGTCAAAGACACTAAATTCAACATTCAGGAAGGGCCACACATCGTAGGAACAGGTCGAGTACTCGAACGTAACTAGCAGCGGAACAGAGCGCTGTACCCGAATCTCACAACCTGTACTTCTTCGCTCGTGCCTCACTTGGTCTTGAGATCTTCTTGGGACTCGCCTACATCATGGTGGACACAGACGCTTCGATCGTCCAGGAGTTTTTGAAACTGCATTCGATGCATTCCCATCAATTTGCTAGCTTTTCCCAAACTGATTTTGTCTTGACGAAAAAGCATAAGTACAATCTCCAAGGAACGATCGCGCTCAATTTTGTGGTTGAGAAGCTAACAGTGATTTAATTTTCTTCAGCACTTTCTCTTGTTCGCTTTTAAGTTCTTCTAGTTGCTCGATCGCATCTTTGAGCTGTTCTTTAGAAGTTTGTTTTCTGCCTTTCAACGATCGTATTGAGAAAGGTTTCAATATCAGTGTGCCCAGCCAGTAGATTAGTTTGATGGGTGCCTGAAGGACAATTAGCCAGAGTCGTTCGGTAAGACGAGCAATTAGATTCAGCAGTCCCCAAAATAGAAAAAATGCCAATACAACGAGTCCCAAGACCCAGAGGGGATGAGCAACCATCCAGGCAGTAATTGGATGAGCTTCGAGCCAGTTTTGAATAGAGAGACCGATCGAGTTTTGCAGGTTTGTCGCGATCGCATCACTTAAATTTGTCAGGGGTGAATTCATAACCTCAAAATTCCTGTTTTTGATGGAAATAGGCGATCGTTCAACACTCTAACTCATTAAACAGCTCACTCACACTTGAGGCAAATAGGAAAGACCTACAGCGCTCAATACCAAGGCGAAAAAACTCTACTGAGTTTACGTTAAAATCAAAGAATCTTCAATCGTATTGACATGCCTGCAAGAGATCTTTACCACGATGCAGTCAAAAATGCATTAATTAAAGATGGGTGGACAATTACAGCCGACCCTTATTTGATCAAATATGAAGATGCTGAATTGTATGCCGACTTAGCAGCAGAAAGACCGATTGCTTCGCAGTGCCCTGAAGGGGTAATCGCCGCACAGAGAGATTCACAAAAAGTTGTGGTTGAAATCAAGAGTTTTGTGGGTCGATCGCCCATGTACGATTTTCATGCAGCGCTAGGTCAATACATCGTCTACCGTAATTTAATTCAACTCACTGAGCCTGAATACACACTTTATTTAGCCATTGATAAAGCTACTCACAACGACTTTTTTCAGCGTAAATCTGTGCAAGCCGTGACTAGAGAAAACAAGCTTCTTTTACTTGTAGTTGATATTCAGAGAGAGGAGATTTCACAATGGATAAACTAGAACACTATCGCAGCATTATCAAGAAGATCTTAACTACCTATCATCAGATGACATCATCTAAACCTGATGTAGAAAATCTTCTCGCTTTTGATGAAGAACATGATCAATATCTTTGGTTTCGCTGGGGATGGCAAGACGACAAGAGAATTCGTCACATTACAATATATCTTCGCATCAAGAATGACAAGATTTGGGTTGAGGAAGATATAACGGATTTATGTGTTGTGGATGATTTGTTAGAAGCCGGAGTACCAAAAAGCAATATTGTTTTGGGCTTTCAACCACCGAGTAAGCGATCGTTGACCGAGTTTGCGATCGCATAGACCAGCCACTTCAAATAGAGGGAGGCTCGATCGAACGCCTGAAATTTTACCTGACTCAGAAACAAGTTTGATGAAGTCATCGCCCCGAACTCACTGCATGGGGCAAACGCATCTAAAGCTTAAATTGGGCTTTCGAGTCTGACGAGCTAATGGATCTATTGAGCAGCCGTCGATCACCTCTACTACAACACCGACCAACTTTGACAGTTCGCTCCAACAGAATTACTATACTGCGTGAACCGTGTAGGTCACCTCTAGACTTTCATTTCAGCAAATTTTTCCTATGCTACCCTCTGTTAAAGCTGTTTGTGCTTTGCAATTATGGTTTTGCCCCCTGTCTCACCACGCCCAGATAAGCTACCCCTGAATGATCCTAACTTCTCATGGGATCGGTTCGAGTCGTTCTGCCTTGATTTCATATCTAAACTTCCTGAAACAAAAAACTGTCATCGCTATGGAACGCAAGGAGACCCTCAAAAAGGAATTGATATACTTGCTGATTTAGAAAATGGACAGAAGTGGGCATTTCAGTGCAAGCAATATGAAAAGTATATAGAGAGTAAAGCTAGAAAAGCTATTCAAAAAGCCACATATCATGCTGATCGATATATCTTGTTACTAAGTTGTGAAGCAACTGCTAGAGTGCGAGATGTCGTAAGTAATACTCCAACTTGGGATGTGTGGGACGTACAGGATATTTCTCAAAAAATAAGGAATTTCCCTCAGGAAACTTCTTATAGTCTGATTAATGCTCACTTTGGTTCTGTATGGGGTAAAGAGTTCTTGGGGCTTGCAGAATCTACTGAGTTCATTTCAGTAAATCAATTCAACAACCAAACGTCACTTCTCTTAAGAAAAATACGAGAGGCTTTTGAGAAAGATCTATTGGCTCTAAGGAGTAATTCTGGTCATCCTAATGGCATTGTTCTATCAAAACTAGCCCATTTAGCTGTCGAAGAAGAAGGAGATTTCGATATTGCCATAGAAGCTTTTATGTCTCTTCTTCGTTTAGCTCATGAAGTCAGAGAAAAAGGACTGACAGGTTATGTATCTGGTGAGAAAAGTGCTAGCAAGCTAGTGATTCAACCAGTCAGCGCCACATTGCAGTCTGCAAATATTACTAATTCAGCTATCAAAGTTCTAAAACTATTCGCAAGAACTGATTATGGATTACTAAGACGAGCAAATGAACGTGCGAGGTTGTATTCGCTCATAGGTGATTCCCAGTTTTCTCAACTCTCAAATTACTCTCAGATTCCATATGGATCTTTTGGTGCTGTCAATACCATCTGGAATGCTACATGCTTGGATCTTTATGCTGTAGGCATGAAATTAGAGGCAAAAGAAATAACCAGACTTATGTATGACACTTTATTGGGGTTAGCCTTTGTAGCTCGCACGCAAGGAATTATCCTTCCAGAGCCACCCAAAATGATATATAAGACTATTAGTGGTGAGCGATGGATAGCAGCAGATCAACATAAAGATCTACTTCCAATTGTTTCACTAGCGAATGCAATTGCAACACTACCTATTGAACTGTTTAGCTATGCTCTTGAGTCTTTTAGATACTTCACTGGCATAATGCCTCCTCAAAAGATTAGTGAAAATGATAAGAAGCTTGCAGATGAGCTTGAAGTAATAAAGAGATGGGCTGTCATACCAGGTTTGGCAATGGTGTGCGGTATTTCACTTAAAACGCAGCAAGATTTGGAAGCCTTTAATAACGAGCTTCAAGCAGTGCACATATCTGGAAATCAGATTAGTGTAAAGCTCGTTGAGTATCTTTTGACGGAACGTACTTTGGCATTGAAGGAGAATGCGTGGCTCGGTTTTGATCCTTTGCTAGTAGTTAACAAATTACTCTCTCTGTCATAAACCATTTGTTTTACAACTTAAAACGCTCAAACGGCTTCAGGCTACGCCTTAGCTCAGATGTTTAGCCATTTTGACGTGTTTAAGCTTTTCCAGGTTCCAACTCACGTAAGCCATCTTATTTGAATGGATAACTTTTTGGAGGATTGGGTGATACATCAGAAGCCGCCCTCAAATTTTGACGCAAGCACCCTAAACTCACTGCAAAAATTACTTGACTTTTACAGAGAAATTCTTGTACGCTCACTGATTAAGTTGCCTTGCGTGAAGTGTTCGGCAATCGGATACCCAAAAACTCTAGTCGTCGCCGCTCAAAGCTGTTGGCCGCAGCAATGAACGGCTGACCCCCAAGCTGACTGAGACCCAGCGTGGAGGCTAATGGAGAATCATAGCATTCCTCCTAGTCATCCTGCTTTGTCCTGCTTGTGGGATGGCTAGGTTTTTGGGCCTTCTTTCGTTTCAAGATTTAGGCCCAAAATTTAGGAGAAGCCCCAAATGTCTGACAATCTGCGTGATTTTCTGTCTGACGACGAGCCGCCGACTAGTTATGAAAAGGTGAGAATTTTGATCATTGGCTTTCCAGCAGGTGTCACCGAAACGATTCACACGTTGTACAGTCTCAGTTTTGCCGAAGTGAATGATTGGAGTCCGCTGTTACCCGCGCCCAGACCGGGAGAAGTGATGAGCATTTTGAGGCGCGATCGACATAGGAGGGATGAGGGATGAGGGATGAGGGATGAAATTTTTATTGATTCATCAGTGCCAATAGCGAAAATCTGGTATCGCTGAATCACGGGATGAATCGCCTCATAGCCTTGCAATGCTTAGAACCAAACGTTTCAAAGTCCCCCAAAATGGGGGATTTAGGGGGCGAGAGGATTGGCAACCTTCACCGATTTCTCTCCAATCAGCAACGCCAAGTTCTAATCTTCCTTTCATCCCTCATCCCTCATCCTTCATCCCTAAAAAAATCGCCCCTCCAAGACTTTCATCTCAAATGGGCGAAATAACCATGACGTTTGACCTTTTAGAGACGCAAAAGCCCAGATTTGAGCCTTCACGGTTGCCCGATGCAACACTTAACGAGCGATCGCAGCACTCAACTTGCCCACGATCGCATCCGCATTTTTGCGCGCGTCGCCAAACAGCATGTGAGCGTTCTCTTTGTAGAACAGTGGGTTCTCTACGCCTGCATAACCGCTGGCCAGACTGCGTTTCATCACAATCACAGTTTTGGCCTTCCAAACTTCTAAAACGGGCATTCCGGCGATCGGGCTTCCCGGATCTTCCATCGCGCTCGGATTCACTGTATCGTTTGCCCCAATCACCAACACCACATCGGTTTCAGGAAAATCTTCGTTAATTTCATCCATTTCTAACACGATGTCATAGGGCACATTCGCCTCAGCCAGCAAGACGTTCATGTGTCCCGGCAGACGACCCGCTACGGGGTGAATCCCAAACCGCACCTTGATGCCTTGATCGCGCAACTCTTTGGTGATCTCAGCGATCGGGTGTTGAGCCTGAGCGACGGCCATTCCGTAACCGGGGACGATGATCACACTTTTAGCGTTTTCCAGTAGTTCCACCGCGCCTTCAGTGGTAATCGATTTGGCTTCACCCACAGGTTCACTGCTTTTTGCCGCACTCGATCCCGTCGCCCCAAACCCACCGAGAATGACGCTGATAAACGATCGATTCATCGCCTTACACATGATGTAGCTGAGAATCGCGCCACTGCTGCCGACCAACGCTCCTGTGATGATCAGCAAATCATTTGAGAGCATGAAGCCTGCTGCCGCCGCCGCCCAACCCGAATAGCTGTTGAGCATCGAAATCACCACGGGCATATCTGCACCCCCGATGCCCATGACGAGATGAATTCCCAGGAGACAAGCGATCGCGGTCATCACTAACAACGGCTGCAATCCCGCCCCGTTCATGAATTGGAATCCTAGCCAGCCACAAGCGCCCAACATCGCCAAATTCAAAAAGTGACGTGCCGGAAGCATCAGAGGTTTGCTGCTGAGAATGCCGCGCAGTTTGCCAAAGGCGACGATCGACCCGGTGAAAGTAATCGCTCCGATGAATACTCCGATGAAGATTTCGATCTCGTGAATGGTCGCTTCTACGCCTGTGAGCGATTGGGGACTCAGGTAATTGCCAATCCCAACCAGGACGGCTGCCATTCCGACAAAGCTGTGCAGCATGGCCACCAGCTCAGGCATTTCGGTCATGGCCACTCGCCCCGCCAAAATTGCGCCAATGATGGCTCCAGGAACGATCGCTCCCGCCAACACCCCGTATCCTGACACATCACTTCTCAGGGCCGTCGCAATAAAGGCAACCAGCATTCCCAAAATTCCAAACAGATTGCCCTTCTGAGAGCTTTCTTGGTTTGAGAGTCCGCCCAGACTGAGAATAAATAACGCACTCGCCGCAATATAAGCGACCGTTGAAATGCTTTCTGACATGGGTTTCTCTCTATTTTTGGAACATTTTGAGCATTCGTTGAGTCACCAAAAATCCGCCTGCGATGTTGATGCTGCCGATCAGAATGGCGATCGCCCCCAAAATCGTCGTTGCAGAAGTCAGTGGGCCAGAAATTTGCAGCATTCCACCGATAATAATGATGCCGCTGATTGCATTGGTCACACTCATCAAAGGCGTATGCAGCGCGGGTTTCACATTCCAGATCACCTGCCAGCCAATAAAGCAAGCCAGCACAAACACTGTGAAGTGGGATAGAAACGAGGGCGGCGCACTGATGCCAATTCCGACCAAAACAGCCCCGATCAGAACTGGCCAAATCCAGGTATTCTTTTTCTTAGGCTGGGCCGGCTGAACGGCAGACACTTCTTTAGGAGCAGGTTTCGCGGTTTCTACAGGCGCAGGTGGCTTTGGCGGGGGATAGGTGATTTCGCCTTCATGAACGACTAACGCACCACGCACCACTTCATCATTGAGATCCACTCGATAATCGTCATTTCTGCCCATGTCGTCGAGCAGGTGACACAAATTTTTGCCGTAAAGCTGACTGGCTTGGTTGGCCATGCGACTCGGCAGATCGGTCAAGCCAACGATCGTCACCCCGTTGTAGCGATAAATTTCTCCCGGCTTGGTGACTTCACAGTTTCCACCCTGCTCGGCTGCCATATCTACGATCACCGAGCCTTCCTTCATGCTCTCTACCATCGCAGTCGTGATCAATTTTGGCGCAGGTCTCCCTGGAATCAACGCCGTCGTAATAATGATGTCTACTTCTTGAGCTTGAGCGGCAAATAAATCCATCTCAGCTTTGATGAATTCTGGACTCATCACCTTGGCATAGCCGCCCGCTCCGTTGCCGTCTTCCTCAAAATCCAGTTCGAGAAACTCAGCACCCAAACTTTCAACCTGTTCTTTCACGACAGGACGAGTATCAAACGCCCGCACGATCGCCCCCAATCCTCGTGCCGTCCCGATCGCTGCCAACCCAGCCACCCCTGCCCCAATCACCATCACCTTCGCAGGAGGCACTTTCCCGGCTGCCGTAATCTGCCCTGTAAAAAATCGCCCAAACTGATTTGCCGCCTCGACGACCGCTCGATATCCCGCAATGTTGGCCATCGAACTCAAGGCATCCAACTTTTGGGCCCGACTGATCCGAGGAACGGCATCCATTGCGATCGCCGTTGCCTTCCGATCCGCCAGCCTTTGCAACAAATCTGGGTTTTGTGCTGCCCAAATGAAGCTAATTAACGTTCCGCCTTCGCGCAGCAATTCGGTTTCATGCTTGTTCAAAATCGGGTGGTGTCCGGGTGCGCGCACCTTCAGCACCAAATCTGACTCATTCCACAGCGTCTCAGGGTCAGAAATAATCCGACAATCTGCTTGTTTGTAAGCCTCATCAGGAAAATTTGCACAGTCTCCAGCGCCCGATTCGACCAACACTTCAAAGCCATACTTTTGCAGAATTTTGGCGGTGTCTGGAGTCGCTGCAACCCGACATTCACCCACAAAAATTTCTTTTGGAATGCCGATTTTTTTATGGAGTTTTGTTTCAGATATTGACTGATGATCAGATTCAGCTTCTTTTTCGATGGCGATCGTCATGAACCTCTCCTTAAATGAACCAGGGAATCTGCCAAGCTGTCTGCGATCGTTGCTTTCAACCGTTTCTCTTAACCGATAGAAACCACGTTCTTGTTCTTTACGATGAACGAGACTAAGGGACGAAATCCGTTCTTTCAGACGCTCCAATGCTGCCGAGACGCGAGGGCAAGTTTACAGAATCTAGAGAAATCATAGACACATTCAGCATCCTGAGTGAGTTCTCTAGAATCAATTCTTATCGTTAACCTGGCTTAAAATTCGGTTTCGTAAGAAATAGAAACTAGAGTCGTAATAGAGCTTCAAACAGTACGAAACTTTTGGAACAATTGGTCATAAATCTGCGCCTACTTTGAAAATATTTCAACTTAAATACATAGATATTCACAAATTAGATATTTACAAAGTTTTTTGGTTGCACACAGACAGCTTGTTTATTCTTTAGAGTTCTAAAAAAATCGAGCAATATAGGCCTAAACTCCTAGCCTTTTGTCAACTGGATTAAGATATATTTTTCTGTCTTTAAACTAACTCCGTAGATTCCCTGAATGGTGGCTACAGTCCTCACGTATCACTTCATCGCTTCATAACCAAATCTCAGCTTCATTAAAAGCCTGCATGAAGATGCAAGGTCAGGGAGAAAGACATCGGGAAATTGCCGTAGAAGTGATGTAGGTTAATTCACTGATCGAACTAACCCGCTCGCGATCGCCCTTTCCACTTCCCCAGGCAAGGCAAGAAATCGGTTTTAAAAAGCAAAACTACTTCTCTTTGATTCCGAATTCACGATTCACAGCCTGTAGATAGATAGAGTGTCCCTGAAGATTTTCAAGAAGATAGTCCCCAGATTCACTTGAGTCGGATGTGGTAGAAGCTTGCGGAACCCCGACTTGTGTTCCTTAGCCCCGGATGGCGGGAACACTACGACAAAGCAGCTAAAGCAACCGACTGCCCATTTCACCTAGAGCACCCGAAACGAACATGATGCCAGCAACTTCCTTCTACGCTGATGCAGACTACGAAACCTCCCCCAATGAGTTTCGTCCCCCGTCCTATGCTCAGGGCTTTGAAGCAGGTTTCGCCGATCGCGATACAGAACCTGACCTGATCGATTTGGAAATTGAGTACGCGGACAGAGTTCGCACTCCAACTCGACGGACGACTGACCTGGTGCGACTATACCTGCAAGAAATTGGTCGCGTTCGGTTGCTGGGGCGAGATGAAGAAGTTTCAGAAGCGCAGAGAGTGCAACGCTACATGCGGCTGCTAGAGGAGCGCAACGAAGCGGCAACCAAGGGTATTGTCCCAATTCAGCGCTATGTGTCCTTGATTGAGGCGCGCGATCGTCTCGCGTCGAGTCTAGGGCATCGTCCCTCTCTAGAGCGTTGGGCGGCGGCAGCCGAGGTGACGGTTCCTGATCTTAAGCCAATCCTGGCAGAAGGTAAGCAGCATTGGGCCAAGCTGGTTGACCTCCCCGTCGAAGAGTTAGAAGACATTCAAAATCAAGGACTGTCTGCAAAAGAGCACATGATCAAGGCCAATTTGCGCCTGGTCGTGTCAGTTGCCAAGAAATACCAAAACCGAGGGCTGGAACTCCTGGATCTGATTCAAGAAGGCACGTTGGGCTTAGAGCGAGCGGTTGAGAAGTTTGATCCCACTAAGGGATACCGCTTTAGCACTTATGCGTACTGGTGGATTCGTCAGGGCATCACGCGGGCGATCGCCACTCAAAGCCGAACCATCCGCCTCCCCGTCCACATCACCGAAAAGCTGAACAAAATCAAGAAGGCGCAGCGCAAAATCTCGCAAGAAAAAGGACGCACCGCCAGCATTGAGGACATCGCCACTGAGTTGGAGATGGAACCAGCCCAGGTGCGAGAAGTCTTGATCCGAGTGCCGCGATCGGTTTCTCTTGAAACCAAAGTCGGCAAAGAGAAAGATACCGAGCTAGGCGATTTGCTCGAAACCGAAGAAGTGTCGCCCGAAGAAACCTTGATGCGTGAGTCGCTGCGTCGTGATTTGCTACAACTGCTGGCGGATCTGACCGATCGCGAACGAGACGTGATTCAAATGCGCTTTGGTTTGGGGAGTGACGGACATCCCTACTCGCTGGCAGAAATCGGTCGAGCCTTAGACCTCTCTCGTGAGCGGGTGCGCCAAATCGAAGCTAAGGCCTTACAAAAACTTCGTCAGCCCAAACGCCGTAATCGGGTGCGTGACTACCTGGAGTCTCTCAGCTAGTCGAGTTTCAAGGGTTCAATCTCTAAGAGTTAATGGTAGGGACGTGGCGATCGCGTCTCTATTTTTTGTCTAGTATTTGTAGAAACGCTGGCTTGCTCGAATTAGCATTTGAAAAGAAATTTAATCGCTAGGTTTGCGTGATGAGTCGCTTCAGCAATTCGGATTGCACCTAATTATCAAGTACCTGAGTTTTGAGAAGCGATCGTAAGCTCTTTCAAGCTAGATCTCCCGTCTTTACAGCGTTAGAAGCGCTTCAGCAGTTGACGATTATTCTCATTAAGAAGATTTTCTTGATAATCAACCTGTGATTCTGTATGCTATATTCTCAAGAAAGGAGGCTCTGTTGAGAATATGAACGCTCCTGTTTATACATCTGCATCACTCAAAGCTGAACTCAATGAAAAGGGGTGGCGACTGACTCCACAGCGCGAAACCATCCTACAGGTTTTTCAAAATCTTGAAGAAGGAAACCACCTTAGCGCCGAAGATCTCTACGAGGTTCTCAAAGCTGACGGAGAAGGCATCAGTCTTTCTACCATTTACCGCACGCTCAAGCTTATGGCGCGGATGGGGATTTTGCGAGAGTTAGAATTAGCCGAAGGTCACAAGCACTATGAGCTAAACCAACCATATCCTCACCATCATCATCATTTGATCTGCGTTCGGTGCAGTAAAACGATCGAGTTTAAAAGTGACCCTATCCTCAAAATCGGCACCAAAGCCGCTCAGAAGGAGGGCTATCATCTGCTGGACTGTCAACTGACAATTCATGCAGTTTGCCCGACCTGTCAGCGATCGCTGCTTCCCGTCTAATCTGTCGGCTAACGATAGGCAACTCTGGCATCTAAGCCTCGCGCTCGGAGCGAATTGGATTGGCGATCGGCTCGTTCAACATTGGGGTAGCGGCCCGCTTCCACATAGTCACCCAGCTTCGATGTTCTTTCGACGGCTGCGGGGAAAAATTGTCTGACCTGCGAGAGTGTAACCGCGCCCTGCTTTGGAATCACAACATGATAGCGATTGACTCGATCAATAGAGCCGATCGTCCCAATGCCCAACTGATTCAGCGTTCTAGCATCTGCAATGCCCGTTTGTGGGAGTCGTTGAGCCGCTTGAAACCGCAGAACGGCATCTCTAGTGATTGAGCCATAGTATCCCGTTGGAGAAGCCTCAAAGTAGCCCCGTGCGCTCAGTCGGCGTTGCAGATCTTCTACATCTGAACCGCTACTGCCGATCGTCAATTCGCGACTGTTGGCAATGGGTGGACGGGGAGTCGTCGGTTCGATTGGGGCACTGTTGTTCAATGCTTGATAGACCTGAGATCCGACTACTCCATCTGCGGTCAATCCCCAGTCGCGCTGGAGTCGGATTACTGCGGATTCGGTCTGGGGGCCAAAAACGCCATCGATCGTCCCTGTGTAATAGCCTGCTGCGCTCAAGCGATTCTGCAAATCAGAAACAGCCGATCCTCTGCTGCCGAGTCTGAGAATGCCGCTCAGGTTATTCGTCGGGTTGAGGGTTTGACTGGAGCCGCCAATCACTGGGCTGCTGGCTAAAGCGGAAAGGGTGGCAGGGCCGACAATCCCATCTGGCACTAGGCCTAATCTGCGCTGGCAGGTGATGACCGCTTCTCTGGTCTGAGGGCCAAAAACCTCATCTACCAAGCCTGAATAACAGCCCTTGTTTGTCAATTGGTTTTGCAAATTGCCGACTTCGGAACCTCGATCGCCCTCTTGCAGTAGAGCCATTGCCGCACTTGCGAGACTCAAAATCGTCAGGCTAACTGCAATGCTCAAAAGCTTTACCCAGACCCCACTTGGAAGCTTTTGCCAATTTAGACTATCCAAAATTCTCAAAGGCCGAACGGGAGAGCGAAAGTCTTTGGGCAATTCGTTCTCGCAGGCAAGGTGCAGATAACCAAGGGTTTCCATATTCTTTTGATAGGCGTAAATGATGAGGCTAAGAGGACAGGCTTGTGCTTTTCCTTTGACAACATCTTAGCTGGATCATCCCTAGAGTGCCTATATCTCGGCAGACATTAACAGATCTACCTTAAGAAAGAAATTTCATCTTTTCAAAACAAATGTAGTCCCTTTTCTAAAGATTCAATGTTATTGAGCAGATTTCTCAACGTTTCCAGCCTTAACCCAGCCTTCTCGATCGCCCGTTTGCAACCGGACTTTTTGCCAATCTCCATCTGTGCTGGTTTCTAATACAAACACTTTATCGTTGAAGTCGATGCCACCAATCTGTGAAGAATCGCGACCTGGCGCATCTCTCAAAATCAGACCGATCGGCTGGCTCACCCGTCCCGCAAAGGCTCCCGCAGGGAGTGGTTTGGCAGAGGGCGTATCATCCTGGACTTCCGGTTTCTCGACAGCTTTTGATTTAGCGACTGGTTTCGAGGCTAAAGGCTTGTCGTTCGGATAGATCGGCTTAGGAGGGGGCGCACTCAATTTGGTAATGAAGTATTGAGCCGCCATCAGACTGCCCCCAGCCAGCAGCGCGATCGCCAAAAGCAATCCCACAGAAACTTTGACTAAACCTGACCAACTCATCAAGTCACCCTCATCAAACGGTGAAGCAAGCAAGATATTAACATTGATTTTGCGATCGGCACGCCACCCTGAAGATTTTTCTCACCTTGAAATTGGCGATCGAGTTCGCTAGGGTGATGTCAGATTTTGGAGAAGTCATGATGCGTTATCAAACGGTTGCTGGATTTGTTGCCACAAGTGTTTTGCTTTCTGCGACTGCTTTGCGATCTGAGCCGTCACCGACGATTAGCCGTCTAGTGTTACGCGATCGTATTGTGGTGATTACATCGGTTCAGAAAGGTCTTCTCTATTCAGTTAAGACCGATCGCGGTGAAGTGCTAGATGCCAATCTCAGTGAGGCTCAACTTGAGGCAAAACATCCTGAGCTATATCAAAAGCTTCGTCCCGCTGTGGCTCGTCCGTTGGGGTCGATCAAACGGGAGTCGATCAACAAAAGGGAAATCCTTTGGATGGGAGTCCCAGCGATCAAAGAACTGAAATAACGTTTCCATGACTCATTCTGGCTGCTGCAACTGGCGCTGGATGCGATTGCTCAGGCTGCTGTGCTTTGAGGCCATGCGCGCCTTGCCAGCGGCCGCCCACTCTTGGAGAAATTCAATCTGCTCTTTGGCAGTCCGGGCGAGCGGAACGATCTGACTAGCCGCTTCGAGAATGTCGTCGGTAGTAAAGTCGCGATTTTGGCTAAACCCCAGGTGCATCGCTTCGGTCAAAGTTTGCTCGATTTCGGCACCCGAGAAGTCCGGCGTTTCGTAGGCGAGGCGATCGAGATCGTAGTGCTTGAGATTGTGGGGACGCAGGCGAGAAAGATGAACGGCAAAAATCGCCCGTCTTTCTTCTTGAGCAGGCAGACCGACAAAGAAAATTTCATCAAATCGACCTTTCCGCAACATTTCGGGCGGCAGGGATTGAATGTTGTTGGCCGTCGCCACAACGAAGACAGGAGAAGTTTTTTCTGCCAGCCAGGTGATGAAGGTGCCAAAGACGCGACTGGAGGTTCCCGCATCACCTCGACTATCTAGTCCAGAAAACGCTTTGTCGATCTCGTCGATCCACAAAATGCAGGGAGCCAGCGCTTCTGATAGTTGAATCATTTGACGAGTACGCGATTCAGATTCGCCAACCAGCCCGCCAAATAGCCGACCCACATCCAATCGCAGTAACGGCAGGTGCCAGTGGTGGGCGATCGCTTTTGCCGTCAGTGATTTCCCAGTTCCCTGAATTCCGACCAGCAACAAACCTCTGGGATGAGGCAAGCCATACTGTCGTGCCCGTTCTGAAAAAGAGCCACCCCGCAGCAGCAGCCAGTCTTTCAGGTTATCCAGTCCTCCAATATCAGAGATATTCTCTGTTGCAGGATAAAACTCTAAAATTTGGGTTTGTCGAATGGTTTGTCGCTTTTCTTCCAAGATCAGATCGACATCTTCGGGTTGCAGTTCACCATGTAGGGCGATCGCTCTCGCTAAAACCCGGCGAATCCGCTCGGTCGAGAGTCCCTGACACGATCGCACTAGCTCATCCAAAACTTTGGGTTCCAATCGTTGTCCCGTCGCTCCTAACAGTCGGTCAATCTCTGTTTTGATCTCGATCGCGCCCGGTAAGGGAAACTCCAGAACGGTCAGCACCTCGCTCAGGTCGTCTGGAATCGAAACGTTGGGAGACAGTAAGACGAGATTTTTGGGTTGAGACTTCAGCAACCGCCCCAGATTTCGCAGCTTACGTGAGATCGAAACGTCCTCTAGAAATCGATGAAAATCTCGTAAAACAAAGATTGCGGCGGCACTGGCGGGTAGCTTCTCGACAAATTCTAGCGCTTGGAGCGGATTGCGCTTGCCAACACCGAGATCATTGGGATTGCCTTGATAGCCATCGACAAAATCCCAGATATACACGGCCCGATCGCCTTGATTTTTGGCACACTGAGCGATCGTTGCTTCCACACGCTCTTCTTCACGGGTGGGAATGTAGATCACCGGATAGCGGGCCCGAAGCAGCAGATTAAATTCGTCGCTGAAGCTCATAGATCATGGAGGAGCATTTAGCCCGGTCAGCAGTTAAAGTCTTACTAACACCGTACACTACTGTCCCAGTCTCTACCGCTATCTTATGAGGGAAGCTGACCTTTCAAGGATTCTAAAGAAGCCCAACGCTGATCGATCGCAGGCTTGGAGTCAGCCTTTTTCACCTCAATTCCTTGACAGTCCTGACTGCAAATCTGACGTTGCGGAATCTCTAAACACAACTGCTCATACAGCCACGCCGAAGGCTCAAAGTACCCGTTGGGGGGCAGCGTCTCAATCAAATCATCCATTGAAAGGTCGCGATCGAGGGGCAGTTCTTCAACTTGTGCTTCTTTCTCAGTTAGCCAGAGCATCTCAGACGCTGACACCGAGAGACGATGGTTAAATTGTTGTAAACAACGGTGACACATGAGCGTGACAATCGTTTCCGCTTGAGCAGAAATTTCGAGATAGTTGCCCTGATGGGTGACTTTCAAGACGCCCTGCACGGGAGTCAGAGTGGGCAAGTTAGGCAAAATCTCTTTGAACTCGATCGCCTGGCTGCGCTCAGGAGCTTGGGTCAACCGAGGAATGTAAATCGCTTCCATGAATTGAGGCAATCCTATTAAAAACTAAGATGCCTGCACATTTTCAGCACAGGCAACCATTACATACTTCTATTTTAGGCGTTGCTGAACGAGGTGTTTGACCCACTCCAGGATTAAATTTGAGGCTGATCAGGCTGTACAGGACGGACAACTAGACGACGATCGGGTTCTTGCCCTCGGCTAAACGTCTCCAGACCGGGGCTGTCTTTGAGAATGGTGTGAATCTGTCGCCGCTCGGCAGAGGACAGCGATTTGATTTCATACTCTGCGCTAGTTTGTCGAGCCTGTTCAGCAGCCTGTTCAGCAATCTTTAGCAACGCTTGCTGACGGCGTTCTCGATAGCCCGCAAGCTCGATCGTATAGGCACCCTGCAACTCGCCTGTTTGACCCAGATTGAGAATGGAGTTTGCTAGATATTGGATCGAGTCCAACACTGCGCCTTCGGTTCCGATTAAAGAATCAACCTGGTCAGTTTGAAGGGCAGACTGGTCGATCGTCAGCCAACAACTCGCCTCGGAAAACGTTTCTCTCATCTGGGTCGTCACAGGTGCTGGAAGACTTGCTAACTTTAAGAATTCTTCTAGCCACTCCTGACCTCTTTGCTGAAGCTGATCACCCATGTTAAGCCTTCTTTTTACGACCGGGTTCAAATGGTAGATCGTCAGACCCCTTTTCTTTGCTCGTCTTTGCCGCTTCTGCATCCACAATTTTTTGCAGATTTTCGGGTAGAGGCTCACGCGACAGGACAAAAGTTTGAGCCGTCTGGAAAATGTTGGCAATGACCATGTACATCAACACCCCAGCCGGAAGTGGGAAGAAGAGGAACATGCCAGAGAAGATAATCGGCGTGATTTTGTTAACGGTATCTTGTTGAGGATTGCTGCTCGGCCCACTACTTTGACCTGAGAGCAACTGGTTGATGTATAAACTAACGCCAAAAAAGATCACCATGCCAATGATGTCCCAGTGCAGCGCTCCATCCGGATCGATCGCGCCTACACGTCCCAGCTTATCGATAAACAAAAATCCTTTATCAGCCGCCAGTCCTGGAACAATCGCTTGAACGGTGGCATCTCCGGGCTGAAGGGCTTCGATCGTGCCGTCGTCGTTCAGCTTGATTCGCTCGGCGCCGTTAGTGACTTTGAACTTTGGCTTGAGATTGCTGTCAGGATACTCAGACACCAGCGCGTCAAACGGCTTACCGTCGTTGGTCTGAAACTCAACTTTAGTTTTTTCGCCAACGGCTAACTGGGTGCCACTGGGAGCGATCGCCGCAATCTTTGCATGAACGCCGTCAGCTACAAAAATGTTTTGAGGCGGAGTCACAAAAGCCTGAACCTGCTCCACCTGACCTGTGGGGGTCACCTGAAAGTTGAAAGTGTAGGGCACGTCTGAGAAGGGTGATCCCCGCAGAGTGGCGAACAACGCAAACAGAACGGGCATTTGCAGCACCACTGGAAAGCAGCCAGCCAGGGGATTACCAAATTCTTTATAAACTGCGCTCATGGCTTCCTGCTGCTTGGCAGGATCGTCCTTGTAGCGCTCTTGAATCTCCTTAACTCGTTTTTGCATGGCAGGCTGAGACACCTTCATGCGGCGCATACTGCGAATCGAGCCAGCACTCAAGGGGTAAAGCGCAAAGCGAATTACCAGCGTTAGTGCCACGATCGCTAAACCGTAGCTGGGCACGATCCCATAGAAAAAGTCTAGGATCGGCAGCATTACGTTGTTGGAAAGAAAGCCTATACCGAAGTCCATTCGCCTTACGTCTACCTAAAGAGAATTCTGAGTTTGCCGAGTTTGATCGAGTTGATGTGGCTCGGCGTGTACGCTAGCTGGCACACCACGTCCCAGTCTAGCCTGTACACCCTATCATTAACCGTCCATAGACAAGCGGAATTCCCTACTTGCCCAGTGCACCACTGGCTTTTTTAGCGCGATCGGACAGCTTATCGTTGATATAGTCGTAGACTTCTCGAAACTTGGGCACCGAGCGAAGCTCTAACCGACTGCCATCTCGCAGCGTCACAACCATATCGCCCCAAGCACCCAACCCACGGGGAACGGTGACGACTTTGACAATCTCGGAATAAATGAGATCGGTACGATCGCGACCCATCCATCCACCTGTGACGGTAATCCGCCGATTTGTAATTCTATACCGCAGCCAGAGCGCTCGGACAACTGAACCGATGGTCAAGGGAATACAGATCACCGTAGTCGCCAACAACAAACCGATAATCAAATCACCGACATGAGGGCCGCCTTCGTAATAAACCTCTTCTTTAATCGCCATTTATCACCTCAGCGTCTACCAACAACTGCTTTAATTCTTGCAGAAATTGGAAGTAATCGCACTTAATCGCAGATTCTCTAACGACAATCACGACTTTCCAGCCGTGAGGGATGAGAGGAAGTAACTGGCGCAAAGCCACTCGGATCTGCCGTTTAATGCGGTTTCGCACAACAGCGTGTTTGCTGACTTTTTTGCTGATGGAGATGCCAATCTGGGAGGGCGACTGCTCATCCTTCTGGCGGGGACGCAGTGCCCTGACCGCCAGGTTAGCTGAGTTTCGACGCAGACCTCGCTGATAGACAGCACCAAAGTCTCGTCGTTGTTTGAGTCGATTTGCTTTGGGCAATGCCATCTCAGACCTCGCCCTGCCTCTACAAAAGATTCAGAAATTAACCAGAAACCGAAAGCCGTGCCCGACCTTTTTTTCTCCGAGCCGTGATTACCCGCCGACCGTTGGGGGTTCTCATTCTCGCCCGAAAGCCAGAGACTCTTCTTCTCTTGCGGCTGGTTCCTTCTAAAGTGCGTTTAGTCATTGTGGTTGCTTTAGCTAAAGGTGAAGTGACCGTCAAAAAGCCACAGTCTACAAATATACCACCTGAAAAAGTGAGTGGGAACTAAAAAGTGAAGCGCTTCGATCGAAACCCTTCACTCTTCAAGATTTTGAGATGATTTGAAACTAGCTGATGGTAATGATCCAGGTGCCGAGCGATCGCAGCAAAGGTACATCTCCGGGAGACAGCACGTTGCAGTTAAAGTAAAACATGCCGCCGCTGCTAGGGTTTCTGACGTTTGAGAAAATCAGTTCGACGTTGGTGCCTGCGGGGACGGGTTCTTTAGGAAAGACTTCGATCACGTAGTTTTCTTTTGACCACTTGACTTCTTCGATGGCGACTTTTTTGTCGTTGACCATCAGTTCGACATCTTTGGGATCAAACGTGCCCTTAAAGTAGTTGGGATAGTCGATCGCAAACTGAGCGACAGCCACCTTCATCTTGGCGCGGGGAACTCGCAGACGGTAGCGATCCCAGGAGTTAGAGTTTCCACCAAAATCAAGACGGTAGCTCAGTTGGTTTTCGCTCTTGACTCCACTAAAGATTGTCAATCCGGGCAGGCCTTGGGCAAAGGCGACGATCGGCAGGGTCGACGTGAGGCAACCTGCGATCGCCAATGTGGAAACGACACGTCGCATCGAAAATCCTCTGAGCAGCATAGGCGTTTTACCTGAAAAACAAGAGTTAGGGGTTTTCATGAGCTTTATCAATATCGACATTAGCAGCAAAAGACAAGAAATAGCTCAATGAGGAGCGACGTAAGTCTCGACGAAGAAATTTCTAGTAGGTGCCTGATTGGTCTAAGACAAGCGAAATGATTCACCGAGTTCATCTACTTTGTAATTCTACCAATAACGCCGGAGTGCTGCGTTCTTCAGACTAGCGAAGCGCTTTATAACGGTACTCCGTTTGGTTGTAGGTGGATCACGTTAACCCTCACTTACGAATTTAAGCTAGTCCCCACTTCCGACCAGGCGGCACTCATTGAGGAATGGCTGATTGTTTGCCGCAAAGTCTGGAATTACGCACTGCGTGAACGCAAAGACTGGATTGAATCTCGCAAGTGTGAGGTCAATGCTTGCTCCATTCGACGGGAATACATCATTCCGGCTGACGCGCCCTCTCCCAACTTTGCTCACCAGTGCAAGTCATTGACTGACGCAAAGACAACAAATCCAGAACTCAAAGCGGTCAATGAAACATACGCTGGATGCTGGATTTGGTCAATTTCTCAATCAGATATTGCCCTGGGTGTGCTGGAAGCGAGAGGTGCATTTTGGCAAGGTGAACCCTAGAGGAACGAGCCAAGAGTGTCCAGATTGCGGGGCAACCGTCAAAAAGGATTTGAGCGATCGGGTTCATCAGTGTTTGGAATGCGGATCAACCAAGCCTAGAGATATTGCCTCTGGGGAAGTAATCCGCAATCGAGGATTATCCGCCGGGGGGCACACGGTAGATCAAGCAGTCTGTGGAGGCGTACTGGCGGGGGCAGCGATGTCTAGTCAAGTGCCTGTGAAGCAGAAACCTAAGTCGTGAGTCTTAAGAATCTACGTCTATCCCCGAAGGGTTGGGCGTAGAGGATGTCAACTTTCTAAACTTCTGGCTTGCTGTCACGAAGCATCAGGGCTGAAACGGCGGCGTGAGGGGTGACTTCACCTTGCAAGAGTTGATGAACTTGAGACGAAATCGGTACTGAAATCTTCTGTTGCTCCGCCAGTCGAATGAGCACCTGTGTCGTGTTGACTCCTTCTGCGGTGCCTTCTAACTGAGCCAGAACGTCAGATAACGGTTTGCCCTGCGCTAACCCATAACCTACCTGATAATTTCGGCTCAAGGCACTGTTGCAGGTGGCTAGCAGATCGCCCAAGCCTGATAGTCCATAAAACGTTTCAGCTTTTGCGCCCCAATAGGTGCCGATGCGAATCATTTCGGCGAGTCCGCGAGTGACGAGGGCTGCTTTGGCGTTGGTTCCTAGATTTAGACCGTCACAGGCTCCGACGGCGATCGCAATCACATTCTTTAACGCGCCCCCCAGTTCAACGCCCAGGGGATCGGAATTGGTATAAACGCGAAATCGAGCCGAAGAAAGGGCAGCTTGTACCCGTTCCGCCGCCTGTAAGTCTGAGCTTGCAACCACACTGGCCGCAGGCAAGCCTTGTTGAATCTCTTTGGAGAGGTTTGGCCCCGAAAGAATCGCGACAGCGTGAGCAGGAAAAGCAGCTTGCCAGAGTTGCGACGGGAGAAGAGGCAAAGCGACCCCTTGCGGGTAACTCGAAGAGATCGCCGTTCCTGAATTGGCATCCAGTCCTTTGGTCGCTGTAACGAGAAGGGTTTGAGGCGAGAGGGATGATCGTAGCCCTGAGATCACCTCTCTTACGCCTTTCATCGAAATCGCTGACACAACCACATCGGCGTTCTCGATCGTGGTCTGAAGGTTGCTGCTCTGACGCGACCACACCTCAACTTGATGCCCATTGTCTCTGGCCAGATTCGCCAGCGTCGAACCCCAGGCACCCGCCCCCATCACCACAACCTTCAACCCTGCCCCCGTGGGTTGTTTTGCATCAGCGTCTTGACTTGTTCTGCGTGATAAGAACTGCGGGTGAGCGGTGAAGAAACGACTTGCAGAAAGCCGATCGTCGCCCCATATTCCTGCCAGAGATCGAACTGATCAGGAGTCACAAAGGTCTGAACACCCAAATGTTTCTGGCTTGGTTGGAGGTATTGCCCGATCGTCAGAATGTCACAATCGACCGTTCGCAGATCGCGCATCGTTTGCCGGACTTCTTCATCTGTCTCACCCAGACCGACCATGATCCCAGATTTGGTGTAGGTGTGCGGACTGATTTCGCGGGTGCGTTTGAGCAGGTCGAGCGATCGCGCATAGTCGCCTTGAGGTCGGACTCGCCGATACAACCGAGCGATCGTTTCGGTATTGTGATTGAGAACTTCTGGGTTAGCGTGGAGAATGATAGCCAGCGCGTCCCAATTGCCACAGAGGTCAGGGATGAGAACTTCGATCGTCGTCTGAGGCGAGACGGCCCGAATCCCTTGGATACAGCGCACAAATTGAGCCGCTCCGCCATCTGGCAAGTCATCTCGATTGACAGAAGTAATCACCACATGATTGAGGCGCATTCGTCGCACGGCTTCGGCTAGTCGCGTCGGTTCGGTGGGGTCTAGTGGCTGTGGCTTCTTCTCAAAATCAATGTCGCAATAGGGGCAGGCCCGCGTGCAAGCTGGCCCCATGATTAGAAACGTCGCCGTCCCTGCGTTAAAGCACTCGCCAATGTTGGGGCACGAGGCCTCTTCACAGACCGTGTTGAGCGATAAGTCTCGCAAAATTTCTTTGACGTTGCCGACTCGCTCCCATTGAGGAGCTTTAACCCTTAACCAGTCTGGCTTTACAACCACGCCTGTCTACCCTAAAGTTGTGCATCAATTAGTTTAACAAGTTGTTGGGCAGGATTCTCTGTGTTGGGTCGATCGTGCTACCCTATTATTGACTAACCGGGATGTAGCGCAGCTTGGTAGCGCACCTCGTTCGGGACGAGGGGGTCGTAGGTTCAAATCCTATCATCCCGATTTTTAAAGGCTGTCGTGCTTCAGAGCAATTGGCAGGTCATGGGCCGGGCTGGCTTGTGAATTCCATTTCAATAACCTTTGGACTGATCTACTTGGGGACTGCCCGAATTAATAGCCATAGCGAAAGGTTTCGTCGAATTCACGTTAACAAAGAATTTCTAAGCAGACTTCAAAGCTTTGGGCGTGTGATCAATTGAGCCAAATCACGCAAGCGGCCAGATAAATTGCACTGAGAAAGTTCATAGCGTCGATATCGAGCTTGGAAACCCACAGTGCCTTCGCGTCCAGGCAATAAATTTTTAATTCGTTCCCAGTAGTCATTTCTCAGCGCGTAATGGCGAGGGTTCGTCAGATTTTCTCAAGCATTGATAGTTCAAGTTTAGCCAAGCGATGATACGCCCTAGCCATTTGTCCAGGTTGAGATCTACCGATTCATCTGATGCGATCGCTCCCTTTCATATCGCATCCTGGAATCAGTCAATCTTCAGCTCACACTATGACTTCTGAAAATAATGCATTGTCAGCATTCTCAAATCAATTAGCCGACGCGGTAGAACAAGCCGGACAGTCTGTTGTCGCGGTGAATGCTCGTCGGAGACACGCTTCGAGTGGGGTGTATTGGCGATCGGGCATCGTGGTTACAGCCGATCACACCGTCAATCGCGATGAAGAAATCAGCGTTACTCTACCAGATGGACGCAGCGTTTCGGCTACGGTTGCGGGTCGTGATGCAGGGACGGATTTGGCCTTGCTCAAACTGCAAAATGTGGAGCGAGCGATCGCTCAAATCGGAGACTCTTCGGCCCTGCGAGTCGGGGAAATGGTGCTGGCGATCGCTCGCTCTAGTGAAGGGGCAACCAGTGCCAGTCTGGGAGTAATTGGCTCGATTGGGGGCAGTTGGCGATCGTGGCATGGTGGCCGAATCGACCAATTTATTCGCCCTTCGTTGAATCTGTATCCAGGATTTTCGGGTGGGCCGCTGATCAATGCCCAAGGACAGGTGATCGGTATCAATACGGCCGGCCCGCGACACATGACGCTTTCAATTCCAGTGGCAACGGTCAACCGCGTCGTCGATCAACTACTGCAAACTGGACGAATCGCCCGTGGCTACCTGGGATTGGGAATGCAGCCCGTTCGATTGCCCGAAACCCTGGCTCGATCGCTCAATCTTTCTAAAAGCGGCGGCGTGATCGTAGTTAGCATCGAGCCAACTGGCCCTGGAGACCAAGCGGGTGTTTTACTGGGTGACATCATCACCGCATTAGATGGAACGGCGATCGCTGACATTGGAGACGTTCATGCGGTACTCGATCCCGATCGCGTTGGACATCCCATTACAGCCCAAATGATTCGCGGCGGTGCCTTGATCGAAACCACGATTATCGTCGGCGAAAGACCAGGGAGAGAAAAATGATTCAGACAGAAATTGTAACGATCGCCGATCGCTTGCGTCAGTCAACGGTGCAGATCCGATCTGGCAAATCGGGGGCTGGATCGGGCGTGATCTGGTCGTCAAATGGACTGATTATCACCAACGCTCACGTCGTCAGAGGTCAAGAAATCGAGGTGGAACTCTCCGATGGGCGAGTCTTGCCAGCCCAAACGATCGCTCAAAGCCTTCAGCGAGATTTAGCCGCTTTGCAAATTGATGCGACGAATCTTCCAGTTGTTGAAGTCGGAGATAGCGATCGCCTGCGGGTCGGTGAGTTTGTATTGGCGGTGGGCAATCCTTTGGGGCAAGTTGGGGCGCTGACAACAGGCATTATTCACACGGCTCCTGGTTCCTGGATTCAAGCTGATATTTCACTCGCGCCGGGCAATTCAGGAGGCGCACTGGCGAACGCTCAAGGTCAGATTGTTGGTATCAATACGATGATTGTCTACGATCGCGGCTTTGCTATCCCCAGTAATGTTGTGCAGTGGTTTCTCAACCATTACGCTGATCGTCCCTATCTAGGCGTGACATTAGAATCGGTGATGGTCATGTTGGGCAAAAAACCTGCCTACGAGCTGCTCATCACCCAGATCGAGGCAGAAAGTCCCGCAGAAGCAGCCCACTTGTTGCCAGGAGACATTCTGATTGGGGTTAGAGGCACACCCTTCCAAACGATTAACGAACTGTTTCACATTCTGGAGCGATCGCACTCAGGAGACGGGCTACCCTTAGAAATTTTGCGCGGGGGCGTTGCCAAAACAATTGAAGTGGTGTTGTACGGGCGATCGACGGATGAAGCGGCAGCAGCGTGAGGAGTTCCCATTGATTGGCGTTTTGGTGGTGGCGCGATCGGCGGTGATGCGGGCGGGTTTGGAAGCGCTAATTGCGACCGATTCGGCTTTTGAAATTGTCGGAAGCACTGCCTATTCTGATCTTTTTGCTCAAATCGAGCAGCATCAGCCCCAAGTGGTGTTGTGGGAGTGGAGCGCTCAAGAGGAAGAAACTTTCCCGACTTTGCTGACAGAGAATGGGTTTCAGCCTGCGATCGTGCTGTTAATTGATGATCTGTCTGAAGGTGCGATCGCAGAATTGCTTCGGGCAGGCGTTCGGGCGATTTTGCCAAGTGAAGCGTCCGCAGATGAAATTCTGGGCGCGATCGTCGCTGCGGCTTCGGGTCTAACGGTTTTGCATCCCGACATCACAGACGTTCTGTTGCCTACGCTCCCCAGTCCCCTTCCTGGTCTGCCGTCTCAGTCACTCACGCCTCGCGAGATCGAAGTTTTGGGAATGCTGGCAGAAGGCTTGAGCAACAAAACGATCGCCCGTCGTCTCATGCTCTCTGAACACACGGTGAAGTTTCACATCAGTTCACTCTTTAGTAAGCTCAATGTCTCCAGCCGTACCGAAGCAGTAATTTTGGGCGCTCGACAGGGACTAATTCTGCTGTAGTTGAGCAGTCGGAAATTAATTAACGTGAATTCGATGGAATCTTTCGCTGCGGTTGTTAATCCAGGCAACCCCCTAAATCCCCCAATGCTGAGGGACTTTGAACTGAAGATCTTGGTCTAAAAGTCCTCCAGAATTGCTTTCCTAGTCGGCGTTGCTGATTGGAGGGATAATACGTGGGAAGGGTCAACTTTTCGCCCCCTAAATCCCCAAAATTGGGGGACTTTGAACATGGGGTTTCCCTCCGCCTTGACGCAATTCATCCCAAGATTCAGCAATGCCTCCTAGTCTGCCTTCGCAGACTTCGTTCTTGTAGGCGCGGTTTGAACCGCCCATTTAATTCACAATCCTCAAGCGATCGGCTGCAACACTCGCACTTCTTCGACCGACTTCACCTTTGGAAAATGTTTGTCCACTAAAGCGGGAATTTCTTTGGCGCTGATTTTGCAGTAGCGAGCTTTTCCAGGCATGACCACATTCGGCCCTTGACCGCAATTTTTCATGCAGCCCGTGCCTTTGATGGTTACGTCGTCCAACCCGCGATCGCCTAATGCCGTCTCTAGCGCCTGACAAACTGCCTTACCACCTCGCTTCATACAGCCCGACTTTTGACACACCAAAATATTAGCTTTTGACTTGCCGGGTTGAATCTCTGGCTTCATCGCATCGGTGGGCACGATCGGCACAACTGAGTAAGCTTTCAGTTTCGCAAATTCGCTTTCCAACTCAACTTTTTTCGTGCCCTCAACGCTCACCCAATCACCCGGAATTAGCACCCGTCCCAGTTTTGCCCTTGCTTCTTTAGACAACTTAATAAAACATTCACCATCCGCTGTCGCCAATCTCAGTTGCTTGATTTTGTAGCCATCTTCAACGATGTAGCCCAAAAACCGCCCTTCTAATCTGAATGCAGATTGACTTTTTTTCGATTTCCCCATTGTTCGATTCCTTGATGATGGTGGACGTTGAATGAATTTGTGAAGCTCTAAAGAAGCTTTAGATTAGTGAATTGACCAGCAGCGATCGAGCCATTGGGTCAAGGTTTGACGCGGGGCAGTTAACTGCTGAATGACGCTTCTGACTTGCAAAATGTCAGTCAAGTTGTTGACATCAACTCGGAGAAAGCCGTCAGAGGTCAGAGTACAGGTGATCGAAAGCTCTTGAAGGCGGTAGTGGGCAATCCAGCGATCGCCGCGAGAAATTTGCAAGATTTGTCCAGGAGCGGGCTGAGAATGCTTCATGAGTGCCGGGTAGTTGAGATAAATTCTTAACTTTTGCTGAGCGAGATAGACGAGTGTCCTGGTTTCAAGAAGAGCTTTTTAACAAGGAACTCAGTTTGTCGAAATCAGATGCTTTGTACTAGATAGATCAATCGTCAGCGAGCTTCGACTTACTGCGTTTAACTTATTGCGAAAGATATTCAATAGAATATAAGAATCAAGATACAGCAAAATCTTTTATTTGCAAACACTTGTCATTAAGCTTGCCCATTTCCTCACAAAAACAAAGCGCGGAAGTAACGACTAAACCGCTCCTAAAACAGGACACAGTAATTCGTCACATCCGCGATTTTCAAATGTTTAAAACGATTAAGCTGACTTGCCTCTCTACTTGCCTCTCTAAAGGTTAGAGAACAGAGAATAGTTTAATTCAGGTTCTAGGAATTGCCGTTGCGAGACAATTTTGGTGGAACAGGAAGCTTTTGAGCCGTTTGTAACGACTGCACCAACTGAGCCAGCGCCGACTCTAGCTGCACGCCTGGATCTTGAGCGACCCAGCCCTGAGTCGTCAATTGCCGAAACTCAAAGTGTAAATGGGGGCCCGTAGAATTGCCTGTACTGCCGACTCGCCCAATCACCGTGCCTTGCTTCACCACTTCTCCAGGCTTGACAAAGATTTCTGATAAGTGAGCGTAGAGAGTTTGCTGAGTGCCTTGAGTGTGTTCTAGGGCGATCGCCAGCCCATATCCCCCAAAGAAATCAGCCAGCATGACGCGACCTGTCAACGCCGCCAAAACCGGAGTCCCCATCGGTACGCCCAGATCCGTCCCTGAGTGATGTCGCTGATCGCCCGTAATCGGATGAACTCGCCAGCCAAACACCGACGTAATCACCGAAGGAATCGATAAAGGAAACAGCAAGCGCACATTGTTGTTTCCAGGAATTCCGAGTGGGCGAACGCTGCGATTGTAATAGTTTTTGACAAAGGCGGACGCAGACAGCGGAGTTGTCACCGGAGGCGCTGTATTTTCCAAACGTCGCTCATAGCTGACTCGCTCAACTCGAATCGGAGCCGCCGCCTGAGCCGTAGAGTAGCCGCCTGTAAAGCCACTCGATCGCTCCCTCGCCACTTTCGTCGGACTGCCACAAGCCCCATTTGCCAAAGTTTTTCCCGCTTCTAAAGCAAATTCACAGCCAGAGGAGCGATCGGTAAAAACGATCGTGCTGGGTGCTTCGTACTCATTCGCTGGGGAAGCCGTGGATGGAGAAGTCGTGGATTGAGGAACCGTCTCAATTTGAAGAGCAGGCGGTTCGGGTTTTGCTGAAGCGGGAGAGACCGCAGAGGGAGCCATCAGGTCAGAAGCCGTCTGAGAGACAGAAGGAGCCGCCTTAGACGGGGTAGAAATTACGATTTGAGGAATGTCAGAGGGAGCCTGCGCCAGGGCAACTCCACTACTTAGAATGCCAACTCCGCTCAGGCAGCTTAACTGTTTTAGTAGAGAACGCTGTCTCCAAAAGCTTTGGGCATTGCGCGGCTGACTCATTAACACTCTCCTCGATAAATAGGACTGGGATAGCTCTCAGACTTGTCGCCCACGATCGTGCGAAAGTTCCGATATGACTTGGGACGAGACGGAATCGAGAGGAATGCTCGATCGAGCGGCTCACCCAACTCCGTAATCTTGCTCAACCCTAGTTAAACATATCCCAAGTTTTTGACTCTGATCCTCGAAAATTCTACGAGCAATTGCTGCCTAACGAACGCTTTATTTGTAAATTTACGGGGGGCGATCATACTTTCTTGATACAGCCTTTATATTTCAAATCCGACAACTTGAGGAATCCATTGCTAAAGTGAACCTAAAATCTAGCAAAATCCGTTATGCACACCTGGCACTGGCAAACCTGGAATGAGCTTCCCTATCTAACCTGTAGCTTGCTGGAATCGTGGCAGCACGGCTTTTTTACGCAGCAATTTTCTCCGCGATCGCCTTTCCTCCTGACCGAAGTTCTCAATCCCAATGCCAGCGCTTACCGACTTCAGCAAGTCCACGGAAACAACGTGTTAGCCCCTTCGGAGATGCCCGACTTTTCAGCAGAGAATTTTTTGGCGGGAGATGGTCTGATCAGCGACCAGTTTGGTCAAGCTGTCTGGGTGTGTAGTGCAGACTGTACCCCGGTGCTGATTGCCGATACGCAAACGGGACACGTCTCCGCGATTCATGCAGGCTGGCGAGGAACTTCTCAAAAAATTGTGCCTCACGCGATCGCTCGACTTTGCGCTCAGGGCAGTCAGCCATCCGATTTACGCATTGCGATGGGGCCCGCGATCGCGGGTGAAGTTTATCAAGTATCTACCCATGTCGCTGTAGAAGTGGGAGCGACGGTGCTGGCGATCGATCCAGACAGTCCGCTAGAAGCCAGCATAGAGCGACTCTTGGCCCTACCCAATTCCCCCATACTCCCCGATGCGACCCCAGGGCGAGTCCGATTAGACGTGCGACGGGTGAATGCGTTGCAGATTGAGCAGTTGGGCATCAGTCCCGATCAGGTGGCGATCGCGCCTCACTGCACCTATCAAGACGCGACCAAATTTTTCTCCTACCGTCGTGAAAAGCTCAAAAAAGCCCAATGGTCAGGCATCGTCAGTCAAAATCCCACAAGCTAACCAGATAACACAATGAAGTTTTTTCGCTTCGGTACCCAGCGCGCCAGCCCCTCAATTCCCAATTCTGGAGAACTTTCGGACGAATTTTTTGGCTCAAAGTCCTTCGCGCCATCCCTCCTCCCTCTTCCCTCCTCCCTCCTCCCTCCTCCCTTCTACCTCCCTCCCCAAAGCTTTTAGCGAAAGACTCCGACTACTCTCGGCATTGGGAAAGTGAGCATTGATTGCCAGCGCATTGTTGTAGCTCTCGATCGCCGCCTGATGTCTGCCCAATCGCCCCAAAGAAACGCCCCGACTGTACCAGGCTTTATCACATTGAGGATTTAAACTCAACGCCTCGTCATAGCTTTCGATTGCTGCCTCAGTCTGTCCCAAGTGCCCCAGGGCGCGGCCGCGTCGATACCAACTGTCAGCGCAAATTGGATAGATTGCTAACGCTTGATCAAAGCTAGCGATCGCTGCCTCATATTGATGCGTTTTGCGAAGGGCAATGCCGCGACTAATCCAGGCATCATGAAAGTCAGGTTTTAGAGTGAGAGCCTGGTCATATCGGGCGATCGCGTCTTCATAAAACCCCAAATGCTGATAGGCGCACCCTTGATTGTGCCAGGCTTCATACAAATCGGGTTTGAGCGTCAAAGCTTGCTGATAACTGGCGATCGCATCTTCGTACAGACACAGCGCCTCTAGCGTATTGCCCCGGTTGTACCAGGTTTCGTGAGAATCGGCGTGAAGGGCGATCGCTTTGTCGTAACTTTCTAAAGCTTGCTCGTGAGAGCCGAGTTTGTGCAAAATATTGGCGTAGTTGTACCAGACTTCGTGTAAGTCAGACTTGATGCGTAACACTCGTTCGTAGCAAATTAGCGCCTCCGCATAGCGCCCCAACCGATTAAACAGGTTGCCCTGATTGTAGTGAGCATCGGAAAAATGGGGACGAAACTTGAGCGCCCGATCGTAGCTCACGATCGCTTCATCATAGCGGCGCAGTTGAGTCAGCACGATCGCCCGATTGTACCAGCCCCGCGCGTAGTCCGGTTTGAGTTTGAGCGTTTCTTCGTAGCAGTGCAGCGCCTCCCCAACCGACCCCAACTTCACCAGCGCGTTGCCCCGGTTGTACCAGGCTTTGTAGTTGTTGGCGTAGAGGTCAAGCGTGCGATCGTAGCTGGCGATGGCTTCTTCATATCGTCCCAGTTTTGCCAGGATCATGCCTTGATTGTGCCAGGCGGGAGCAAAGTCAAGTTTGAGAAGGATGACTTCTTTAAAGCTGGCGATCGCCGCTTCATATTGTCCGAGTTCCTGGAGTGCTCTCCCTCGCTCATACCAACCGATGTACCAATTGGGATACCGCTCTAATGCTTTGTCAAAGTAGGCGATCGCCCCTTCGTAGGAGCCAGCTTTGCTCAGTTGCTGTCCTTGATGAAGCAGAAATTCGATTTGCGAGTTGAGAGGTTGACGCATATCCTCACAGACTGGGGACACGCTCTTCATATTAACGTGGAGTGCGATCGACAAATTACTACGGTCAAGATTTAACACGGTTGCAGACGCGAGAAATCGCCTGTAAGACTCTTCCTACAGACGATTTGTAATGTGAAGTACCCAACTCTGATGCTACGCATACAGAGCGGGCTTCCAGTTTCATCGGTCAGTGCCACGTTGGGGAATCTCGCGAACGAGATTTCGTACCGAGTACGATCTTGGTCTTACCTGTCCTCCGGAGGTGTGCTACACGCGCTGTGAGCCTAACTCCCGCAGCAGATTGCTCTACTACCCTGGCAGCAACCCTGCTTCCCAAGGTTGTTGATTTCAATTCGACAGACGCATCTTGGATTTACGGAAATCTCCGACCAGCAGGACTTGTTTCTTTCCCGTTGCTCATGCTCGTTCCAGGGCGAGTTAGACTCAAGCCTTTTGTTGTCAGCCATGCGGGTGGGTCAACGACCAATACAAGCATATCAAACTCTCTCGTTGCGTTTGTAAGAGAGTGGCGCTTCTTCGCCGTCCCCAAGCTCTTGTTCAGCTACGCTTCACATCGGTTAAGGGGACAGTTCATCAACGCCCTGGCTTTCATCCCGACGCTCAATCAAAGATTAGAGCGCAAGACTTCCCGCCGAATAGTCAAACAGACAACAACTGCCGACCCAACGCTTGAGCATCGTTTAAAGCCAGTTGCGGCTCTTTGAGATTGAAGTTCAACGCCAAGTTAGACACTCTGCCTTGGTAAGTGAGATTGACATTTAGCAACACCCGCCCGCCCGAAGCGGTATTGAGGTCAGCGTCAAAACTCGCCGAATTGATTTGCAGCAGATTGGCTAACCCAAACCGTGCAATGAAATCATTGGCAGACGCGGCGGCTCCTACACCTCGCTTGGTTAGCGCCAACGTTTCTTGAGTTGCGGTTAACGTTCCAGTCGCAGTTTTGAGCAGTACCAACGGCCCAGACACTCTGAGATCAAGGTCGATCGGAGTCGTATTCAGCCCTCGTCTCGCCAACTCAAGCGCTCCCTTGGCGATGGTGAGTCCGCCTGTTGCCCCTTTGAGTGCCGTTTCGAGTCCTGCAATCTCAAGCCCTAACTTGGTAATGCGGGCAGCGTTGGCGGGGCTAGGAATGCCAGGAGAACAACTCGTCTTACCCGTAAACGGGTTTTTGATGCAGATGTCGGCTGGCTTGAGGCGAGCAATCTCCTGCTGTCGGGAGCGAATGCCGTTACTAAGTTCGTTGACTTTGGCTTGCTTGGTGTTGAAATCTGCTTGAGCGCTGTCAAACTTCTGTTGAGCCGCCGCCCGTTCTCCCCGGACGATCGCTCGTTGTTGATCCACCGTTTGCTGAAGACTATTCACATCTCGTTGAGCCGCATCGACTCGTGTTTGAGCGATCGTGATATCGGCTTGCGCTTTGTCTGCCGCTTGTTTGATGACTTGCGTGGCTTCGGTTTTGATGAACTGCAAGAGATCGGTTTGCATCGTGGCAGAAACTCGGAAGTTTGCCCGATCGGTGAGTCGCGTTCCGCTTGCCCGCATACTGCCGCCAAACCGACCAAACAAGTTACCTGACACCGCAAACAGGAAAGAATTCTCGCTGACGTTAATGCGAGTTTCACCCCGCAGACCCAGAAGTTGAACGGCTCCAGACACATCCATCGTCGGGATTTGGTTGGGCTTGATTGCGAGGAATACACTCGGTTTGGGTTGACCGTTTGCTCCCGTGAGTTGGAAGATGCTGAGGTCGATCGGGTTCAGTTCACCGCGAAGATCGGCACCTTGATCGCGATCGATGCTCATTGCCACAGAGCCACCCAGCCCGAATAAGTCCAGCGAACCACTACATTCAAAGCGTCGATCGCTGATTTGCACATCGCCACTAAACGCCGTTTTGTCAGCAATCTTGAGATAGCTGCGTCCCTCTAATCGGAAGGCGGTGCTGTTTTTAGGCTGAATGGCGACTCGACCTGCAAAACCCATCTCGATCGTATCCGCAACTTTGCCAACCATTTGGAAGCCAGTGGCGAAGCCTGTCGAGCCAGATGCCGCCAACCCAAACGTCGTCTCAAAACTGGCGAGATTCTTCACCGCACACTTGCCTTTGAGGAACACCACAAGTCCCTCTTCGTTAGGAGTCGTGACGGTCGGCAAGATGCTCAAAACTGAATTGACTGGCGCGGTGGATGCTAATCCGAGTTGTGAATAGGCGATTTGTTTGAGGGCAGGTTGAGCAGCAATCTGTCTGAATTCGTCGGGCGTAGTGACGAGCCAGCCGAGACTTCCTGACAGGGCACCAAATGAGACGGCGGTGTTGCCAACCCGATCGGACAGCGGCATCGCCTGAATTAAATCGTTGACAGAAAGCGTCTTCATGCCGTTCATTAGTTTGGCAAGACTGGCGTAGGCGTTGATTTCGGGGCCGCCTTTGTCGTCGCCTAAGAGCGTTCCGTTAGGACTCAAGTATTTGGGCAACTCTAAGAAATTCTTTTTGAGGGAGAAGGTGAGATTGAGGTTTTTGGGAGCCGAGTTGGGGTCGAGGAGGAAGTCTCGATCGGTAAAGAACTGTTTGAAATTCGACAGCAGTTTTCCGGCTTCTGCAAGGTCAAAGGTCGGCATCGGAAACTGAGCATGGGCACCCAATTCAACGCCTTCTAGCCCCAAGTATTCAATGCCAATCTCGTCATAGAACAAGGGAATCGGAATCGGAATCACCGTCTGATACACAATCACCATAAATAGTTTGTCGAGAATCAATCGACGGTGCAGACTGCGCGACGAGGGCAGCGGATTGTTCTCAATTTCAGGTAACAGCAGTGAACTCGCCAGCGTTACCAAATCGAATTGGTCTAGCGTTGCATCGACTTGCAGCAAGAACAAGCTACCGCCTGCCAATTCGCCAAACGAGATGCCGCGAAGCTGTACACAATTCAGAACGGGCAAGACTCCCATTAGCGCCGGAGACATCAGCTTAATCGGCGGATCGCCTTCTTTGACTCGTGCATCAAACCGCACGCTGCCTTCGGGGGTGACGACTAAATCAAAGTCAAAGCTCTGAGGAATCTCGATGTTGAGATATTGCTTAAAGCTATCGGGCAGCTCGTCTAAATGGTCGCCAATCACCGTCAAACTATCCTTAATTTCGGCAGGAAGGTTGGCTCCGATCGCGCCCAATTCAGCAATTAATTCATCGACTTTAAAGTTGCCCTGATCATCCACAATCTTGATTTCTTTGAGCGGCACACTGTTGGGCAACGCATCCGCGGCACCTTGAAGTTTGCAGGCTTTGAGCAACTGTTTCATCGGAGTCATCGGCAACGCCAAGGGCTTAATCGTCTCAAATCCGCCGCTGGCCATAAAGCTCGATCGAGTCAAGTCATACTTAAACACAGGCACTTTGAACTTAACTTCGCCAAATTCGCCCTCGTTGCCAAGCTTGCAATACCAGAAGGTTTCGCCGTTTTCTTCGACTAACTGCACAGCTTTTAAGATCGAAGAGGTCGGCATGATTTGGATGCCTGCGGTGCCGATGCTGAGTTCGGCTTTGACGACGGTGTTGTCTCGATCGCTAGGGTCAAACGTGTTGAAGAATTCGACGAGTGCAGTGCCGTCATCGTTAACGCCAAACAGTTTATTTAAGTTAGCGGGCAATCCGACTCCAAGCTGTGCCCCTAATTCGATCGCTTGTCCAAGCCGAATCACCAGATCCGACACATCTAAACTCGCCACCCCTAAATCAATTTGGGTATCAGCATCGATCTCGATCGGAGGAATCACAAAATCAAACGGTTGCAGCACTCGATCTGCGGTTAAAGTGACACGATAACGATCGGCTGTGAATGTGGTTTGGATCGTCTCCGGCAAGTATTTGTGAACAGTGGGGTGAAATCCCTGAAACGCTAACGTGACTGCTGCTTCAAATGCAAATTCGGTCGTCGTGGAATCGAGGCTGGGTTGACGTACGATCGAGACTCCGCCAAACTCTAAATCCATTGATGATGTGGGCGGCAATGCCAAACGAACGCTGGCATGATCGGGTTCAAACATCAGTCCCACAGTGCTGTCAGTCTGTTTGAATAGCGTCAGAGTTCCTTCAAAATCAAGCACGTCTGTAATTTGAATGGCACCCGATGCCGACAGACTCCAAGCCGATTGCGCGGTGCTGGGTTCGGTCGTTCGTTCTTTACTCAACTCCAACCCAATTTGCGACAAGCTGAAGTGTCCCGCGTCTTCTAAATCGACGATTTTAATTGCGGGAGTCGCGGCTGCAAAAAGCTTGAGACTTCTCTCGTCTTGCGTTTGACGATATTCCGCTGCCAACGTTAGAGACTGAGCGAATAATTCTGCCTCGACTGCACCAGAGATTGACCACTCTTGCCCCGCAAGTTTGAACTCTAGTTGAACTTCGTTGAGGGCAAATTCTTCAGCAATGACCAACGAGTTTTGACCGTGAATGGCGATCGCGCACTCAATCTGATCATCCTCGCGGCTCATCGCAAGACTGGTTTCTGTAATGCTAAATCCGTTTCCACTGGGGGGAAAACTCAACGCCTGAGCAGAACTGGCTCGAAACGAGAAGCTGCGAGACTTTGGCTGAATGGTGGTTTCAATATCCTTAAAGGCAAGGTTTGGCAGATCAGGGGGCATTGATGCGCCGTTTAGAAATGTTGCCGCGATCGCTGAGATGTCGAGTTGTGCGATCGTCCATTGCAGAACCACTTCGCCTTCAACCTTGCCGACCAATAGCGCAGTAGAAATCTCACTATCACCCACGCGAACGCTACCGCTAATGCTCCCTGCAATATCCCCTGCAATCACTTGTAAGGCAAGCTGTCCGTCTCGCAGATCTAACCACGCAGCACCAGGAATGCGGCAAATCGGTAGCTGTTTAGCGCTGAGAGCGAAGTTTACACGATCGTTGGAATCTTGAAAAACGGCTTCTACTAAAACGTTAGTGGCGTTGAGAATTGAAGCCAATCCCGTAAGGGTGACGCGATCGCTTTCAGCAATAATTTCAGCTTGATTGAAAACGATTCCTTCGCTTTCGAGTAAGGCGAACAGACTGCCTAACGGGAGAGACTCGATCGTGGATTCTTTGAGTTCAAGTTGTCCATTTTGCAGAGTGGACTGGAGAATGGTTGCAATTTGAGAAACAGTCATGGAGCAATTTTCCTTAGAGGGAATAGAGAGTTTAAGCACGTCAAAAACAGTCAGCGATCAATCAATTAAAGATTGCTGTAGGAAACAGAATTAAAATAACTAATTGATTGCTAAACTGATGTCTGTATGTTGAACGGTTTGAATTCTGTAAACACGAGCAACAACAAAATCGAAATGGTTTTGAACTCCTCTACAAACCGCCTGAATGAATAGACGAGCCACTCAGGAGCGCATGTCTGTGGAGGTGAGTTTTAAAACACTCATCGATCGTAAAGTTCCGGATGCGCCAAAAACTTCTTGATCTCTCTGCGAAAAAACATCGTGTTGTGGGATGCAAATAGCCCTCAATCTTAAGAAGTGTGACATTAATCTTCTGCAATCTTTGATGTCTGAGGCTTCTAAAATTGAAGTGTAAAAAATGAAGTGTAAAAGACTTCTAACGACCGTGAGTTTGAAGCGGTCAACCTGCTCATGGGCTGAGAACACGCTTTTAATCATGAGCCGCGATCGACAACCTGACACAACTAAGATTTAAGATTGCAAATCCAATTCTGCGTTCGCAAGTCAAAGAATTGTCAGTTTGATTTCGTAAATTCTCAAAGCTTGATTCGTCTACAAACGTTCTAACGCTCTTGATATTTGAACCAGAGCAGCATTCAGTGTCGTATGGTTAACCAAATGCTGCATCTGTCAGCGGAACTAAACCTCGATCGCCGTCTTGCCCGCCGAAGGAGACCTCTCTTTGCGATCGCTGCCCGCCATGTGAACTTCCACCATCGCATCATCGCCTGTGATCAATCGTGCGCCTCGCTTGCGCGTAAAGTAGCTCCATCCCCACTGAAACATCACAACCAGTTTGTTGTCGAATTCGATCAGATAGTAGATGTGAGCCACCACCCAGATCAACCAGGCGATGATTCCAGTGAATTGAATAAAGCCCAAATCGACGACGGCAGCATTTTGCCCAATCACCGCCAGACTTCCGATCTCTGCGTAGGAAAAAGCTGGAAGCGACTGTCCTTTGAGTCTTGCTTTGACCAATTTGGCCAGATATTGACCTTCTTGCATCGCGACAGGGGCTACACCAGGCAACGGTTTTTCGCCCTGATGAGCAAAATGCGCCAGATCGCCAATCACAAAAATATCAGGATGGTTTGACACGCTCAGATCCGGTTCGACCATGACACGCCCCACTCGATCGAGGCTGACCTCCGTCCGATCTGACAAAATCTTGCCCATTGCCGAAGCCTTCACACCCGCCGCCCAGAGAATCGTTTGGGCTGGAATCTGCTCAACTTGCTCATTGCGCTCGATCGTCACCACATCGTCTGCAATATTCGTGACTTTGGTTTTGGTCTGCACCGTCACACCGCGTCGCGTCAAAGAGGCTTCTGCTTTGGCAGACAAGTCAGGCGCATAAGGCGGCAACACGCGATCGAGACCTTCGAGCAAGAGAATCTGAGCCTCGGTGGTGTCAATGTTGCGAAAATCTTCTTTGAGGGTTTTGAAGGCCAACTCTGCGATCGCGCCGGCCAGTTCTACTCCAGTTGGGCCGCCACCCACAATCACAAATGTTAGCCACGCTTTGCGCTTTTCGGGGTCGGTTTCCTTTTCGGCTGCTTCAAAGGCCATAAAAATCCGCCGCCGCATCTCGATCGCATCTTCAACCGTCTTTAAGCCGGGAGCATTGTCTTTCCAATGTTCGTTGCCAAAATAGTGGTGACTGACTCCCGTCGCGACAATCAGCGTATCGTAGGGCAATTCTTCCTTTCGCAAAATCACCGTCTTTGCCTGGGGATCAATATCTACGACTTCTTCCATCAAGACGCGAACATTTTTGTGACGACTGAGAATCGATCGCAGCGGCGAAGAAATATCAGCCGGGGAGAGCGTTCCAGTAGCAACCTGATAGAGAAGGGGTTGAAACAAATGGAAATTGCGTTTGTCAATCAGGGTGACTTCGATGGAGGAGTTTCCTAGCGCTTTTGCAGCATAGAGTCCACCAAAACCGCCCCCAATGATGACGACGCGATGTTTGGGCTTTTCAGTTGCGTTGACCATTGTTGTCATACTTGTGGGTCTGGTTGAATCTGGAATTTGAGTCCGAACGATAACGGTGAACGTTAGATCTGAAGCCTGAGACTGAATCTTTAATGCTAAATATGAGCCTAAAGAATCGGAGAGGTTGGCTAGAGTTTACCCAAGCTTCTACTAGTGTAGTCAGCCTGATTCCGAGTCTGAGTAGTTGCTGTTACGGGGATCGCAGTTTTTTACCAATTTGATCCCTTCATTCAATCTTTTCAATAGATAGACGTTAAAGAGACAAAGCGCTTACCTAAAGGGTGAAGTTTTCGTGCAGTCAAGACTAAGACTTTGAGAGGATGTTTTAATTGGGATTTTTCTCACTTCTAAAATAATTGTTAAGGGACGGCGATCGGTCTGTCCACTTTGTAAATCTTCTGCTCAAGACCCCTGCTAGTCTTTGCTTAAAGATTCAAAACCATCACTTACAAAGAATCTTTTTGGAGAAAACGATGCAAAAATACAACGTCGATCGGGATGCTCCGACCAGTGCGTGGGTGGTTCAAGTGTGGGCTTCTTTTGTGCTTTCTGTGTCAGCGACGACGGTTGGAATTCTCAATTTGCCTGTCGATAATTGGGTAAAAGGCTATATGGGAATGGGCGTTTTGTTTACGGTTGGCTCTACCTTTAGTCTGTCAAAAACCACTCGCGATATTCACGAATCCAAGCGGCTAATTTCGAGAGTGGATGAAGCCAAATTAGAGAAGATTTTAGCCGAGCATGATCCCTTCAAAAAATAGCGTTTGAGTTTTGATTGGTAAAGAGAGAAGGGTAATTCGGCGTTGCTGAATCAGGGTGATAAATCATCTGGGACAGGAACATCCCAAAAATTGAGGTACTGTCAAGTCGCCACAATCCTCACTAGCGATCGAATCGTTTCTGCACTGGGCGTTGCTGATTGGAGGGATGAATCTGTGGGAAGTGTCAATCTTTTCGCCCCCTAAATCCCCCAAAATTGGGGGACTTTGAACCTTGGGGTTCCCGCCGCTTTGGGGCAATTCATCCCCTGATTCAGCAACGCCCTGCACTGTAGTTGCCCAAGACCTACCTTAAGATGCCTTAACTAAAAGGGTCAACGATCATCTAGATCCAGACCTTATTTTTTTGAGCGGTAACAGTTTCGAGTTCATCTATACCAGTCTTGAATCAGTTGTAAGAATCTTCAAATGGCGGGTCATTAGTCATTAGTTCTTAGCCACCGATCTGCAACTAATCACTAACCAGAACATCGTTCTTTGAAATTGGAGTTGCGGCTGTTGCCAGAATTGATTGACATGAAAGCATAGCAAAAATGTTTGTCTTCCTGAGTAATGCTGTATTGTAGCTACTCTACAGCCGTAATACTAGAAGAGGATCTGAGGTCTAACCAACTTCAAAACACTGATTTGCGAGACTGATCGCTCCCAACTTTGACAAAAACGATCGAATCGCTCTTTAATAATCAGCGAAGGAATGCCCACACCCAAAATCAATTGGCACCATTCTTTCATCCCTCCTCGCGAAAGCGGGGCAACGCCCTCCCTCATCCCTTCCGCTATGCCTTTCCACGCCACGCTTGCTCAATTGACCGAAGTTCTGGGTGCTGCTCATCAGTTGTCTGACCTGACCAAAACCGCCACCCACATCACCACCGACAGCCGCAACATCAAACCGGGTGAAGTTTTTTTAGCATTGCGGGGCGAAAAGTTTGACGGACACAATTTTGTCAACGCTGCTTTAGAACAGGGCGCGATCGCCGCAATCGTCGATACCCAATTCCCGACTCAAGACTCAAATCTGCTGATCGTTTCAGATACGTTGGCAGCCTATCAAGCGATCGCTCACTGGTGGCGCAAACAATTCAATATTCCAGTGATTGCCATTACAGGCTCGGTCGGCAAAACTACTACCAAGGAACTGATCGCAGCCGCGCTGTCACACTATGGAAAAGTTCTCAAAACTCAAGCAAACTACAACAACGAAATCGGAGTTCCTAAAACGCTGTTGGAACTCGATCATGATTATGATTATGCCGTTGTTGAAATGGGAATGAGAGCGCAAGGAGAAATCGCTTTACTCAGTCAAATCGCCAGTCCTGATATCGCAGTCATTACAAATGTGGGGACGGCACACATCGGCAGATTGGGATCAGAAACCGCGATCGCTCAAGCAAAATGTGAATTGCTGACAGAAATGTCAAGTGATGCGATCGCGATTCTCAATCATGACAGCCCGTTACTGCTAAAGACGGCTCAAATGGTATGGCTCGGAAAAACCATCACTTATGGTCTACAGGGCGGCGACGTTCACGGGCAGTTGATAGATTCTGAAACGCTAAAAGTACAATCTATTCCATTCCATTTACCGCTTCCCGGAGAACACAACGCGCTCAACTTTTTAGCAGTTTTGGCAGTGGTCAAAGCGCTTCACTTAGATGAATCACAACTAACCCATCTAGCAGTCTGTCTACCCGGAGGACGATCGCAAAAGTTTGACTTGCCCAACGATATCGTGATACTGGACGAAACCTACAACGCCGGGCTGGAGTCGATGTTAGCCGCCTTAAAACTTTTGGCACAAACCCCCGGCAAGCGACACATTGCCATCTTAGGAACCATGAAAGAATTGGGCGATCGCTCCCTCGACTTTCATCAACAAGTGGGCGCGATGGTCAAACATCTTCAGCTAGATCAATTATTAATCCTGGCCGATGAGCCAGAAGCGACTGCACTGACGATCGGAGCTTCCTCTCTCAATGCTCAAAAATTTGTCACCCACGCAGACATCATTGAGCACTTAAAGCAGACTATAAAAACTGGGGATCGCCTTTTGTTCAAAGCCTCACGGGCCGTCGGACTCGACCGCGTTGTCGAGGGATTGCGATTGGCTTTAAGTGAGCCATAATCTAGCCACAATTTTGAGAGAAAAATAAAACTGAACTTTAAGCAGATCACTATCTCCAGCTTAAGAATGATTTCGTCTGTTTGGTGAGTCAATAAATTGTGTAGTGTTCACATCCAGTCATAAAGCTTAAGGATTCTAATCATGAAAACTTCAAAAATCTCCAGCGTTTTGGGAATGGGCGCTTTGGCACTGAGCCTCTCTGTTTTGCCCGCTACGATCGCGTCCGCTCAATCCGCTGCACCTGGTACGGGTGGCTCAACCTCTGGCGACACCACGACTGGCACCACTTCCGGCACCTCCAACGTAGAGTACAACAACGAAGGCAGAAACGGCTATTGGGGTTTGCTCGGTTTGCTCGGCTTGTTTGGGCTGATGGGCCGCAAGAGCAGAGATGAAGGAGCCGCTTACCGCGATCCTGGTGTCACCAGCGAAACAACCGGATCTCGCAGATATTAATTTTTTGCTGATGAGGTGCCATAGCCATCAACGGTGACTTGCTACAGATCTTTGCTCCCTAGTTTCCCTACTTGTGCGGGAGTTTGATCGATCGGCTGCAACCTATAGCAATCCTAAATGAGTCATGAACAGATTTTTGTTGCTCCGTTCCAGTCCGCTTCGCCCCCTAAATCCCCCATTCTGGGGGACTTTGAAACTTGGGAATGGGTCTTGAAATCTAGGAAGTCTCTCGGCTCAAAGTTTCCCAACGTTGGGGGATCTAGGGGGCACGATCAACCCTGCATTTCACGAGTGATTTTGGATTGCTATATTTTCATCTGGTATCAGATCCCCGCTTTATAGCAAAGTTGGGGATCTCGTTTTGAAAATATCAAGATCGCAAATGAAGATTTCTAGTGGTTACTAGTCAGTACATCCTCTAAAAAGAGGAGGCTGGATGCATTGGGAGGCAGAAGATTTGGACAAATCACTAATGCAAATCAGCATCCCAAACAGCAATATAAATTCGATCGCTGCTGTTACGTTCGATCGTCCCTTTTAGTCCGTTTTGATTGAAGCTAAATTGATTAGACTGTCGCTGATAGACGCGCTGAAGGCCTTGCATAATGTCGTCCGTTGCTTGGCTGCCCATCATGCCATTGAGCGTGACCCGAATCTGTAAATCGTCGATCGACTGAGCAAAAGAGGCTTCGGTCTGACGCACTTTACCTGAACTTTGATCGTAAATATAGGCGAGAGAAATGCGATCTGGCACCACTTCATATAAAGCACTGCGCGTATTTGCCCAATAGCCTGCCTTAACTCTGGTTGGAGTTCCCAAGGCCGATCGCACTTCGGTCTCAGACGTACCCGTTGGAAATCCTGGAATTCGGGACGGGTCTTTTGGCGGAGTAGGCTCCTGTGGGGCGGGTGGAGTCGGTTCGGGAGAGGCGATAGGCGGGGTGGGTTCAAGCTCGACAGGCTTGGGAGAAGGGGAGGGCGTTTGAATAGGAACAACTTTCTCAGGCTCAGGACTGGGCGAAACCGACGGCTCGACAGACGGCTGAGGACTTTCTGCAACGATCGGGGCAGGTTCAGGTCGTCTCAACAAAACACTGGCTAACCCAACGAGTGCCATCGTCACGCCCGAAAGCGCCACCAGACCCAAAAGTATTTTTAAGCCAGATTTGCGAGAAGGTTCGACAATTTGCCGAGGCGCGATCTGCTGAGACTGAGGCGCGATCGTTTCAACAGGAATTCTGTTAGCAGGCGGACGAAGGGCGATCGTCGGCTCTTCGGTATGCGAAACAATAGGCGGAGGTGGGGTTTGAGACAAGTTTTGCAGTAGCTCCTCGCTGGCCAAGACTGCCCCTCCCGATTCTCCTGGCAACAGTGCCAACCAGTCTTCGATACTCGCCGGGCGATACTGCATGTCGATCGCCATTCCTCGCATGATGGCTTGATTGGTTGCTGCACTGAGATTACGTCTCAACCCACGTGGCTCTGGCATCGGCTGTCTATCTCTCAAAATCGACGCGATCGGGATCGTCGCCGTCACCAAAGAATAAAGCGTCGCCGCCAATCCATAGACATCGGTTGCAGGACTACGCTTTTCTTGAGAAAGGTACTGCTCGATCGGCGCATAGCCCACCGAAATCATGCTGGTATGCGTCTGAGTTGAGCCGGGGGTAAATTCTCGTGCAATGCCAAAGTCGATTAAGACAACCTGCTGAGTGTTTTCTCTAAGAATAATATTTTGGGGCTTGATGTCTCGATGCAGCAGCCCGTTTTGATGAACCACTCGCAGCGCCGAGCCAATTTGTCGAATGTAATGGATGGCTGTGGATTCGGGGAGGGGGCGATCGGGAAACACCAATTCTTCTAGCGTCTCACCGGGAATATAGTCCATCACCATATAAGACAAGCCATCTTCCAAAAAGAAGTCGCTGACTCTGACAATGTTGGGATGTACACAGATCGCCAGCCGTCGCGCCTCATCTTGAAACTTACGCTGAAAATCTAAATAAGCCGCATCATTTCTCAACGCCTCATTGAGCGTCTTGATTACGACCACTTGATTGAGATAGTGATGAGTCGCCTTGAAGGTAATGCCAAACCCTCCTCGACCCAGTTCTGCATCCAGCGTATATTTTCCGCCCTGGAGCGTTTTGCCGATTAGCGTATCCATCATGGGGCTATTCGCGGTAAGCAGTTAGCTTGAGTGAGTCTAGCAAAGTTTTGGCATTGAGATCCTATTCACTAGGTTGGGGAGTGGAGAGGGAAACGTTGGGCGTTAGACAGGGGACGTTGGGCGTTAGACATTGGCGATCGGAATGGAGCAGCGAATGCAAGTAGAAGTCTCTCCAGTTTCGTCACCAGAGGGAAGTTGCAGCAGTTCTAGTCGGCCCTTCATCGCTTCGAGTAGGGTTTGGTTGAGAATCAGGTTAAATCCGGGAGAAAGTTCTAAAGTCGTCTGGTCGGGTGTAGATTCTAGTAAATTGATCGCTTCTTGCCACTGGGCGATCGGGCGTTCGTCTTCTAAAACCAGATGAGCAAATTTGGCATCAATGGCGGATAGAGAAAGCTTGATCTTGCCCTGTTGCATTTGGTTAATCGCACTGCTAACTAGACTGACCAGCGCTTGTCTGAGCCACTGCGGATCAGCCGTCACAAAAATCTCAGGATCGGGTAGCTCGATCGTCATTCTCAAACCGCGATTTTCTGCTAAAAGATGGGTCATATTGTCCACCTCGTGCAGCACGTTGGTCAGTTGTACAGGCTGTAATTTGGGAACGCTGGTGCTGTTTTGGGTTTTGGCAACCTGGATCACTTCATCCAGCAGTCGTACCATTTTTAGCGCTGATTCGTGGGCTTGCGTGATAAATTCGTGTTCTTCTTCGGGCGACTCGCACAGGTCAGCGAGAATGAGTTGGTGAACGCCAATAATACTGTTGAGGGGTGATCGCAATTCGTGAGAAGTCCGCGCCAAAAAACCACCCTTGAATTGGCTCATCTCGATCGCCATTTGATAGGACAGTTGGGTTTGGCGATCGCTCACTTGTTCTATTCGCAGTTTGGAGTGCCACAAAAGCCAGCCTGCCATCAAACCCGCACTCAGACCACTCCCCAGGCACACGAGATTTATCCAGATCATACAAACCTTGACGCACAACCGTTCTCAGAGTACTCGAAGGATTTTTGACCCAGGAGTTCCGCTCTAAGATGAACTAATTTTTTCTTGAAACGAACTTGCTCTAATTAATACACTTATATCCGAATTTTTCTGGATTACCGGAATGGAGGGTTCCCGCGCCCACGTTAGTGGGCAGAGTCCAACTTCTAGAAATCTTCACAAAATCATCTCCTGTTTTGCCATGCATTTGAATCAGTGGAAAGGTAATCAACCACTTAAAAAACCTTGTCGTCGAAAGACACGCTGAACCTTGAAAATTGAATCTATGCGGTTCTACTGCATTTTTCTAGACTCCACCTTGCAGTAGGTAAAAGATTCAGAGGAGCTAGACGAACAGCTTTTTGGAGCAATTGCCTCCAAAATTAAACAGGACTTGCTGAAAAGCAAATAGGGTAGGGCATACCCGAATTAACGCTTGGGGAGAATCCCACCTCTGGGCTAGAGACTGCAAGGAATCTAGTTTAAGTGGTTTCGATGAGCCAAGAATCCCCGTCCCTTTAGGGCTGGGGAGTGTCAACTAATGGAGGGTGATGGCTCCCTGGCGTAAAATTTGCCAGCCGTTTTCGACCCATTTGGCGACGGTGGAGGGCTGTCCGGATGCGGGTTGGCTGGTTTCTAAGTGCATCATTTCAGACGGAGAAAGGGTCAAAACTTCTGGGAATTCTGCTTCGATTTGGGGCATGGTCTGTAGGGCAGGCTGTCCCGATCGATTCACACTCGTCGTTGCCAAAGGGCCCGTTTCTTGCAGAATGGTACGAGCGATCGCCTGATCAGGCACTCTCACGCCGATCGTCGTCGGATCACCGGGGTTCATCACAGCAGGCACTCGCTCAGTGGCAGGCAGCACCAAGGTTAAAGCGCCCGGCCAGTGGCGATCGGTGACCTGTTGCCAAATTTGTTGCTCTGCCTGACTGCCCAAAACGTAGGGCCAAAGATCCTCCAGCGTCGCCGCCATCAAAATCAAAGGCTTGTCTAAACTGCGCTGTTTGGTGGTGAAAATCAGGTCAGCGCGATCGGGCCTCGCCGCCAACGCCGGAACCGTATCCGTGACAAAACTGCCTAGATGTTGGCCCGATCGTATCCCCTCAACAAACTCACGAAATGAAACTTGAGGCATTCTGAACCGTGAAAGAAAAATCTGGTTTAACGTGAATTCGATAAGAGTTTTTCACTTCGTTGTTCACGCAGTTTAATTTTTGCACAATCGAGAATTTGATCACTCCCCTTTCTGAAAGCTCTGGAACTCCTGCCACGCTTGCCCCACATTTCCCTGCATCAGGGCGGCGACTGCATTGAGGGCGTGAAGTTCAGGAAGGTCGGGGTTGAGGTCAAAGGCCGTCTTGAGCGCAGATTGGGCCGCTCGTGGGCGAAAGTCGTAGAGATTAACGAAGGCTAGATAGGCGTAGGCGTTGGGATTGTTAGCATCCAGTCGGGTCACCTGTTGGAAACTGTCGATCGCTCCCCCCAGTTGTCGTTTCAGCACATTTGCTAGAGACAGCGCGTAAAAGAATTCTAAATTTTGAGGTTCTTGTTTTAGCCGAAATTCCAACGTCTGTTTGGCTTGAGTCACGTAGTCTTGGATGGGATCAAACTGATTGATTCTGCCAATTTGCTCAAAGATGGGATCGAGCGCGGATAGTCCCTTGGGTAAGTTGGTGGAGAGCGATCGCAGTTGGGTCACCCAATCCAATTCAACGGTTGCAATTTCTGGAGCCGTGTCTGCAATTTGGACGCTGATTTTGGGGACTGAAATGCTGTAGGTTTCGCCTGTTTCTCGGTTGAGGTAGGTGGCTTCGAGGGTGTAGCTGCCTTGGGCCGCTGCGGGCGGTAGAGTCGCCGTCCGTTCGATCACTTGAAACTGAGCTTTGGGGTCGGCGCTGTTGCGTTGCAGCATTCCCAACCCGATCGCGTGATCATGAAGCCAGCGAGTCGCTTGAGGGTCGAGTTTTTGCTTTTCTGCCCGCCAGGTTAAGAGAACCAAGCCCGATCGCAACTGCTCCCATGACCCTGACCAGCGATAGGTGACGGGCATCGGTTTGTTAGGGGCAGCTTGACTGGGTGCTCTCACCTGCTCTAATCGAATCGGCCCACAACCCGAACCACAAGCCTCGTCACTCGGCTGCACCTGAACGAGAGGAACGCGCCGTCGATAAAGATTTAGCACACTGTTGTCGGGCAGCGGCCAGGTTTTTTGGAGTTGAAAGTCAGTGCTCTGCGCGATCGCGATTCCCAGGGCGGTTTGGGCTTCGGGTTGACGAATGGCTCCTTGATCGCCGCTTTTGGTGACGAGCCAGGAAAGCGATCGCACGTCTTGCCCCACTTGTTTGAGTTTTGTGCCAACCTGCCGCCCATAGACCTGAAAGTTTCTCAACACGCCATAGTAATTGAGGTTGTGCTGATTTAATTCCACCGTCGAGGGGAGAACGCCGATCGTCGATCGTAGATAAGGCACCGTCCGAATCACTTCATCAATCACATTGGCATGGTGCCACTCGCCGCCCCAAACTGCGGGATGCTGATTTTTGTCGAAAGGCAGTTTAGGAACCACATTCAACGGCAGCAAATTGAGCAACATCAAAATTCCTGATAAGCCAACCGCACCCCAGCGAAACGCCCGCAGTCGATCGGGATATAAGACCAATCCCTGAGCCAGCAAAACGGTCAAAACGGGCAACAGAGGCGTGATGTAGCGATCGTCCTTATTCACGTTGAGCGAACACAGCAAATACGCCCCGATTAGAAAAATCAACAGCCACCGGACGGAATGCCACCACGATCGATGGGTTTTTTGGCGATAGCCTCGTGCCCTCAGTCCCCCGTAGTCTGAAATGCGCTGTAAGCGTCGATTTGCCCAAAACCAATGTCCGACGATCACCGATCGCTTCCAATACAGCACCAGTCCGACAAGCCCGACGACAAAGATCGGCAGTGATACGAGGATGGGAATCTCGCGAAGATAGAATGTCCAGGCAGCCAGCGTATTGAGGGGAGGATCACCTTCTGCGATCGCGGAGTCTACGGTGGCTCGTTTTCCGGCTGTGAGAATGAGTAGCCAATTGGTGCGATACCAGGGCAGACAAACCGTTGTGGCGGCAAATAAGCCTAAAAATAATTGAATTAGCTTCTTCCAATGGCGGTGCTGCAAAATCGAGAACAGGAAGGCAGCGATCGGCACCAATAGAAAAAAGATCGCAGGCTGTTTGGCTAAAAACGTCAACCCCAATGCGATTCCGAATCCAATGGGTAAGAGGAGGAATTTGGAGAGCGATCGGATAACGATGGAGCGATCTTCGGGATTCCGCAGTCTGGTGAACAAGGAGAAAGCCAGCCGTTCTTCTGTTTCGACCTCCGTGACTAGCAGCGTCAGCAGCCAAAAACTCAGCGTCACCATCGCCACTAAGGGATAGTCAATCAAAAAGTCGAGACGAATTTTATAAAGTCCCGGCAATAACAAACACAGCCCCGCCGCCCACAGTCCGACTTCTACTGTAAAGAGGCGCAGCCCCAACCCATAAACCGCAGTTAGCAAAATCGCGCTGTACAGCAGATTGACCAAAGTCGATTGCTCGATCCCCGCTCCAAACAGACTGATAAACGGCGTGGTTGAGATATAGACCAGGGGCGGCATTTTGGAAGACAGCATCCAGACGCTCGTCCACCAGTCTTGAGAAAACCAGTCAGGAGTCTGAAAGGCCCGCCAATAGTTCATTGCGCCCGTCAGATAGTCAGCCTGATCCCAACCGGGAATCGATCGGTCAGCCGCAAACCAAATCCGATCGACGATCGCTCCCGTCAACCATACTGACCCCAAGATTGGCAGCCCTGTCACCCAAGTCGGTTTATTTGCGCCCACTGCCTGATTCCAACCGTTTGCTCATCTTGAAATGGGGAATGTTTGCTTCGTAAAAGCGATCGCCTTCACTGACAAAACCCAGTTGTTCATAAAACTCTTTTACAGGTTCTTGGGCATGAATACGGATTTCTGAAATACTTTTTTCACTTAAAAAGGCGATCGCTGTTTGCATGATCTGTTTACCGATCCCCTGACCTCTCGCTTCTGAAAGGACGGCCAGACGCTCTAGCTTTGCAATCTCTGAATCCAAAAACCTGACTCGTGCAGTCCCAACCGGACGATCGCCCAAATAGGCCAACCAGTGGATCGCCTCATCATCCAGTCCATCAAATTCCAATGCTTCGTCAACACCCTGTTCGATTTGAAAGACGGTGGTGCGAATGGCGGCGATCGCCCCAAAATCATTGGGCAATTCTGCAAGTTTGATAGTGGGAAGGGTGCGATCGATTACCATAGGTCAGCCAATTTTTTACTCAAAGAATTCCTGCAATGTTGCTTAAAAATCTATCGATCGCTGCGGTGTTTCTGGTTTGGGCGGTTCCGGCTGTGGCGGCCAATCCTGATCACGTTCAGCGCTTATTAAAAACCAATCAGTGTCCGTTGTGTGATTTGAGTGGGGCAGATTTAAAGGATGTTAATTTATTTGGCGCAAATCTAGTCAATGCGAATCTTAAAGGGGCGAATCTGAGCGGCGCAAATCTCGGCTCTGCAAATCTGACGGATGCGGATCTGACGGGTGCAAACTTAAATCGGACGTATCTCGATCGTGCCACCTTAGAAAATACTAACTTTACCAAAGCCGACCTCAGCGAAGCTTATCTCAAAAACGCTTCTACGAAGGGCATTCAGTTGTCAGGCGCTTTACTAAAAGGCACCAAATTGTCTCAAGTTAATCTCATCGGGGTGAATTTGCGCGGGGCAGATCTGAGCAATGCTAACTTGAGTGGCGCTACTTTGAGCGGTTTTCGGCAAATTTTGGGTAGCGCTCGACCTGCGGGGTTTCCGTTTGGGTCGATCGATCCCAGTGCGTTGTCGGCTTATCTCTGTCAGGGGTCAAGTTCGATTCCTGATTTCACCAACAACAAAGAATTTCAGGCTTACGGGTTAGAGTTTGCCAGCGCGGATCTGAGTGGGGCAACGCTCAAAGGGGCAGATCTGAGCAGTGCGATCATGGTCAAGGCTGATTTGAGTGGCGCTAATCTCACTGATGCCAACTTGTCGGGCACTTGTCTGATCAGCAGCAACCTCAAGAACGCCATTCTCGACAACGCTAACCTGCGATCGGCTCTCCTTAAAAATGCGCTGATTGAGGGCACCAGTCTCAAAGGCACCCGTGACGCTGACTTGAGTGCAGCCATCAAAACAGAGCAAGCCGCCCTGCAAGCCCAAGTTTCTCCAGAAGTCAAGCAAAATATGGGGTCTCTGATGCGATCGCAGCAAGCCCATTTGCTTGAAAAAAATCGGTTTGCGACCAAGCTAGAAGACCTTCGGATCAACGTCCCCGCCGAAACTGAAAAGTATGCTTACCGGATTTTTTCTCAAGGCGATCGTACCCGCCTAACGATGGTTGCCGCCGTTCCCAAAGTCAAAGGGCTAAAAACCTACATCGGGCTGGTGAGTATGGGCAGAACCGGACGATCGGGAGCGCCGATCACGCTTTCCAGACTATGTGAAAGCAAAGAATCAAAGCCTGTTTTGCCCAAAATGCCCAAAGCGACGACTGACTCAAAACCGATGGCTTGTCCCGCTGAGTTTGTAGAAGTTCAAACGTGGGGTTGAATCGGTAAGCGCAATTTTGAGGGGAAGTCACCTCCACTGCGAAGGGCGATCGTGATGATTTGAGCGTCGATCGCTCTGGCTTCTCCTGGCAAACTGCCCGTCCCCCCATTCACCGGATACGCTGGAAAACAGGCCCCACTTAAACTTAAGCGAATTGCACTCCCTTGAGGAATTTGAATACAAGTCGGCTGAAGCGTCATTTGCAAAAGTTCTTGAGCAGCCTCAACTCGAAGATAACCCTGGGTGAAATTGTAAACGCTGCCGTTGGGTTTGACTTCTGACAAGACCGCACACAGATCAAAACTGGGCGTATCCGCTCTACAGTAAAACTCTGCAAACACATCTCCTACCAAATGCAAATCTTCGGTCAACGGGTCTGAGGTGTAGGTGAGAATGTCACTGCGACAATCGAGAGCAGCCCGATCGAACGACCCCGACGGAGCCGCCGCATGTCCGCCCAACGCTGGCACAGGTCGCCAGGGATCATGAACCAGCAGATCGATCGCAGGACTGAGAGAAGAGGGATACGCGATCAAATGACCGTCTCGATCGTCCATGCCAGCCAGTCCAGTACTGGTGAGAAAGAACGGCATTGGAGTTGCTGTGGGATAGTGAGAGAGCGCTTTCCACTCGTTGCGGCCCATTTCAAAAAGTTGGACTGGGGAATCTTGCAGCAATCCCGTGTCAATGCCTTTGAGAAACTGATCGAACCATCGAATTTGCAGGCGATCGCATCCACTCACCGCCGCTGCGCCATAATCCAACGCACCCACTCTTCGACCCCACGGCAAATGCGCCCACGGGCCAACGATCAGATGTTGAGGTCGATCGCTCGATTCCATCGCCTTGTACAGATTCAACGTGCCGCGCAGGTAAGGATCAAACCAGCCACCAATATGCAGCATTGGTAGATCAAACGCTTCAACGTAAGTTTTGGGTGAGAGTCTCTGCCAGTAGGGATCGCCAGCGGGACGACCCCTTGCGGGTAACTCGCAGCGATCGAGCCATTCCTCATAAAAAGAGTCGCGACCCCGCAAAATTTCAGGACGAGCGGGAATGCGATCGCCCAAGGGCAGATTCTTCGCAGCTTGAGACAGCGCCAGAAACGTCGCTTCATCTCCCTTTAGTCGAGCGGTTTCTGCTGAAATCTGAATTGCCCAACCTAAGTTCGCCTGTAGACAAAACGCGCCACCTTCATAGGCCCAATCGTCATACAGGTCGTAGCCCAACATCGCGGGACAGATCGCCTTGAGCGCAGTCGGATGCTTAACCGCCGCATACAGTTGCGTCATCCCCTGGTAAGAAAAGCCATACATGCCCACATCGCCAGAACTGCCCGGAAGACTCGCCGCCCAATTGACCGCATCGTAGCCGTCTTCAATTTCTGACTCAAATAGCTTAAACTCCCCTTCAGATGTGCCCCGCCCCCGCACATCCTGAACCACGACAATATAGCCATGTGAGGCATACCAGATCGGATGAGCATACACAACCGTGGAAGCGATCGCTCGACCGTAAGGCTGCCGCATCAACAAAACCGGAAACGGCCCTTCTCCATCGGGATAGTAGATGTCTGCATCCAACCGCACCCGATCGCGCGTCAGTATCGAGCCAGTCTGTTTCTCGCGTACCCCATACATCATCTCAAAACAGGCACTCCACCCCGCCGCAAAACCGCCATATCTTCCGCATCCAACTCCGCCGGAACCCCACTGCGAATCAGTTCCGCAAAGTCCTCATTGGGAATCATAATACAGAGCGCATAAAGGCGATCGCTGCCCGTATTTCTCACTTCATGAATGCCCGTCGGGGGCACCAGCAAACTATCCCCGGCTCGAATCGCCACCTCTTTGCCATCACAAACGGCAATGCCTTCTCCCTTGAGGACAAAGAACATTTCAACCGCTAACTGATGGCGATTGGGCGGAGTCTTGCCGCCGACATCAAAAATTTCGACACAAAAAGTCATCGAGAAATTGGCAATCACCGGATCGAAGACGATCGCCAATCGATTGGTATCATTGGGGCTGATGCGGTAAGCCTGATAATCGTTGGGAGATTTGATCACAGGTATGACGCAACTATCATCCATCATGAAGCGTTCCTCTAGAGTCACGAATAGTCCGATTTCAGCGTCTTCTCTTCAACTTATCCGCTATTTGAGATACAAAGTGAATCTGTATTAAGAATTAGGATTCTTCTCATAAAGGAGGGAAAGCGGTTTTCAGTTGACGGGCCAGTTGACCAGACTGTAGGCTTCCGCGATCGCCCAACCTCCTCTAAAATAGGATGCTGCAACTTTTTAGAGGAACAATGGCAGAAACCCTTTTCTTCAACGCCCTACGAGAAGCCATTGACGAAGAGATGGCGCGTGATTCTAGCGTCCTGGTGATGGGTGAGGATGTGGGTCACTATGGCGGGTCTTATAAGGTCACGAAAGATCTGTACAAAAAATATGGTGATCTGAGGCTGCTGGATACGCCGATCGCCGAAAATAGCTTTACCGGAATGGCGATCGGGGCAGCGATGACAGGCTTGCGTCCGATCATTGAAGGCATGAATATGGGCTTTTTGCTGTTGGCCTTCAATCAAATCGCCAACAATGCTGGAATGCTGCGCTACACATCAGGCGGCAACTTCAAGATTCCGCTGGTGATTCGTGGGCCGGGTGGGGTTGGTCGTCAGTTGGGTGCCGAACATTCTCAGCGGCTAGAAGCTTATTTTCAAGCCGTTCCGGGTCTCAAGATTGTCGCCTGCTCCACGCCCTACAACGCCAAAGGATTGCTCAAAGCTGCGATTCGAGATGACAATCCGGTGCTATTTTTTGAGCATGTGTTGCTTTACAACCTTAAAGAAAATCTGCCAGATGAAGAATACGTGCTGCCGCTCGACAAGGCCGAAGTGGTGCGAAAAGGTGAAGACGTAACGATTTTGACTTATTCTCGGATGCGCTATCACGTTCTGCAAGCCGTCAAGACGCTAGAAAAAGAAGGCTACGACCCAGAAGTGATCGATTTGCTGTCGTTGAAGCCGTTGGACTTTGAAACGATCGGCGCTTCTATTCGCAAAACCCACCGGGTGATCATCGTCGAAGAATGTATGAGAACAGGCGGCATCGGGGCTGAAATTGTGGCTTCGATCAACGATCGCCTCTTTGATGAGTTGGATGCTCCCGTCCTACGTTTGTCGTCTCAAGACATTCCTACTCCCTATAATGGCGCACTGGAAAATCTGACGATCGTTCAACCCCAAGACATCATCGATGCCGTCAAAAAAATGACTGCCGCCAAAGTTTAGTTTTGAGTTTCGCTATTGAAATCATTCGCTTAAGGGTGCAGATTGTGTGCCCTTATTTTTTAGGTGAATTTGATGTGGAGAATTTTCTATAGAAATTTTTTCGGCGTTGCTGATTAGAGGGATGAATACGTGGGAAGTGTCCATCTGTTCGCCCCCTAAATCCCCCAAAATTGGGGGACTTTGAACCTTGGGTTTCCCGCCGCTTTGGGGCAATTCCTCCCCTGATTCAGCAACGCCGTTTTTTCTAACCCAATAACTCTACTTGCCCGCCGCATTCAAAGCATCTGCATACAGTTGACCAACCTTTGTCAAATTCGAGATGGGTGACGTACGATTGACGATCGTCATTGCCAACCTGTTTCTTGCGGCCAAGATTTCCCTCAAAACCTGGCTGTTACCGTTTTGTCCGCGTTATCCTAAAGGCAAGGGTGCGAACACTGAAAGTCACCTCAAATTAAGACATGGCCATGCTGAAACGTCTGTCTCTTTTAGTTGCCCTCTCGATCGTTCCATTGCTGTCAGGACGAGCGATCGCTTCGCCGGATATCGGAGGTGCGCCCGTCAAAGCCATTCCGATTCAGCCGTCCTATTCGACAATTTACTCGCAGACCAACTTTATCGATCCGTTTGGGGTGCCTCAGTCGATCGTGATTACTGCGCCAACAGTGGTGCGCGATAGCTTTGGGTTTACGTCTCATCCATCGGTCAATTATCCCCAGACGATTATTGTCACCCCAACCAGTCGTACGACGATCGTCCGTGGCGTTTTGCATCCGATCGTTCCGATCTATCCGATTCGCTCCAATTGCGCCACTTTGAGTTTGGCACTGGCAAGCGGTCGATCGGTTTCCATCAACGCAACCTGTCACTAGCGCATCTCAAAGCAGCCAACTGGAGAATTTTCAAAATCTTTCTGCTGCGGTTCTGTGTCCGTTTGGCTGAGGGGAACGATCGCGTTCAGCCTACTTCCTATCAAACTCAGCCCTCAAAACTCTAAAGTGCCGTAAAACTGACAGCGCTTCATTCATTCTCGAATGGGGTGTGACGTTCCGCATCGTTGTTCTGATTTTTGCTTAGGATAAGTCGCCCTGAAACTTCACTGAGTTGAGTAATGTCTTGCTGAATCGAAACTTTTTCAATCTCACGATCTTCCAGGGATGTTTGCAACGACTGTTCCCTCTGCGCTAAAAGGTTAGCAAGTGCAGAAGTTGGAGACTGAAATGCTCTTTTTACATCATCGCGCAGAATAATAAAACTTGAAGAAGCATCAGCGAGAATCTGCTTTCCAATCTCTTTCTCGACTTGTTCGAGCTTTTGAAAACCAGCCTGTAACGCTTGGTTTCTTAGAGCAGCAGGATCAGGTTTGGAAAGCCAGCCAAGTATGCCGCCAACTGTTGCTCCCACCAATACAGCAGGCGCAAGTAGAACGCCAACCGTTGCAGCCGCAACTACAGCGCCAATCCCAATCCCCAACACACCACCACCGAGGCTTGCATCCTGCGCTTCATCTTTTGCTGTTTTAGAGATGTCGATGGTTAGAGAATTGTCCAGACGGGAGAGGGAAAGTTCATGCTGGCGGTTTAATTGCAATCCGAATCTTATATCGAGAGCCAATAGACTGACTTGAACTGCTTCGATCTCCTGGTAAATCTCACTAGTCAACTTCTCGATATGTGGTTTAATGTGGCTCTCTTGAATGTTGCACAGAAGAAACTCTAGCTCAGACGTTACATCTCTAAGGAAAAAATTAGAAAAGTCTTGTGCAATCTTCTCGTTCTCACTCTGCTCAGAAGTCCAGTTTTTGCTACTTTCAGTGACTCGGTATTTAACGCGAAGTATGCCGTCTTCCCAGAGCGTTGGGATTGCAAAAATGCACTGTTCCTGCTCTTGCTTAATCAAAGCTTGAAGTCGAATTGATCCGTCGTAGATTTTTCTAAGACTCGATACAACAACTTGTTTTTCAGATTCAGAGAAAGTAACGTCGCTGTCCAAACTCGCCTCCATCTGCTGCAAAGTAATGATGGATTCTTCTAGAACAGAGTGAACTTGTTGGGTGGCGAGATCTACCTTTAGCGCTCCTCGTTCAGCAATCAAAAACTCTTCTAAAGCCTGGGAAAAGTTACGAAAACTGTCGAGATACTCATTCTCTTCACCATCAAGAATGGCATCGATCGCTGCTTGAGCCGAGATGAAGTGAAGACGGTTTTTGCGCTCCAGAATGGCAGCTTCACCATAAACAAAATTCCCAACTAGCTGCTGCACTTGCTGGCGGTCTTTCTCCCGTCGGAGTAGATCCATGAAGTTCACAAGAACAAATAAGTTCTTTGCAGGCTGATCAGGTTTCCCACCATTGAGTTGAGCTTTCATACTTTGTAGAAGTTCTCGTTCTCCCATTGTGAGTGGGCGAGAAGCATTCACCAAGAAAATCGCCGCATCCAGATCTTTCAGCAGCTTTCGGGTAATATTTTCGCGCTCAGGATGTTCATTCAGCCCTGGTGAATCAATAATTTCTACTCCATACCGACAGAGTTCTAGACCCGGATGCTCCAAGATAATTTCCTCCAGACCTGACCTCAACAATTCATCATTGCGATTACATAAAGCCGCCTCTTCTGAAATTGCTGATTTTTCCTGGTATTCCTCAAATGGAATTTCTTCTTCACGTCCATCCTTATAGCGGCAAAGCACTCGTCTAGATTCTCCGTATCGCAGTACCGTAATCACACCACTACAGGGAATCGCTCGTACAGGTTGGATTTCTTCTCCAAGTAACGCATTGAGCAGCGTTGATTTTCCTTGACTGAATTCTCCAACCACTGCAATCCGAAACGTCTGAGATCGAATTCTTTTAGAAATTTTGGCGAGGGCTGCTTCTATTTGAGGGAGAATTGCTTGATTGCGATCGCTTTGGATGATCTTAGATGCTTCTCCGCAAATTTGCTCAAGTCTTTGATGCTCAAGTTGAAAGGTTGCCAACGTCTCATAACTTACCCCTTTTGATAGTCTGGTAGCTTGAGGCCTACTTGTCCGGGGAAAGCGTAACAAGATTCGAGAGGCAGCAGCAGAGAACACGGGATCTAATGCCTGAAATCTAGCTGGATCAAGCCAGTAGCGAACCTCTTTAACCTCTTCAGTCTCCTCGATCACAGTCTCTGTGAAGGACAACTCCAATGCTTTTGACAAACCACTTTTGAGGCTGGTGTGATCGGCAATTCGGTTCAAATATTGCCTTTCCCTCGGATCAATATTTCCATCTGCGATCGCCAATTCATAGCCAAAAGCAAGCAATAGTAAGCATTCTGATTCGGAAAGGCAGCGCAACAGCTTCTTAAGCTCATTGAGTCTGGCATACCATCTACCTTGGCGAACTTTCTGAAACATCTGCACAACTGTGGATCGCAGAATGCTCTTGGCTGGAATAAATTCAGCCACAATTTGCTTCAGGCGCTGTTGTTCCTCGTCAGTAACTTGAGTGTCGGCAAAGGTCACACCTACCAAAACTCCAGCTAACGCTGCCAAAAAGATCAACTGGTTCTCAATCTCGTTTTCCTGGAGTCGCTCCTCTAAAAGCTGATTGAGTATATCTGTCGCTTCTGATCGGTTAGCTGAGGAGATAGAAGTGGCAGCCATAAATCTGTGTCTTGTAATTCTTCAGGCTCAATGTGCCCACTGCCTCGGAGGTTGTAACAGTGCAAAACAGCACCTTGTACAACGTGAATTCGATAGAGTTTTTTCGCATCGGCATTTAACGCTTCTGCCCCCAACCCCCCCAAATCTGGGGACTTCCGGACAAGATTTCTCGTTCAAAGTCCCTCACAGGTGGGGGATTTAGGGGGCTGCCCGGATTTGTAACCACAGCGAAGAATTTCATCGAATTCACGTTGTACAGACCAGCTTCTCTAAAGTTTTGAGGCAAATGGTCAGCCCCCTTCTGCACTAACTCAACCCTCAAAACTCATAACTCAAAACTCTAACGCGCTATCATAGCGTTTGTCATAGCAGGTTTGGGTATGGGAAGGCAGCGTTCATTACTTTTGGTGATTTTGGCTCTGGTGATTGCCGCGATTTTTGTCATCGTCAAAGTGCCCGTGCAGTTGGGGTTAGACTTGCAGGGCGGCTCACAGCTTACGATTCAGGTTAAGCCATCCGAAGAAATTAAAAAAGTCACCTCTCGCGAATTGGAAGCCGTCCAGCGAGTGATTGAGGGACGGATCAATGGATTGGGCGTTTCAGAACCCGTGGTGCAAACGGTGGGCGAAGATCAGATTCTCGTCCAACTCCCCGGCGTGAGCGATCCTCAACAGGCAGAACGAGTCCTCGGCGGCACCGCTCAACTCGACTTTCGAGAACAGAAAAAAGGTACTGAGGCCAGACTGCCGATCGAACAACAACTGCGCCAAGAACTGCTTGCCAAACAAACAGAACTGAGAAAATCGGGCGACCAGAAAGCGATCGACGACAATCAGGCAAAAATCAAACAAAGCGACCAAGCCATTTTGGGACTGTTTGAGCCACCTGCCCTCGTGGGTAAAAACCTCAAAGATGCCTACCCCGAAACTACGCCCAACTCGAATACCTGGAGCGTCGGCCTGCGATTTGACGATGATGGCGGTCAGAAATTTGCCCAGTTGACCAAAAATCTGGCAGGCACCGGACGCAGCTTAGGAATCTTCCTCGACAACGGACTGATTAGCGCTCCCAACGTCGGCGTAGAATTCGCTCAAACAGGCATCACAGGCGGCGGTGCAACGATTACCGGACGATTTACGGCTCAAGAAGCCCAAGATTTAGCCGTTCAGCTACGTGGCGGATCACTCCCTCTACCCGTCGAAATCGTCGAGAATCGCACCATTGGCGCAACCCTGGGGAGAGACAGCATTCAGAGCAGCATTTACGCTGGGATTGGTGGATTGTTCCTCGTCCTCGTCTTTATGGTGGTGTATTATCGTCTGCCGGGAGCCATTGCCTCGATCGCGCTCATCATCTATTCCCTCCTCACCTTTGCGGCTTTCAATCTGCTGGGTGTGACGCTGACCCTACCAGGAATCGCCGGATTCATTCTCAGTATTGGGATGGCAGTCGATGCAAACGTGCTGATCTTTGAGCGGACTCGTGAAGAACTGCGCGCCGGAAAGACCTTGTATCGATCGGTCGAAGCGGGCTTTTTCCGCGCCTTTTCCAGCATTCTCGATAGTAATGTCACAACTCTGATCGCCTGCGGAGCGCTCTTTTGGCTGGGTGCCGGACTGGTGAGAGGATTTGCCCTGACGCTGGCGTTGGGCGTGATGGTGAGTATGTTTACCGCCCTGACCTGTAGCCGCACCCTGCTTCTCTTTGTGCTGGGCATCCAAGGACTCCGCAAACCAGAATTGTTTTGCCCCAACTTACCCACAACCAACAAACCCTCGGCGGAGGCAGCCTCATGAAACTTCAAGTCATCCGTCAACGAGGAATCTGGTGGACGCTTTCTCTAGCGATTATTTTGGCGGGTCTGATCGCGATGGCCATTTCCTGGAATCAGATTGGCACTCCGCTGCGCCCAAGTTTGGATTTTGTCGGAGGAACGCGCCTCCAATTAGAACTCGACTGCACCCAACCTGACAATTGCGGTAAACCGATCGACCTCGATGCCGTGCGAGGCGTTTTAGACGATCAAGGACTGGGAGGTAGCAGCATTCAAGCCGTTGGCCCAGAGCAGCGAATCATCTCCATTCGGACTGCCAATCTCAACGTCGATCAGCGCACCAAACTTCAACAAGCCCTCACCGAAAAGATCGGAGCCTTCAACCCCAAAACGACTCAGATCGATAGCGTCGGCCCGACCCTGGGGAAACAGCTTTTTGAGTCAGGCTTGTTGGCGCTGATTGTCTCCTTTGCAGGCATTGCCCTTTATCTCAGCGTTCGATTTCAGCCAGATTATGCCGTGTTTGCGATCGTCGCGCTCTTACACGATGTGCTGATTACCGTTGGCATCTTCGCCATTTTGGGATTGGTCAGCGGTACTGAAGTCGATAGTTTGTTTATTGTCGCCCTGCTGACGATCGTCGGGTTCTCCGTCAACGATACCGTTGTGATTTATGACCGGGTGAGAGAAACGATCGCCCTCAATCCGGGTCGTCACATTAACGATATTGTCGATGAAGCCGTCAATCAAACCTTGGGACGGTCAATCAACACCACCATGACCACGCTGTTGACGCTGTTTGCCATCTTCTTCTTTGGCGGAGAAACGCTGAAAAACTTCGCCCTGGCTTTGATCATCGGCTTTGTCATGGGTGCCTATTCGAGTATCTTTATTGCCAGCACGCTGCTTGCCTTTTGGAGAGAAAAAACGGGGAAAGCGATCGCTCCGACCACCACGCCTGATGCTACTGAGGCTTAGTCATTACAGATATGGATCAGCCAGATCAGTCGGTTTCAGAGATTGAGCTATCCCGCGATCCTGGCTTTGAGGCTGCGGTTCAGAAGCTCCATGAGTTGACGGTTTTGACGAGGTGGCTGCTGGCTTTGGGACTGTGGGCAACGATCGGGCTTCTCAGCCTGTGGGAGTTGCGAGACGTGTTTGCGATTTTGCGGCAATATTTCACCTGGGCGGCGCTGCGGTTGGGTCTGGGTTACCATCTGCTTGCCTCGGTGGGATTGGCGCTCTGCATTGGGGTCACGCTGTCTACCTTGATATGGCAAAGCCGCAACATTCTATTTGGGCTACCCCTCCTCGAACGTCAGCGGCTAGAAAAACAAGTCCTCAAAATTCATCAGCAGGGTAAAAGCCATCCTCTATGGAAGTGGGTTTATCCCCGCCAATGATACAGGTGAGCGGACGAGGGACTTTGGACAAGAAAACCTAAACCCTGTGTCTCAAGTCCAAAGTTTCAAGTCCAAAGTCTTCAGTCCAGCGTCCTCCCCGTTACCAGAGCGCTCGAACGCCGCCCGACTGTCCGCCACTGGAGTCTCCAGAAGGAGTGGTAGAGTCTTCGCTCGGTGTCGTCGAGTCTGGAGTGGTGGTTGACTCAGGGGTTGTGGTACCTGGGGAACTGGGTGTGGTGGTTGACTCAGGGGTTGTGGTACCTGGAGAGCTGGGTGTAGTCGATTCGGGCGTTGTGGTGCCTGGAGAACTGGGTGTAGTGGTTGACTCAGGGGTTGTGGTGCCTGGAGAACTGGGAGTCGTCGATTCGCTGGGGCTAGTCGGAACGGTGACATCTCCAGAAGAACCAGGCGTTGTGCTGCCAGGAGTGGTTTCAGTGGTGCCAGGAGTGGTCGGAGAACTGCCCGGTGACTGCTGAATGGTCGGGCCAACGTTAGAAGGTTCGGCGGCCGGAGCAGCAGGACGATCGTTAGCTCCCCCCGTCGATTGAGACAGCAGACGATTGTAGGGAGCTTCGTTAAAGATGCTGGGGTTGGGGTTGACTTTGGCCAACGAGGGAGATGAGGAGCGAATGGTCGTTTCGGTCGTCACACTCTCGGTCGCCGGGGTCATCATGCTGGGAGTCGCTTGAGCCAGACGATTGTAGGGGGCTTCGCTAAAGATTTTGGGATTGGGGTTGAGCGGGGAGGCTGCGAAAGAAGGAAGCGCCATCAAGCTAGCTCCGACTACGCCGATCGAGCCAGCCAATTTGACAAGAATACCTTTCTGAGTTCCGTTCATGAGTATCTCCTTACATCTGATGATTTCTGTGCAGACGATCGGGCTTCTAAAAGTGCGATCGCTTGCCACGACACCTGACCCTCTGTGATCAGGATCATCGCCACCGTCAGAAGTTTAAGGAGATGTGAAGTTTAGTTGATCTGTCATTAGTTGGATTTTATTTCGTAACGCCTTTGGTATCGGCTCACTTGATCACCTCAACAACTGTCCCCAGACTGACTTTTTGAAAAAGTTCTTCGACATCTTTGTTGTGCATCCGTACGCAGCCGTGGGAGGTGGCTTTTCCAACTGATTGAGGCGTGGGCGTGCCGTGAAAGCCGATCCAATTTTTGCCGTCTGTCCAAAAGCCAATCCAGCGCCGTCCCAACGGATTTTCAGGGTCGCCTCCCGGAATCACAAAGCCCTTAAACGGATGTATCCAAGCGGGATTTTTAACCATTTCTCTGACTTTGAAGGTGCCTGTCGGCGTTTCCCAACCGGGACGACCCACGGCGATCGGATAGGTTTTAACTTTGTTGTCTCCTCGAAAGACCGTCACCTGACGCTTACTGAGACGAATTTCTAATCGTACAGGCTGAGTAATGGATCGATCCAGAGAATCGGGAGTCGTGATCGCTTTGGGAAGGGGCGTTGTTGCAACGGTTGCCGAGGGGCTGACCCAGGCAGAAATCGCTAGTAACAGGCTCACGATCCTCACAGATTGATTCATCATCGACTTTGGAAACAAAACTACAAACAAGAGAGAAACAGTTTCTCAGCTATCAGGTCATCTGTCTCTAGTGTGAGAGTACCAAGTTTTGGGCTGTCAGTATCTATCTAACTTTCGACGTAGGTCGATCGAGATGTTCGTAACTTTTGATGAATTTAATTTTGTAGCAGGTTATCTTAAACAATCTTTGTTTCTTAGGAGATTTCCAGGAATACTTTTACCCAAATTGATCTCTCTGACCCCTCCCAGCCTCACCTTACTAAGGCTACCGTGTACACACAAGTCATTGTCGCTTCGTTTCAGTCGGCTTCAGCCCCCTAAATCCCCCAGTCTGGGGGACTTTGACCAAGGAAAGATTTCCAAAGTTCAAAGCCATGACGACGGCTCAAAGTCCCCCATTTTTGGGGGATTTAGGGGGCGAAGGCTCTCAGCAATGACAGATCAATCGACTTGTATGTACACGGCAGCTTGCTAAGGGGAGGAGCCGTAGGCGGTGGGGTAACGTAGGTATATTCTTATTTGAAAATCTCCTTAAGTTTGCGATCGCTCCTATTAAGTTCAGCATAGATTCTACTTCTGGCGGGTAACTCGAAGAAATCTAGTTTTTTGCTTCGTTGACTGCACCTTCTGCCCCCAAGCTTTCAATTCTAGAGGACTTTCAGACAAAAATTTTTGGTTCAAAGCCTTGTGTGAAGAGGGAATTTAGAAGTCAAGCTAACTCTGTAACTGGAGTGGAGAGATTCATTAAATTCACGTTAGATTCAATTTGTAGGGTAGGAATCAACACATGGACGAACACGCTCACAAAACTCCCCAAGTTGGCGGCGGGATGCCTGTGATTCAATATTGGGCAGAACATACGCTGTCGCCTGATGGTGCCAAAATTTGGAAAACACTCCTCCACAAAAGTGCCTGTCTCTCTTGCGCGTGGGGCACAGGCGGACAAAAAGGCGGATTTGTCAATGAGGATGGAGAAGTGTTGCAGCGGTGCGCCAAAAGTGTCGAAGCGATCGCGTCTGAGCTTCAACCTGCGGCCCACTTTTACGATCGCTCGATCCAAGACCTTCAACAACTGACTTCTGAGCAGGCAAACAATCTGGGTCGGTTGAGCGTGCCGCTCATCCTTAGAGAGGGCAGTTCCCAGTATGAGCGGCTGAGTTGGGATGAGGTGTATGAGATTGCAGAAGCGGCTTTTGGCAAGGCTCCAGAGCGAGTGGCTTCTTACAGTTCGGGGCGATCGTCGAATGAGGCGGCTTTTTTGCTGCAATTGATGATCCGGGCACTGGGGTCAAACAATCTGGCGGACTGTTCTGATCTGTGTCATGCGGCTTCTACGACCGGACTCAAGCAAATGTTTGGATCGGGTACGTCGATGGTGAGTCTAGACAGTCTCAAACAAGCAGATTGTGTGGTGCTGATTGGGTCGAATGCGCCAGCCAACCATCCTAGACTGATGAATGAATTGATCAAACTGCGCGATCGAGGCGGTAAAGTGATTGTCGTCAATCCGATCGTTGAAGTGGGATTGGTGAAATTTGCGTCTCCTGCCTTTCCGATTAAGTCTTTGATTCGAGGTTCAGACATCTCTTCGCTCTATCTTCAACCGATTCCTGGGAGTGATGTTGCTTTATTTACTGGCATTCAAAAATCGTTGATTGAGCAAGGTTTAATTCAATCGGAGTATTTAGAATCCTATACCGACGGTTGGCAAGAAGTGGTGGCCTACGCACAAGCGATCGACTGGGAAACGATCGTTAAGACCTGTGGCGTTTCTCAAGCTGAAATTGTGGCCGCTGCCTCGATCATTGGCGCTGCAAAAGGAGTCGTCTTTGCCTGGGCGATGGGCGCGACGCAGCAAAAAAACGGCGTGGACAACATTTACAGCATTGCCAATACGGCCCTATTGAGTGGAAATGCAGGCAAAGAAGGGGCCGGAACGATGCCAATTCGGGGTCACTCCAACGTGCAAGGCTTTGGGTCGATGGGCGTGACGATTCACCTCAAAAAAGAAATTCAGGAAGCCTTAGAAAAACTGCTAGGAACCTCACTCAGTCGGGTTCAAGGATATGACACTCGCGCCTTGATCGACGCTGCCGATTCTGAAAAAGTCGATACGCTGCTCTGTCTGGGAGGCAATCTCTACGCCGCAAATCCCGACCTCACCCAGGCAAAACGCGCTTTGTCGAACATCGAGACCATTTTCTATGTGGCAACCAAGCCCAACCTGGGACACTTCCACGGACTGGCCAAGAAAAACACGCTGATCCTTCCGGTCTTTGCCCGCTTTGAAAATCCCCATAAGACGACAGCAGAATCAGGCAACAATTTCGTGCGGCTCAACGATGAAGGAGAAAGCCATCTTAAACAGGCCGATCTGATTTCAGAAGTGGAATTGTTGACCGAAATTGCTCATCGGATTCATGGCGACACGCCGATCGACTGGCGCAAACTGCAAGACACAAAATACGTTCGTCAATTGATTGCCCAGACGATTCCTGGCTTTAAAGCGATGGCGACGATCGACAGCACTCAACAAGAATTCACCATTCAGGGACGCATTTTTAACACGCCCAAATTTGCCACGCCTTCGGGCAAAGCCAAGATGTTTGTTACGCCCCTGCCGCATCTGACATTACCGACGGCTCAAGAGTTTGGCATTTCTGATGCGATTCGCAGTCTCGTGTTGGCGTTGACCACCGGACGCAGCTATTCACAGCACAATACCGTCGTCTACAAACCGGGCGACAAATATCGCGCGATGCCCCACCGCAACTGCATTTTGATGAATCGATCGGATGCCGAAAGCGCAGGATTTACCGAACATCAACGAGTCACCGTACAAGGCGATGCTGGCAAACTAGAGAACGTCGAGATCATTTATGGCACCGTCCGCCCAGGAGCCGCGCTAATGTTTTACCCCGAAGTCAATGTGATTTTTAAGGCGAGCGTAGATGAGCGATCGGGTACGCCTGCTTTTAAGCGAGTTCCTGTTGTTATTTATTGACTAAAGACTAAGGACTAAGGAGATTTCTAGCAAAGAAGTTACCAACCTTGGGAAGCCCCCTAAATCCCCCACAAGTGAGGGACTTTGAGCTGTCGTCATGGCTTTGAACTTTGGAAATCTTTCCTTTGTCAAAGTCCCCCAGAATGAGGGATTTAGGGGACTGAAGCCGATCGAAACGAAGCGATTCCGGACTTGTGTGTACACGGTAGCCCAATTCTGGGGGACTTTCGCATACGGTTTTTAGTTCAATGTTTAATATTCAAAGTTTCATGTCTAAAGTCTCTTGTCATGCTCCAACATTTAATCTTCGAGGTCTGAAAACTGGGCGCTTAAGCCTACCTTTTGCAGAGCTAATCGAATGGCCTGATTGATAGGAAACCGTTGGGAACCGATCGCGGGATCAATACTTTCCATTCGCGTCGCAAACTCGACAAAACTGGGGGCAGACAATCCTTGGGTAAGCTGTTGTTGAATGTGGGTGAGGGTGAGCGATCGGGTGGCTTTGAGTTCTGTGCAGGCGGCGAGTTGGGGTTGGCCGTGTTTGTCTCTGACGGCTGCGTAGCCAAACAAACGACAGAGGGACGGCCGCCAGAGATAGACTCCACACCGTCCTTTTTGAGAATTTGTAGGGTCAGGTTGATAAAAAATGCAGCGCTGGGGTGAATCGGTTTCTAACTGATCGAGAATCTCTTCTGCTTTGCCTTGTTGAAAGAGCGCGATCGCTAATGGCAACACATCCAATACAGTTGCTTCAACGCTGGGACGATCACAACAGCGACCACAGTCAGACGAGCAAGATAACCCAGTCGCTTGCCGAAATTCTTCGGTCTGTTGGTCAATTTGCTCAAACAGAGCCATAACCTGGTTAGAAGTCTGGTTCATAGGGGTGGCGATCGTATTCAAGACACTGAATTTTGGAGTTTGGACAGGGAAGCACTGTTCGGTCTTTAGTCTAATGTCTAATGCTTAATATCTAACGTTTAACGTCTTCACAAAACATTCCCCGATCGGCTACCCCTATTTCTGATCCTAATTGAGCAGAATCGAGAAACAAGAGCGTTGGTTCACTGCTAAAACCATCCGCTAGAGCTTTCAGAATTCATTTCAGGAATCAGATTTATGTTGAAAATTGATGACGTACAAACGATCGAGGGTGTTCAGGTTTATGGAGACGAAGACCCAAATAAGTTTTATCTGGTGCCCGATGTTCCTCGATTTCGGATGAATGATAATGGCCGTCCTTCGTTTAGCTTCTATAAATATCGGATGCCGATCGAGCGGGCTGACCAATCAAAAGGCGGCGGTTTCTTGATTTGTGACGTGGAATTTAGCGTTCCTGAAGAGAAGAAACAACTCATCGTCAAAAAGCTGCAAGAGCAAGTCAATCAACGCTATGTGGGTAGCAACGTTAAACCACCCGAAGTTGAAATTGGCTCAATTACTTACACCAAAGGCACCGCAAAACTTAATATCGAAAGCATTAGCGATAAGTTTGTTGAAACTGTTTTTAACCCCGGCAAACCGTCTCTATATGGACGCAACATCACCCCGTTTACTGTTGAGCTAACCGATCTGGGTGCAACCTTTTTTGAACAGGCACTGCAAAACAAAGGTGGATTTGTTCAAGTGGTTTACGACTTGTATTGTGCAGTGAAATTACCTCCGATTACGGCTCGTATCTGGTTTGATTCCAGCAAGTTTTCGAGCTTTGTCGAAGATTTTACCAAGAGAGAGCAGTCTCAAGGTGCATTTAGCTCGATCTGGAAATGGTTGTTTGGCGGCTCAAATCGCAACAGAACGACGATCAATAAAACCGTTAGTGAGTACGCTAGTCAGCATCAGTGGGGCGGTGTAGAAATTGACTTTAGAGACTTTAAAGCGACGGAAGATGTCAAGCAAAAGATTCGTGATTGGGCGATGAATACGCTGGCAGAAGCGATCAAAGCCTCCAACGAAGACAAGCTACAACCGTTCACCGAAGAACAAAAGAAAGTGCCTGACAATCTAACAGACTTTCATCTTCGTCTGAGTCAATACAAGTTTAACAATGTCAATCAACGCTACAAAGAAAGTCAGGCAGTTGAATGGAACATGGCTCCTCAAGGGATGCTAGAACCAATCACAACGCTGTTGGATAAAGATGGTCAACCCTTGAAGTGGTCAGACTATGCCACGATCGTTGATCTCGATGATCCCTTCTTTAAGACATTAGAAGTTCCGATTCGGGTCAATGCTGACTTCAAAGATCTGCCGTTGGATAGTGTAGAAGTTCACCTTGACTACAAAGAAGGCAGCGTTCATCAGATTCAGGAATTTAGCTTTAACAGTCCCGACAAGTTAGAGAAGTTCAAGTCTTTCATTGAAAATGCCAAATGGGACTACAAGTATTGGTACCAAGTTAACTACAAAAACGAGAGCCGTGCTTACAAGTCTCAGGAGATTCCGACCGATGAAAAGTTCTTGACTATTAACGTGGGTGAAACGGGGATTTTAGCGATCGACGTTCTCCCCGGTGATATCAACTGGAGTCAAGTCAGTCAAGTGCAAGTGAAGATCAACTATGACGCTTCTGAAGGCGATGTGGGACAGATCGAACGCGCCTATTTACTCGACAAAACCAGCCCAAAAGCAACGCTCAGAGAAGTGGTTTTTGCACCCGTCAAACAACCTTACAAGTACATTGTTAAGTACTTTATGGCGGATGGTAAAGAATATCAAGTGACAGAAGCATCTTCACGCTCTCCGCAACTCTATTTAAATGATCCGTTTAATGCAACCAAGACGGTGAGTTTGCGTGCAGCAGGTGACTTGGATAAAGACATTCAAACCATTTTTGTGGATGTGAAATATGTTGATGAATTAAATCATTACACCAAGAACACCACTGCGGCATTGAGCAAATCACAACCGTTCTTTGATTGGGAGTTTCCGGCGATCGATGAAAAGATCGGCAAAATCACTTACAAAGGTACAGTTCAACTCAAAAACGGCCAGCTTGAAGAGATTCCAGAAGCCACCACTGAAGACTTGACCATCATGGTCGGCAGAAAGATCGAAGACTCGCTAGATGTCAAAGTGGTGCCTGTTGGAATTGACTTTAACAAGGTGGCGTTAGTGATTGTGTCACTGAGTTATGAAGACAAAGTGCATGACATTGTAGAACGCTACGATATGACGTTTGATAGCACTGCAAAAACGCCGCAAACCTGGTCTGTTGCACTCAAAGACAAACACTCAAACAAGTACACCTGGAATGCTGTCTTTTATATGAATGATGGCACCGAGCGCAAGGCGAATGTAACTCCTCAGCTTACAGATTCGCTAACGCTGGCGCTACGGATGCCTGTCTGAGTCTAGGTTGTCAGTTCGATGAAGTTCTTCGCTTCGCTGTCCTTCTGCCCCCCAACCCCCCAATTCTGGGGGACTTTAAAACAAGTGTTCTAGCTCAAAGTCCCTCACTTGGGGGGGATTTAGTTTGCTCTCCTGGATTTGCGACCGTAGCCGTAAGATTCATCAAATTCTACTTGTCCTTTGCTCTCAAATTCGTTGCAATTTCAATTCAAATTGTTTTTGACTTTATTGATCGTCCCCAAAAAGCAATGCTATATCTCAACCCTCCGTTTCATATTATTGAAGGCGTTTCGCTGTTTTCGGATCATGCCGATCCGTTGCAGTATTATTATTTGCCGATGATGCCTAAGTTGACGACGATCGCGGATTCGGTCACAGGGCAAAAGATTCCCCAGATTCAATTAATTAAATATCGCGGCAAAGCGGGGAATGGTGGATTTCTCAATTTTGATGTCAACATTGGCGTTGAAGAAGCCACTTTAGAAAAGATTCGCGGCAAATTACGGCAGATAGCCGGGCTAAATCAAGCGCCCCGACTGGCTCCCGTTCCGCTGGTCGATGGCACTGTTCGGTTGCTCTTGTTTGGCAAACAGACGGGCGATACGGCGGCTCCCAACAGCACGACACCTCAGTTTGTTCTCAAAATCGATCAGGCGGCAAAACCTTCGCTCTATGGAGACAATCAAGCGGCATTCTCGGTGGCGTTGGATCAGTATGGCGTAACGGTGATGGAGAAAGCACTTCAGGGAGAAATGTCGCCGATCGGAATTGTGTATTCTCTCGATTATTTAGCGTTGCGTCCAGCGTATTCAGTGCGTCTCAAAGTGGATTGGGATCGGGTGCAAAAACATCTCGATGAGCATTTTGGCATTGATGCAATTTTTGTTTCGGTTGACATTGACAAAGCTGTTGACGAATTGGTTGAAAAACGAGCGATCGTGCTCGAAGCAGACACCTTTATTCCTGAAGGCGAAGACGAGAGTGCGGTTTTGGGACGACGTGATCAAGCGGTCAACGAAGTGCGAGAAATGATTTTGGATGCGTTCTTTAAACCCAGCATTGATCCTGTGAAGGAAGAAGAAGACGGGTGGGATAAGGCGGCCAACTTTGCCGATCGCGTGTCTCGTTTGGGGGTTCAGGGTGGCTTTTCTTATAAAAAGACGGACTATACGAGGATCGATCGCAAGTCGCTTGACGTGAATATTAGCGAGCGCACCACCGTTAAACGCAGTATCTATCCGCAGGGACATTTGAGCGGTTTGTCTCGCGTGATCACCCAGCAGGGTCTGGATCTCAACAGATTTGTTCTCTCGGTGGATCTGGATGATCCGTGGTTTGAGCGGCGCAAATTGGCTGTGATTTCTCGCGCTAATTTTGAAGAGGATTCGATTAGCTCGATCAATGTGCGATTAAACTATGGCAACACTCCTACGAATGTCTTATTAGAATCGAGTAACGCTAAAACGCAAGTTGAATGGGCAAGTATTGTCACAGATAATACAATGCGACGTGACATCGAAGCTCAATACACCGTTACCTTTAAGGGAATCGATGGGAGTGAACGTCCTATCTCAGTCAAGTCAGTCCCGGAAGTCTTTGACGGTGACAACTTTGAGATCAATCCCCGCGAGTTTTATAGCATTGTGCATGTGCCGATCGTCGCCTTGAGTTTCCCGTGGGATCGCTATCCGCAGGTCGAAGTTCAACTCAAGTATACCGACGAGCAAAACGGCATTCGCATGGATGACACGCTGCTATTAGATCAAGCGCACAGTGATCAAACCTGGAAAATGTTTGTTCGCGATCCCAGACAGACGAAGTTTCAGTATAAGCTTATTTATCGCGCTGCTGATAACCGCGACGTTGTAACTATCTTTAACGACAACGATGACGAGCGTATTACCATTCGCGATCCTCGTCCCAATAAGCGATCGCTGACCATCGTTCCTAATTTAGATTGGAATTTAGTCGAACGAGCATTCGTTGATCTAATTTACGACGATTCCAAAAATGATGTCTACGCAGAACAGTCGTTTGAGTTTAGCAAAGATGATAGTGCATCCAAAAGTTTGAAGGTTGATTTAGTCAATCCCGATTACCGGAAGGTTGCATATCAAGTGACGCTCCTGTTCAAAGGTGGACGAATGTTGGAAGTGCCGCCGTCTGTGACCAACGATCGCCGGATCATTCTTCGCAGCGATATGCGCGGCCATCGTATTGTGACTGTCCAGCCCAAAAAAGTCGATTTCGCCAGCAAACGCCTCTATGAAATGCAAGTCGAACTCCGCTATGAAGACGAAGACGCAGGCTTAAGTTTTTCTGACCTGTTTAGCTTCCAGTCAATCAACGACGCTTCGACCTTTGAATTCGATTATGCCGACGACCAAAAATCGACCTACGAATACCGCATCACCTACCGCCACTTAAACGGACTATCTCGATCGACCGACTGGACTTCAGCCTCCTCCGACACCCTAATGCTACCCGTCGCCTAAAAGCATTTCATCCCTCGTTCCTCATCCCTCATCCCTCATCCCTCATCTTTCATCCCTCATCCCTCGTTCCCCATGCTATTACTCGGAAACAAAACCCTCACGATCGACCACACAACGGTCTTTGCTGACCACGCCGACCCCAACCAATTCTGGTATCTGCCTCGCCCCGTCAAATTTGCCCGCAGAGGGGCTGACAAGCAGGTTTCCTTCACTTTCATCAAGTACAAGCCTGCGGCAGTGTCAGGAGGGGTCAAGGGCGGCGGATTTTTGATGTTTGATGTGGACTTGCAGTTAGATCCCAAACTAGAGCAGCGAATTTTGTCCAAATTGAGTGGGATTGCGCCCGATCGCCCCAAGTTGTCGGCGGTGCCATTTGACGAGGGGACGGTGCAGTGTATCGCGCTCAATCTACAAGGCTCAGGGGGCACTACTGCGTCAGCGAGTCAGCCGGGAACCTCAGCGAGTCAGCCGGGAACCTTTAACGCGGTTGAAAAAATTCTCGGTGCGACAGTGCCTTCTTTGGATGCGACGAATACGGCAACCTTTAGTCTCACGCTCAGTCAAGAAGGCGCAATTATTTTAGAGAAAGCCTTTGAGCGAGGAACTACCCCCGTTGGCGTTCTCTATGATCTGAAATATACGGGAATGCGGCCGGCTTTGGATGTCAAAATTACAGCAGACATGAAGCGGGTTTACAATCACTTTAGCGCCAGTCTGAGTGGACAATATTACTTCTTTAAGTTGGGCATTGAGGCAGGATTTGAGAAACTGGTACAAGACGGTGCGATTAAGATTGAGGTAGTGAACTATTCGAGTGCCGACGATCGTGCCGAAAAAGAGAAATGGGCCCTCGACTTTTTCAAAGAAAACTTACTCAAGGACTGGTTTGAGCCAACCCTGACTCCAGGCGAGTTTGCGGGAGGGCGAGTCACAATACCAGAAACGCCAACGCCTTCACCAGGCAACTCATCTGGAAATGGAAATTCTAACGGTGGCGCAACGCCTAGCCCAACGCCTGATACACCATCGTCTGAGAATCTTGTATCTGGTGTAGCCTCCGCAATTAGAAATGTGGTCGCAACTCGGTTAGACACACCGAATCCATCCACGACTCGCCAACCTGCAACGCTAGAGATTCTCAGTCGAGATCCCAATCCGCTACCAGATGGTTATGGAATCGAACACACACCTTCTACATCAGGAACATCAGAAACGATTACAGTTCGTGGGAATAATCCAACAGTACGAGTGAATGGTGAAGTGCGATCGCTCAACGCCAGCAATCAACTGAATGTGAATGTAGACGACAATGCCAGCGCTGACATCACAGTAGACTATCCTCAGATCACTACAGACGAAACATTTCACTTATTTTTTGAATACGAAAAGCCACGGGAAGCTGGATGGTCTACGACATCGAGAGCCTATACTGGATATCTGAACAATTCACCGAATCCGACAGACGTTGAGTTCTCGAATACCACTTCTCGGCAAGGCATCACCGACACGCCTGGGAACCATCTTTCGGGTGATGGCAATCAGCTACGAGCCTGGGTTCAGCGTCTGGCAGTGCCCAAAGATGTAACGATCGAAGCCCACGCCAGCTACGAAAATGACGACTCACCCACCAAACAACAATACAATCGCAGACTCTCGCAACGGCGGCGACAAGTGGCGATCGGCATTGTGTCTCCTCTGGTGACGAGCATTAGTGGCGATCCGGTGGGCAAAGGACATGTACGATCGCGAGATGCCGTGCCTCAACGGATTGGCGATTTTCGAGACAGAGTGGCCGAAATCACCGGAAAAGTCATTGCCAGTCCGACTGCGACGATTCGAGCCAAACTTTCTCGTCCCGCAGCGATTACCCCAAACATACCCACGCCCACTACACCCACGCCCACGCCCACTACACCAACCCCTACGCCTACTACACCAACCCCGATCGCCGGAGATCCTGCCATTGCGTTGAAGCTGAAATTCATTCACCAGGACGAACAGAAGACCATCACGCTGCAATACAATCGATCGGAGGCCGTCCAGCGCACCTATGCTCCCCAGGGTTTGATCGGCTTGATGTTGAATGATTTGCAAGACAAGCGCAAACACTTTGTCGAAGTCGATTTAGACGATCCGTTTTTCCGAGTGTTTACCGTTACAGTAGATGCGCCGATTGACTTTGAGAAAATTGGCTTGCTCTCGGCTCAGGTGGCGATCGATTACGGCAGTCCCGCGAATGAAGTGGATCACAAACATGCAGACTTTGTATTTGAGCCGGGGAATCAGACCGAGCATAAGTTTGAAGTGTTCATGAATTCAACGTTTGACACAAGCTACGATTACAACGTGCAATATCATTTCGATCCGGGTTCTGAATGGGAAGGACACACTTATTCCTACGAAGTCGCTGCCAATCCTACAGAAGATCGAACGCTACAAATCAATCCCTTTGAGCATTTGGGCTTTCTGGATCTGAAAATCGTGCCTAACCGAATTGACTGGGGCGCGATCGACTCGATTGACACAGTGCTTTTCTACCAAAGTCCGAACGGCTGGAGCAAAACCAAAACCATTACCCTCACCGCCAACTCTCCTGCCCAATTCTGGAAACTCCGCCTCGACGACCCCAGCGCCCGCACTTACAGCTACTACCTAGTTCATCACCTAAAGGACGGTTCTCGTCAAGAATCTGAGAAAGTCACCACGGAAGCCACGGCGATCGCAGTCAACGATCCGTTTGAAGGGGCATTAGACATCGAATTCATTCCATTGTTCACCCCTGGCTCATTCAGAATGGTCTTCGTTGATGTGAAATATGACGACAAAGACCACCATTACCACCGCGAAGAACGGCTAGAACTATCAGGAACCGCCACCGCACCCGTCCCGCTAAGAATCTCCCTCAAAGATGGCTCAAAGCGCAGCTTCCAATATCGTCTCACCTTCGTCTCAGACAACAAAATGCAACAAGGAGCCTTTACAACGACTGAGGAAACTTTGATTGGCGTATCTCCATAAAAAAGGAAAAAGGGAAGCAATAGGGATCAGGCAAATGGGCAAGTCATTCTCCACCAACTCATCCCTCATCCCTCACTCTTCCAAGCTTTGTCCAGTTGCCTTCTCAATGTAGTCCAGAAGTTTCTGGTAAGTTTCAGCATCCGTTTGTTTGTGAATGACGATCGTCGTCTCTCCATCGGGCACCACAAAAGACAATCGACCCTTCGAGATCTGACAAAAGGCAGCGACTCGATCGAGATCAATCACATAAACGTTTCGTTCGTAAGTTAGTTTGATCCAGAAAGACACACCACTTCCTCAAGTCCTGAGACTCAGCATTCCAGATTGACTGCAATAGTTCAAGAGATTTACAGAAGTTACTCTGAAACTCAAGAGTCGTCCCCAACAATCAACTAAGAACCGAACTAAAAAATGTTGACCCTCATGAATCAACTCATGCATCAACCGAAGTGATTACTTTCATCCCTCATCCCTCATCCCTCTCGCAAAGCGTGCCTCATCCCTTCACCCCCACAACCTCCTGCCCTTCTACCTGCGATTCTGCACTCCCTTTCATTCTCAACCCATAAGACAAGGCAGCCTTAGCAAATCCCTTAAACAACGGGTGAGGACTGCTGGGTCGCGACTGAAACTCTGGGTGAAATTGAGTCGCCACAAAAAACGGATGATTAGGAAGCTCAATGATCTCCACCAAGCGCCCATCTGGAGAAGTGCCGCTCACCACATAGCCCGTTTCTAAAAACAAACTGCGGTATTGATTATTAAATTCATACCGATGGCGATGTCGCTCATAAATGACTTCTTCCTGGTAAAGGTTGAAAGTGAGCGTGTTGGGAACCAATCGACAGGGATATAAGCCAAGCCGCATGGTGCCTCCCAAATCCACAACATCTTGCTGTTCGGGTAGGAGATTGATCACCGGATTTTTGGCATCAGAGATAAACTCAGCACTGCTGGCTTCTTCGAGATGAGCAATATTGCGGGCCCATTCGATCACCGAACATTGCATTCCCAAACACAGACCGAGAAAGGGAATCTTGTTTAACCGGGCATACTCGATCGCGCTAATTTTGCCATCGACTCCGCGAATTCCAAACCCGCCTGGTACAACGATCCCATCGACTCCGTTGAGATAATAGTCAGCCCCGTTTTCTTCAATATCTTCAGAACTGATCCAGCGCAAATTTAAGCCACTGTCAGCCGAAATTGACCCATGTCTGAGCGCTTCGACGACTGACAAATAAGCATCATTTAGCTGTACATATTTACCGACGATCGCGATTTCAATTTGTCCCGTCGGACAGTAGAGCCGCTCGACGATCGTTTGCCACTGACTGAGATTCAACGGGCGCTGCTCGAGTTGCAGCAGGTTGATCGCTTGAATGGCCAGACCTTCTTTTTCCAAATTCAACGGCACTTCGTAAATGCTGACCGCATCCTGAGACGTGACCACACATTCGGGCGAGACATCACAAAACTCTGACATTTTTTGCTTTAAACCAGGCGGCAACGGGCGATCGCTGCGACACACCAAGATATCGGGCTGAATGCCAATCGATCGCAGTTCCTTGACAGAATGCTGCGTCGGTTTAGTCTTCATTTCTCCCGCTGACGGAATCCAGGGCACGAGTGTCACATGCATATACAGCACGTTTTGCCGTCCCACTTCTTTACGAAATTGTCGAATCGCTTCTAAAAACGGTAACGATTCAATATCGCCTACAGTGCCGCCAATTTCAGTAATTACAACATCGGGATTAGTATTATTCGCTACTCTTAGAATTCGTTCTTTGATCTCATTCGTGATGTGTGGAATGACTTGAACCGTACCCCCGTTGTAATCACCGCGCCGTTCTTTATTAATCACCGCTTGATAGATCGAACCCGTTGTCACACTGTTGAGCCGTGACATTGCGGTATCGGTAAACCGTTCATAGTGACCGAGATCGAGGTCAGTTTCGGCACCGTCTTCTGTGACAAACACTTCCCCATGTTGAAAAGGACTCATCGTTCCTGGATCGACATTGATATAAGGGTCGAGTTTGAGAATCGACACCGAGTAGTCTCGTGATTTGAGCAACCGACCCAAACTTGCCGCTACGATGCCTTTGCCAATACTGGAGACAACGCCACCCGTGACAAACACAAATTTAGCCATATCTAGAAGAGCAGAAACGCTGGAGGATAACCCGTTTATTCTACATAGCGATCAGCACTGAGCGAGGGAATGAGTTTCGAGTTCAGCGATCGCCTCCCTCATCCCTCATCCCTCATCCCTCATCCCTCATCCCTCATCCCCTAAAATGTTTACTCATCCGATCGCTCCTCATTCTCACCCGACATGCAAAGATTTCTTGGGCTGGCATTGCTGATGGTGTTGTTGGTCACGCTCCCGACTTGGGCGACTTCTTCACCAAACTTAATTTCTACCAGGGTGGCAGACCCGCAAAAGCTGTACGTTGCCTATCCTCCAGCCGATCACAAAACGACGGCGAAGCAGATTTTTTTGATTGGGTCGGCTCCTCCAACGGGGCAGGTTTTGGTGAATGGTGAACGCCTCGATCGCAGTCCTCAAGGTCATTTTGCGCCCAGTTTTCCATTGCAGTTAGGGGACAATCTGTTTACGGTGCGCTATCAAGATCAGGAACTTAAGGTTGCGGTGACTCGTGAACCGCTTGTTCCGCCGTTAGTTGGCGCTGCTTTTGGTCAAGATTCTCTCTCGCCTGCGGTGGATATCGCTCGATTGCCAGGTGAGTTGATTTGTTTTGCGGCGGTTGCCCCTGAGAATGCGCTGGTGTCGGTGAAAGTAGACGATCGTATCCTTCCGCTCCAGCGTCAGACTGTGATGAATTTACCTGCCAATTCGGGAGTGCTAACGGGATTGACGCAGCCTACGTCAGAAGGAGCTAGTCAATATGCGGCATGTGCGACGGCGACTTCGATCGCAGAGCTAGGAAAACCGCAGTATCTTTTGAATTTGAAGGATTCTCAAATCGCCCAAACTGCCCCCGGTAAGATCAGAATTCTCTCTCCCAGCCAACTCGAAATCGCTGAGGTGATCGTTCCTTCTGGGACGGCCCGCACAGGAGCCAGCACCGACTACTCTCGCCTCACCCCCCTACCGCAAGGCACTCGCGCCACCATCACCGGACAGGAAGGCGACTGGGTACGACTTGATTACGGCGGCTGGATCAATCGCAAAGACGTGAAGATTTCGTCAGGATCGGTGCCTGTACGATCGCTGATTCGCGGGATCACATCGAGACAAGCAGGCGACTGGACAGAAGTGCTGTTTCCCCTCCAGGTGCCCGTTCCCATCACCATCGAGCAGGCTAGAAATACCTTCAAGCTGACGCTACACAATACGACCGCCCAGACGGATACGATTCGGTTGACGAGCGATCGCGTGATTTCTCGTCTCGACTGGCAACAAACCGAACCTGGCAAAGTCGAATACACATTCTCGCTCAAGTCTCAATGGGGCTACAAACTGCGCTACGAAGGCACGACATTGATCCTCTCGCTGCGCCATCCTCCTCACTCCTCACTCCTCACTCCTTCCTCCTCACTCTCCGGCTTCAAAATCCTGCTCGACCCAGGACACGGCGGCCCCGAAGACTTTGGATCGAGAGGCGGAACGGGTTACCCCGAAAAAGAAGTGGCGTTGTTGATTTCAAAAGCGCTGCGGGATCAGTTAGTCGATCGGGGTGCAACGGTTTTTTTAACTCGCGAGGAGGACATTGATTTATTACCCAACGATCGCGTCGCCATCATCAACAAACTCGAACCGACGATCGCGCTCAGTCTGCACTACAACGCCTTGCCCGACGACGGAGATGCCATCAATACCAAGGGTATAGCCACTTTTTGGTACAACGCTCAAGCCTACGATCTAGCCGCCTTTCTGCACGATCATCTGGTCAAGACATTAGATCGCCCCTCCTATGGCGTGTTTTGGAATAACTTAGCGCTGACTCGTCCTACCGTTACGCCGTCTGTTTTATTAGAACTGGGCTTTATGATCAACCCGATCGAGTTTGAATGGATTACCGATCCTCAGTCTCAAAAAGCGCTAATTCTCTCGCTGGCTGATGGAATTACGGAATGGCTGAGGCGCGATCGCTAGACCAGATTTCGGCTTGCTCAAACATACTGCGTGAATTCACACAATTTCTGGAAGTGCTTTACCCAAAATTTATAGGGTCTATGTCAGGATTGAAGGTGGTTAGTCAGCTTAGTATCGCCTTTAGCAAGGTGCATAGACTTGAGGAATTTGCCTGTGAATGCTCAGAAGGATGCTCAAAAAATTGATGCGGTCTTACCTTTGACCTTAAAAGATTATCCAAGGTTTGAGATTTTAGATAAGTCCTTCAAACGGTTTTTCAAAGATCTGGGGAAATGCTGGATTGTCACGCCCGATCGTGAGTTTGAGCAGATTAGAGATTTGATTCAAGACGATCGCTATTGTGTGATTGCAGAATCAAGTTTAGTGCCTGAGTTTAAGATTTTTTGCGGCAGTCGATTTAGCATTTTTAAGTCTGTGCCTGGATGGTACAAACAGCAGATTATCAAAATCGCGATCGCCGACAAGATCGAAACCGATTTTTATCTAACATTAGATGCCGATGTAATTTGTACTAAACCAGTTTACTACAGTGATTTAGTGCAAAATGAAAAAGGCGTTTGCTTTATTCACTCGGTTGAAAGAAACACGCAGACTGATTGGTATGGCTGGGCAGAGCAAGTTTTGAAACTCAAATCTCGTCACCGCGATCTGCTGCATAATGTCACACCAGCCGTCTTGAGCAAACAAGGAATTTTTGAGCTACGAGACTACTTATCACAAATTTATCAACAGCTAAAGTTTCCTGGCACTAAGCGAGAAGTTAGAGCCACTTTGTTGAAGTTTTATGCTCAATTTTTGCCCAAAGATTCCTTACGTCGTAGTCAATTACTGGGTTGGCGATCGTTCCTCTCGGTTTCCATCCCCTGGACAGAATATGGTCTCTACTACATCTTTTTGGAAGAAACTGATCGCTTCGATCGACATCACATTCGCATCGAAAATTGTCTCTACGCTGAAGACGATTCGGTTTGGTATAAAGAAGGCTTTGATAGCTGGGATGTAGACAAAGTATTTAGCCCCGACAGCAGTCATTTCTTTGTGGTTGTACAAAGCTGGCTTAATTTAGAAGTTGATCAAGTTTGGCAAAAAGTCGATCGCTATCTCAACGACTATGCTGAACCTTAGCGATTGAGCAGAAAGTAATAGGCTTGCACAAAACTCTACAGTATCTATTTCTCTAACTTCCAAACATTTTCAAATGTAGTTTTTTCTGCTTTGAGTGAAGACAATTTGTAGGTTTTTTCAAGTCCATTTCTTAAAGCTTCAGACGGATGAAATAAAAAGAGACTGCTGAAAGCGATCGGAATCTTTGGGATCGCGACAGGCTGATTTTTAGCCGTTGAATTTAGGCAAAAAGCACACTGCGGTTGTATTTGTAGGCTGACCTTTTGGTCGAGGTAGTAGCTGAGAGACAGCAACTCTAAAGGGATGGCATCACTGATCAGTAACGGCTTGGGCGATCGATTGATTAAGGTTGCAAGCTGAAGATTTTGGCTATTGCCTTTGCTCCACCAGGTATCTGCTTGAGCGATCGCGCAACAAGAAACAATTCCCATCACAATTAGAGCAGTTGTAACGCCCTTCCAAAACAGATTTTTGATGATTTTAGTTCTGGTAGAAAGCAGTTTGGTGGCTATCAGGTAAGCAATTGAAATTTCAACACTCAAATAAGTGGCAACTAAGTAGCGAGGCAAGATTTTTCCTAATAACGCTAAAAACAATGCTCCAGTACCGCCCAGCAGCAAGACATAAAGCCACGTTGACTTTAAATAATAGTAAAGTGTATGTGCAGCGTAGCCAATGATAGCGATAAAGACGAGATTTAGAGAAGGATACAAAATCTTTGAAAGTGAATACAAGTTGATATCTAAACCAAAAAATTGGATGCTAGAAAAAGCATCCGATGTAAAGTCAAAGAATGTTTGTCTGATGCCACCAATAAGCTCTCGAAAGGCTCCCAGTCCTCCTGATGATGATTTGTTAGTATCATTTAATTGGGGAATATTGGCGACATTAACGATTACTAAAAAGAGCCAGGGCAGAGAAATAAGAAGTCCGCACACACTGGAAACTAAATAGTTGATTAACACCTTTTTACGTTGGAGCTTATTGATCACGCCTTCATAAAGACTAATGTAGATTGCGTGAGCGATCGCAGTCATACCAAAAAGCAAGTACGAATGAATTCCTAATACAATGGTCGCCGTATAGAGTGCCCAATTGACTGGATTTGGGTGTTTGGCTGCTCTCAAAAGTGCTGCACTGAAAGCAAAATCGTGAGTGAAAAGAAAGAATAAGGTCTCGCTTCTTGGGCAAACAAAACATGGAAAGGAGAAATAGCAACAATTCCTACTGCGACCCATCCGATTAAGGATGACTGAAATAACTCTAAACAAAGCCAGTAGAGAGCAGGAAAAATCAACAAACTAATCAAAACTGACAAACTTCTAATCGCCCAGATCGAGTGCCCAAACCATTGAATCCAAAATTGTAAAATGACAAAATAAAGTGGTGAAAGCTGTGGTTCTTCTACCGCTAAATTTTTGACAATATCCATTTTCTGCTTTTCTAAATCAAGCCGCTGAAACTGAGCCAACTCTGTGACGCTAACGACACGGCTGTAAGAAAATGAAGCAATTAACTCAGTCTCGGCATATCCAGAAACCCGAAACAAAGTTGCTGCTTCGTCAAGCCAAAAAATCTTCTTATCAAGATTCGTGAATCTAAAAAAAACACCAACAATTAGCAGAGCGATCGCTAAAATTCGCAGCTTTGCAAAATGGGCTAGAAATATCTTCATAAATCACGTCTGATGAGGGTATCTAAGCCAAGATTAAGAAGAATCTTTGACGTACCAGAGAGGCGACGGTGGGTTTCGCTTTGCTCAACACCAACCTACAAGAAGCGGAGGAGTTCAGGAGTTTTGTCAGTCAACCAGCGCTAGACCCTTTTCAAACTTCTCTAAGATATAGTGTTGTCAACCATCACGATCGTCATTCATGGAGATATCTCTACTCGATCAAGGCATTCAGCAAGCGCGTCAAGGAGACTACTCAAGCGCGATCGCAACCTTTAGTCAAGCGATCACCCTCACGCCTCATCTCACCCAGGCTTACTATCGCAGAGGACTCGCTCACTTTGAGTTGGGCAATATTTGTGCTGCCGTTTTTGACTACACAGCCGCGCTCAATCAGGATGGCGATCGCAGTGAGTTTTACTATGCCCGCGCTCTGGGTCGCTTGGAGTTGAGAAACTTTTCTGGAGCGCTAGAAGATGTACAGGCTGCCATTCGTCGTAGTCCCAAAGATGCCGATGCCCACCAACTGAAGGGCACGATCGAGCAAAAACTGATGATGCGTCCAGCCGCAATTGGTAGCTTTAAGACCGCCGCTCACCTCTATCTGTTGGCAAAAGATTCTGACAGTTGTCGCCGTTGTCTGCAAAAAATCGAGCAGCTTCAACCATCGCCGCCCCCATCGGAGCCTGAACCGCCGATCGAGATGCCCTCTCATGCCCAACTTTTGGCCAAGATTCTCAAAAGGGCCGAAAACGGAAACTGTGCCCAAGCGCTGCAAGACTTAGACTGGGCGCTCCGAGCCGATCCTCAAGATGCGACGGTGTATTGTTGTCGAGCGATTGCCAAAAGCAAAATGGGTGACAAACAAGGCGCGATCGCTGACCTCAACCAAGCCCTAAAGCTCAATCCACAGGATGCGATCGCCCTCCGCAACCGGGGCAAACTTCGTCTACAAATAGGAGACTTTTTGGGCGCAAAAGCTGACCTCAATCAGGCGCTACAGATGAATCCTCAAGATGCCATGAGCTATGTCGGACGCGGCCAAATTGAGAGCGCAATGGGCAATTATCAGGATGCGCTGATTGATTTTTCTCACGCCATCAAGCTACAGCCCGAATACCCCGAAGCCTATCTCGGTCGCGCTCAAGCCTACGCTCATCAAGAAGATATGCAGCAGGCAATCCACGATCGTCAAATCGCAGCCAGTCAATTTTGTGCCCGACAAGACTGGAAAAACTACAACAAAACCATCAGCTTGCTCAACTCATTTCAGCCTGCGATCGCCTCAGATAGCTCAACTTCAGCGAATTTTGCTTTTTTGCAGGACTACGAGCCGCAACTCGCAACGCTGGCCTCGCTGGCAGAAAAATATTTAACCGACGATCCCGTCACTGGTCTGATGAAACTGCGGCAGTTTGGCGAATTGCTGGCCCAAAGCGTTGCCAAAAAAGTAGCGCTACCCCCTGTTTTGGAGGAATCTCAACTTGATCTGCTGAATCGCCTCTTTGATACGGGCTATTTACCAGAAGAAATTCACCGCAAGCTGCAAGACATCCGTCGTATCGGAAACCAAGCCGCCCACGACTACAAAGGCGAATCTCACGTTGCCCTCAAGCATCTCAAATCTGCCTGGGAGTTGAGCATCTGGTTTTGTCGCGAATTTGGAGACGACTCATTTTCTGCGCCTACTTCTTTTACGCCTCCCGGTCAGCGTTAAGTGCGATCGAGCCTCTGATTTAACGTGAAATCGATAGAATCTTTCGCTACGGTGATTAGGGCAGCCCCCTAAATTCCTCCAAAAATGGGGAATTTGAACCTTGGGTTTCCCGCCGCTTTGGGGCAATTCATCCCCTGATTCAGCAACGCCGCCCGAAGATATGAGTAGCGTATGTTGGGCCTTGTGAAACCCACCACAGAACTTCCTACCTTTGGGGACGATAAACTGGCAGCGTAAAGTGAAAACAACTGCCCTGATTGGGAACCGAATCGACCCAAATCTGACCATAGTGCGATCGTACAATCCGTTGACAGAGCGATAGCCCAATCCCATACCCATCCTGCGCCTCGTCTCGCTGAAGACGGTAGTGATCTTCAAAAATCCGCTCTCGATTTTCTTCGGGCACCCCTGGCCCGTTGTCACAAACGCTCACCTGTACTTTTTGGGTCGTGCGGTGCAGCATTGAGACGTGAATTTTGCCGTCCGAAGGCGTGTACTTTGCAGCATTGTCCAAAATGTTCATTAACACCTGACGCACTCGTTCTTCGTCAGCGTAGACCTGGGGCAAATCCGTAGGAATGTCAGTTTCGATAACTTGCAGTTTGGTCTTAAAGCGCTCTTCTAAGTCCTGCAAAACATCTTCACACAGCAACCCCAGATCGAGCCGTTTGGGTTGAATGTGTAACTCAGAACTGGTGCCCCTGGCCGCTTGGAGAATGTCAGTGATCATGCGATCGATTGTCCGAATTTGTGTCCGAGCGTGTTTGAGAAGCTGAGTCGTCAGAGCGGTCGTCAGGCGAGAAGCTTCTCTAGCGTTGTGGCCAATTTCTAGCGTCTCGATCGCCAAAGAAGCCGCCGTCAACGGGTTTCTCAAATCGTGCGCCAGCATCGAAATAATCTGATCCTTAAATTGAATCTGCGCCTGAAGTTCTTCTCTTTCTTGCTTGAGGCGAAAAATCTCATCCGAAAGCTGCAACAGTTCAGTAGAGTAAATCAGAGAAGACGCTTTGGGCAACTCGCTGTCAGAATTGGAGACTTCGGTAAGATCGGGTTCTGGCTCGATCGCTTGATTTAGATAGTCCTCAGCCGATCGTTGCCAGCGCACCCAGGAGTCTTTTAACTGAGCGACGAGGTTCGTTCCCGTCAGGGTCTGTCTGGGTTCGGGGTGAGTCTTGACGAGGGCGGGGGTCGCCACCAGACGAAAATGCTCTGCCAGGTAAGGCTGCTCACTGACATCAATCACTTGCAGGTCAAACGGATACTCTGCGCTCAGTTCTTTTAAAAAGCGACGAATCTGCTGAATCTGCTCACGAGAATTGGGGCGACGATCTACAAACAGCAGAATCTGTAGAGGCACTTCAGGATTTGTTAACTTTTCAGGAGGTGCCTGCATTTCTCATGAATCGTTAGAACAGACGAATCGAACTGGCTTTGCAATCAAGGTAACAGAGCTTAATGAGCAGTGTCACCTGGTAAGCTAAGTTTCCAAAGGGAACCTTAAACCTAATATACTGTCAACTTTAGACTGAAATGAAGCAGAGTTTATCCGCCCAAGCTTTGATCATCGCAAGGAGAACAATTTATAACTATCTGCTAATTAATAGACTATCGCGTTCTGGGACAGTTGATGAGGGATGAGGGATGAGGGATGAGGGATGGCTTTCGATGTTGAAAACTTAATTGACGCGATGTGCAACTCTAAATCCATGTCCCTGTAAGGGGATGTAGCGGAGCGATCTAGGTATCAGCATCCATCGTGCGACCTGACTAGAGACTCACAGTTCTCTTTCATCCCTCCTCCCTCATCCTTCATCCCTTTAAAGTAATGATTATCTTTGAATCAGAGAGTTAAATTGGGGCTGATGAAGATTTTGGTGTTGACCTGGGAATTTCCTCCGCGCATTGTGGGCGGGATCGCACGACATGTTGCAGAACTGTATCCTGAACTGGTCAAACTGGGGCATCAGATTCATTTAATCACGGTGCAGTTTGGACAGGCTCCTCATTATGAGGTGGTGGATGGGGTGCAGGTGCATCGGGTGAGCGTGGGTGAGAGCGACAACTTCTTTCACTGGGTCGCCAATATGAATCAGAGTATGGGGCAACACGGCGGCAAACTGATTCAAGAAGAGGGCCATTTTGATATTATTCACGCGCACGATTGGCTGGTTGAAGATGCGGCGATCGCCCTTAAGCTCTGTTTCAAAATTCCGCTGGTGGCCACCATTCATGCGACTGAGTTTGGACGCTACAACGGCATTCATACCGAAGCGCAGCGCTATGTGAGTCAAAAAGAAAAGCGGCTCTCTTACGATGCGTGGCGGGTGATTGTTTGTACGGATTACATGCGGCGAGAAGTCGAGCGATCGCTCGATACCCCGTGGAACAAAATTGATGTCGTCTACAACGGGATTCGCGCTGAGAAGAAGCAGACTCACCCTGATTTTGATTATTGGGGCTTTCGGCGACGGTTTGCGGCCGATGAGGAGAGAATCGTTTATTACGTGGGGCGCATGAGTCATGAGAAGGGCGTGGCGGTGCTGATCGAGGCGGCTCCCAAGGTGATCAGAGCGATGAATCATCAAGTGAAGTTTGTCTTTATCGGCGGGGGCAATACCGATCACCTCAAGCAGCAAGTGTGGAATCTGGGAATTTGGCAGAAGTGCTATTTCACAGGGTTTATGCCCGATGAGGATTTGGATAAATTTCAGACGATCGCCAACTGTGCTGTTTTTCCCAGTCTCTATGAGCCGTTTGGCATTGTGGCGTTAGAAAGCTTTGCGGCGAAGGTTCCTGTGGTGGTCTCGGATACGGGCGGTTTGCCAGAGGTGGTGCGCCATCTGAGAACGGGGGTCGTCACCCAAACCAACAATCCAGATTCTCTCGCCTGGGGCATTTTAGAAGTGCTGCAAAATCCCCGATATGCCCAATGGCTGGTCGATAACGCTTACAAAGATCTGGCCAGGCGATTTGATTGGGCAAAGTTAGCGCAGCAAACCGAGGCTGTCTATGGGCGAGTCTTACACGAGCGATCGCAGGTGAACTGGTAAAAAATCCGCTTTCCTCCTGAGCATTGCTGAATCGTGGGATGAATTGCCCCAAAGCGGCGGGAAACCCCATGTTCAAAGTCCCCCAATTTTGGGGGATTTAGGGGGCGAAAAGATGGACACTTCCCACGCATTCATCCCTCCAATCAGCAACGCCTCCTCCTGAACGTGGGTTTTTATTATCATCGCGCTCAACACAAGTCATTGAAACGAGGCAAAATAGAACCTATTCAGTAACTCAGATGAATCAGTCAGCAAAGTGATATGGCGATACCCGTCGGCTACTGCGCTCAATCCCCGGACACCGATCGTCAAATTGATTGGCTTCTCTTTGCGAAGCTGAAGAATATGTCAGTGGAAGATAGGCATTATCGGTTTAGAGCCTTTAACCTGACTTGGCGAACCCGAATTTGGGGATTGTGTCAAAGTACAGAAACCCCGGTTAAAACTTACCTGCAAAGACGCTATGGGGCAGAATGGCTTGAGTTGCATCGCTCACTCCTCGTTTCTTCTTTGCCGATGATTCTTGATCCCATCACCTTCACCCTCAAAGTTGCAAATATTCTGGCTCCCTTAGACATTCCTTACTATGTGAGTGGGTCGGTTGCCAGTTCGCTGCATGGCGAAAGTCGAGGAACACGAGATATTGACCTTGCTATCGAAATCGCTTCGACAAAGGTGCAGTCTTTGGTGCAGGCCTTCATCGAGGCGGATTTCTATATTAGCGAAACATCTGTTTTGGAGGCGATCGAGTCAAATCGTGCAGATCGATCGTTCAATGTGATTGACAATGCGTCATCTGAGAAGGCGGATATTTTCCCATTTCAGTCAGACTCTTTTGCTCAAAGCAAGATGAAGCGCAGGCAAACTCTGGATTTTCCTGAAGGACAAATTTACGTTTGTACCCCAGAAGACATCATTCTGCAAAAGCTAAAGTGGCGACAAACGACTGGCTCAACCGAGCAATGGAAAGACATTTTGGGCGTGATGAAATTACAGCAAAGCAACCTTGATCAAAGCTACCTCCGCAACTGGGCCTTACAAATCAAAGTTGGAGCAGCGCTAGAACAAGCCTTTCAAGAAGCTGGACTCGGCTGAAGTCTTAAATGAAGTTTAGTTTTTGTCTGGCGGATGGGTCGTGCGATCGTGCTAATCAAAAGATACGCATCAAAGGCACAGGCATGGAACCCGCAGAACGTCAGGATTGGCTCAAACAAAACACAACTTTAGGATCACTTTCTGATCAGACTTTGGCAGCGATTGCGATCGCCCTTCATTCAGAATCGGTTTTGGAAAATCGCCGTCTCGTGCTGGAAGACACGCCGCCCCCTGCGCTGTACATTCTCTATGCGGGCAGGATTGAGCGTTATCGAACCAGTCAGGCGAGTGTTGCCAGAGCATCGGGATTGCTACCAGGTGCGACACTTTATCTCAAAGAACTGTTGCTCAACGAGCCTGCTCAGGAAACGACGATTACTTTGAGTGACTGCGTGTTGTGGACGATTCCCCGTGAGGAATTTTTGAGTCTGACGCAGCAGTTTCCCGAAATTTCGCAAACGTTTTCTCGCCAGTTAGCGGATGAGTTACAGCAGGTTTCGTCTCAGTTGGCGTATGAGCGCGATCGCCAGACTGCATTGCGCCCCTATCTGGTGCCGAGGGTGAAGCGGGGAATTGTCGGGTCAAGTCGGTATGCGGTGCGGATGCGGCAGGAGATCAAAAAGGCGGCGAGCGATCGTCAACCTGTGTTGATTTTTGGAGAGCCGGGGTTAGAGAAAGATAATGCGGCGACGTTGATTCATTTTGGGTCGAGCGATCGCAAAGAACCAATGATCAAGGTGAACTGTAATTTGCTGCAATCGACGGGGGCAGAATTGTTTGGGCGATCGAATAAGCCCGGATTGCTCGATTGGATTGGGCGAGGAACGGTTTTGCTCAACAATTTAGAAGACATTCCCGCAGAGCTTGAGGAAAAGTTGGTGCAGCTTTTGGCCACGGGCGAATACCATCCCGTCGGACGAGAAGAACCGCGCCACTGTGACGCTCGAATTATGATGACTTCTGAACGAATTTTGCCACGATTGGAGCGCTGTAAACTGATCAAACATACGATCAAAATTGCACCGTTGCGAGTTCGGAAAGCAGATGTAGCGGCGATGTTGGACTATTACCTGAGTTTGGCGAGTCGAGCCAGAGCAATTCCCAAACAGAAGGTGACTCCAGAAGCGCTCAGGCGGCTACAAGGCTATGATTTTCCGGGCAACTCGACCGAGCTACAAAGCTTGATCGAACGAGCGATCGCTCAATCTGACGGAGCCGCAGAACTCACCGAAGAAGTGTTTTGGTCAGTCAGCACCAAGACTCGTCGATTTCGCCTAAACTTGCTGAATGCTTACCCAAAACTCCGTCATTTTTTGCGTAGTCCCTGGTATCCCGATCGCATCAACTATGGATTCACGCTAGGATTCTTTGGGCTGATCGTTGCAGTGTTAATGTTGGCACCTCAAAGCCGTGATCAAAACTTTGCCTTAAGTATGTTTTGGGCGTGGTGGTGGATGTTGATTTTGGTGGCGTTTCCGTTTGTTGGTCGAGCGTGGTGTGCGGTCTGTCCGTTTATGATTTACGGAGAACTGGCGCAAAAAATTTCGCTGTGGATCTATCCTAGACAACTGCAATCCTGGCCGCGTCAACAAGCAGAAAAATGGGGCGGTTGGTTTTTGTTTGGCATGTTTGCGCTAATTTTACTCTGGGAGGAGTTGTGGAATCTGGAAAATGTCGCTTATTTATCGGGCTGTTTGCTACTTCTAATCACAGCCGGAGCGGTCGTTTTTTCCATGTTATTTGAACGTCGTTTTTGGTGTCGCTATTTGTGTCCGATCGGTGGCATGAATGGTTTATTTGCCAAGCTTTCAATGATCGAACTTCGCGCCCAACAGGGAATTTGCTCGGCAAGCTGTACAACGTATCAATGTTATAAGGGCGGCCCGCAAAAAGGCGAAGGGCTGGAAACGGGTGGTTGTCCAGTTTATTCGCATCCCGCGCAACTGCAAGATAACAAGGATTGCGTTTTGTGTATGACTTGTCTCAAAGCCTGTCCCCATCGATCGGTCGAACTCAACTTTAGACCCCCAGGAATTGAACTCTGGACAACCCACACACCCAGTTATTCCGAAGTTTCGCTATTGTTTTTGCTATTCGGGGCGGTGTTTTTGCATCGGTTGCCAGAGATTGAGCAGCAGTTTGGTTGGAATTTACATTTAAGTGATTTCGGAATCCATGCAGGTGTGTCTACTTTAGCGTTGCTGATTCCAGGTGTAATTGCACTATCCGCCCATTCTCTAACTCGTTTGCTCAGTACTAAATCTCGTCCATTTTTAGAATTAGCTTATGGATATCTGCCGCTTGTTTTGGGGAGTAGTCTAGCCCATTACCTAAGATTAGGTTTGACCGAGGCAGGACAAATCATTCCCGTCACGATCGCCACCTTCGGGTTAAAGACTCAGGGCATGACGCTTCCGATCGCCGTTGCTGATCCTGCTGTGATTTCATTTTTGCAGGGTGTAACGTTAATTTTTTCATTCTGGCTGAGTGTTTTTCTCACTCAAAAGATTGCTCGTCAGCCATTCAAAAATCTATTACCTCAGCATTTAGCGATGGTCGCGATCGGCTCTCTGCTATGGAAAGTAATTGTGGGTTAATATAAATTCTCCCGCTGCGATCTTTCAACTAAAAATGCCGCTAAACCCCTTACTAAAGAACTTTGAATTTAAAGTCCCCCAGAATTGGGCGGTTGGGGGTAAAAGATCTAAACATCGAAGCGAAAAAACTTCATCAAGTTGACGTAACCTTCAACTAAAGTTTTCTGAAATCACGAACTACTGAGCGATCGCACCTAAAGCACTGAGTGTCTGCTTCTGAGCCTCTGTGAGTCCAGTTGCTCGTGCAATGTTCATCCCTTCATAAGGACGCTCAACCTCTAGGGTTCTCAAACATTCGCCTGTCTGCACGTCCCACAATTTGATTGTTCCATCTGCACTACCACTGACCAACCGTTGACTGTCGTCATGAAAGCTAACAGAAAGAACGTGCTTGGTATGTCCTTCTAATGTTTTTAAGTGTTCCCCAGTCTCAACATCCCACAGCTTAATCGTTTTATCGGCACTTCCAGTGACCACAATTTCGCGTCCTTCGAGATTTATGAAGCAAATCGACCAAATGCTCTGGGTATGTCCGTTCAAAGTCTTCAAGCAGTCCCCAGTCTGAATATCCCAGAGCTTAACTTTTAGGTCGTCACTGCCACTTGCAAGCAGTTGTCCGCTAGGGTCAAAGCAAACTGTAAGTACTGGACTGGTGTGACCCTGTAGGGTTCTAACAATCTCTCCAGTTTCAGAATTCCAGAGCTTTATCGTTTTATCAAAGCTTCCGCTTGCGAGCATTTGACACTCTGCGCTGAGGTCAATTGTCACGACCCAATCTTGATGTCCTTCTAATGTTCTAAGACATGACTTCACCTCCACCACATTTTCCCCAGACAGCTTCACTTGCGAAGCATCCCACACTTTGATCGTCTGATCAGCACTACAACTAGAAATCGTTTTGCCGTCTGCGCTGAAAGCTGCTGCCCAAACTATCCCTTGATGTCCTTGAAATGTCGTTAAAAGCTGCCCCGAATCAACGTTCCACAATTTCACAGTGTGATCATTACTGCAACTCGCCAGGAGTTGGTTATTGGGGGCGAAGCTAATCCGACGAACTGAACCTGCATGTCCTTCTAAAGTCTTCGGAGGTTGTTCTGTCTGTTGATTCCAGACGCGAATTACGCTGTCTTCATGGGCACTGACCACCCTCTGACCATCTGAGCTAAACACGACTCGATGAACCGGATTTGCAAAGCCTTGGAAGGTCTTCAAAATCTGTCCGCTGTCTGCATCCCACAAGTTCACTGATTGCTCGGCCCCACTTGCCAAAACTCGACTCTGAGGGTGAAAAGTCAATGCTCTAATGGGTCTTCTATGTCCACCCAATGTTTTTAGAAGCTTTCCAGTTTGAGCATCCCAGAGTTTAATCGTTTTATCTTCGCTGGCACTAGCCAGCAGTTGTTTATCCGCGCTAAATGCGATCGCATCCACCCAGTCAGTATGTTCGCTTAATGTTTGAATGCAATACCCAGTCTTAAAATCCCATCGCTTAATGGTTTGATCTTCACTACTACTGACCAAAATTTCATCAGGGCCAAAGGCAACAGAGCGAACTTGATTTGTGTGTCCTTGCAGCGTGTTGAGTAGTTGTTCAGAATCAACGTCCCACACTTTCACCGTTTGATCGGCACCTCCACTGGCGAGTAAGCGTCCATCAGGGCTATATGCAACGCAACAGACTCGCTCGGTGTGTCCTCGAAATACCTTTAAGTGTTCTCCTTTGAGACTCCGGATTTCGATCGTGCCATCTCCACTGGCGATCGCAACTGTCTGACCATCGGGACTAAACACCACACAAAAAATCGCATCTTTACATTGCAATGTTCTAATTAGTTGTTCTGTTAGTTGTTCTGTCGCTGCATTCCAGTACTTCACAGTTTTATCACCGCAACCACTGACTAGAGTTTTACTATCAGGACTAAATGCAAGGCAGAAGATCCAGTTAGTATGTTCTTTGAATTCACGAAATATTTGACCATCGACAACTTGCCAAACATAGATCTCGCCACCCGTATCACCCGCAGCAAGATAGTTACCATCTGGGCTAAACGCGATCGCAAGAACTGAATTGATCTTTTGCGTGAAACTAGACCGATCAAACTTGGCATTTGCAAAATTAGTTCGATGAAGCTTTAAGCCTCGAAGATCTGCTTGCCAGATGGTTAGATTTGAGAAGTCGCGATCGCTCAAATCTGTTTTAAGTTCTCTAAAAAGATTCAGTATATTTCCAGCTAAATACCCTCGCTCTCCCGGATCTTGCTGCTGTTGAGTGGCTAAAAGGTCTTCAAGACGGATTTCAATACGAGCTTTTGTTCTCAGCTTGTTCTCTAAAGCAACAATGACAGGCTGAACAATTAATCGAATTTGCGTTTCTCGCACGTAGTCTTTGGCTTGTACTTTGACCAGGGCGTGACTGTTGAATAGTTTAATGTCTTGCGTCACCACTTCACTGACAATTTGGTTTATGAAGCGCTCAGTGACATATTCCATGACAACAGGTTGGAGCGTATAACTAGCTTGGCTTTGTTCAATGAGCGATCGACGCTGCACAGATTCTAACGCTTGGAGTAATTCTGCTGGTCTAGTAGAAATTAGGTCGTTCTGTAGATCTGTCATGCAAATGAAATCGCGATTAATTGCAAGCCAGTATAGAATTTGCTGTTCTAATGGACTGAGATGTTCAAATTGTTCATCCAACAGGTTTGAGACTTCTCGAAAGAGGGCAGTTCCTAGCTGTAAGAAATTTGCAATATTGCAATCAAACAAATCGCGGATCGAAGCTGAGGCAAGCTTGAGAGCAAGGGGATTGCCTTGATAAGACTCAATTAACTGTTTTTTGTTTTCTGAAGTGCCACATAGCTCGTTTAGATGCAGAATGGCTTCCCCTTCAGGTGTTTGTAGTCCTCTGAGTTGAAGTGTTTTTACGCTTTCCCGCGCAAAGACTTCTTTAGTCTTGTATCGACTTGTCAGTACAACAATGCTCTGGTGAGGCACGTCCGTAAGCTGCTTAAGCAGATCTTCATATCCTTCATAACCTGCTCGACAAGTTCCCACTAGCTCACCGTTGTGTAAAATCGCCTCAAGGTTGTCTAATATCAAGAGGCAGCGATTTAGACGCAATTGTTTTAGTAGCTGAGTTGTGCAGGTGTCTATGCGATCAGGTATGTGATCAGGAATGTTTTGTTCCGGAACGAGGGTTTGAAGAATTTCTGAGAGGAGCGTTTCTAATGGAGGCGCTTGAAGCAGTGATTTCCAAATGACTTGATCGAATGTTTGCCTAAAAGAGTAAGCAAATTTAGCAGCAAGTGCCGTTTTGCCAATGCCACCCATGCCGACGATCGCCACTAACCGACAGCGCTCCTCAAGTATCCATTGTCTCAGCGTTTCTAGTTCTGCTGTTCGCCCATAAAGGGTTGAAACATTGGGTGCGCCTGCGATCGTTCCGATTTGCTTCGCCAAAGTTAGTGGAATTGCAGCATTCAATCCATTACGGCTTTCCCGCGGCCGGGGCTGTTTTCGCTGCTCCCACTCAGTGTCAAATCGCGATAGGTTTGCTTCACTCTCCTGACGGGGATGCCACAATTCAAGAGTAAAGTGCCAGTATTCTGCGCCTTGAGTAGCCGTCCGATGGTCTTGCAAAATTTTAAGAAAATCTCGGTAGCATTTGAGCGATTCTCTAATTTGTTCTGAGTTTAACGGGTCGTGACCTGGCGATCGAGTTGTGAGTTCTTGCAAAACCCTAATTTTTGTGCGAACCACACACCGCTGTTCAGTTTGCCAGGTTATCGAGAAATCTCTATTAGGAATGGGGTTGCACTCACTTTCAAGTCTATTTGCATAAGCGAGCAGAGAGTTTAGAAGGTGTTTGGCTTGGGCTTGTGCTTTAGAACCGTAGCTCACTCTTGCCATAGATGTCCCCTCAGAATTCAAGAAAGTTTGGGGATTTTTTGGGACTTCCCCAATCCATACACTTTCCCCAAGCTATCGATTCAAGACTCTAAGCCCCTTTCCAGCCTTACCCATCCTTTCTTGCTTTAGGGAATAAGTCCAGAATACACTCTCAGCGTGGGTTGGAGTTGTGCTTTAGACAGCAATGTAGCTATCAAACATCTTGTGTTGAACGTTTCGTTGAATCGCTGAATTTCACTTCTCAGCAAGATAATGTCCAAATCGTCCCTTGATGAAGGCTGCGGTAAACAGTTTTCGCCAAGTTGGTATTTTCTAAAGCATTGATTTTTTGACTAAAAAGGAGGCTTCTATGAAGTTAAATCGTGTTCGCACTTCTACCTTGATTGTTGGACTCGCTTTGATCTTTAATGCTACAACTACTCCGGCTCTAGCTGCGAGAAAACTGACTGAAACAAGAAGCTTTGTATACACTTGCGGCATTGCCACCTGTAGTACCTACCTCAAGCGAGGCACCACTAGACGACTATGGAGCAAGCTTTCTAAATATAAAGGGGCTAGTGCAGGTGCGATTGGCGGTGCTGCTGGCATTGCTTGTGCACCCATCGGTGGAGTTGGCGCTGCTGTCTGTGGGGCTGCTGGGGCAGTATACGGTGGGCTGCTCATGGACAAATTAGAAGACGCTGCAACTTCTAATAAGTGTTTGCGATTTAGGCATCTAGTGGGTGGAGCAGTGCAAGGAATCTATGTAGACCAGTCTGGATACTGTAAAAAATAGTGGTTTCTGAGCAGGATGATTGTCAGCGATCGCTCTTTCACGTCTAGCGATCGCTTCCACTCTAACGTGAATTCGATGAAATCCTTCATTGCCGTTACAAATCCGGGCAGCCCCCTAAATCCCCCACGAGTGAGGGACTTTGAACGAAGACTATGATCTAAAAGTCCCCCAGATTGGGGGTTGAGGGGCAGAAGCGCTGAAGACGGAAGCGAAAAACTCCCATCGAATTCACATCACTCTACAATCCATTCATCTTGAAACAGGGAGTCAACGATGCCAATCCCACCGATTTCAAGTCAACTTTCAAATCAACTCAATAGACTTACCTCTCACGCATTAGTAGAGAATATTGCGCCATATCCACAATTGAGAACTGCACTCATCTCTAAACCGGAGCCTGCAATCTCATTTCCTTTGGGACTGATGTTGCTGTTTGTCGCTAGTAGCTATCTAACCATTTTTATCAGTAGTTTGTTTCTGGTGAGTCGCCGTGAGGAACTGCCAACCTATGAGCAAGCTATCGAAGCCCAACCACCACAAGATCTCATACAAGCAGTCAACCAAACTACTGCTTCTCCAGCGGTCACTACTACTACCGACGCGACCAATCATCTACTTCATCCCGAAGCCCAACCGTCCTCAGAAACCAGGCGGAAACTGAATCAGCCAGCCGTTTCTCCAACTCCTACATTCTCTACTGACCATCCGCTTTACTTGAAGCTGCTGACTCTGCTACAGGGCGATCGCAGCACCGCAAATCGGCTACTCCAGCAAGCCTGTACAAACTATCCCAACCAATCAGAACAGTGGCGATATGAAAAGGTGATTTGGGATCTGGTGCGCGATCGCTTGCCTTAACTGCCCCATATTCACTTGCATCAAACAACTGGAATTTAGTGGACTCTAACTAACCACGATCGCTCACATTCAATCTTGAAACACAGCTTGAAACACAGCTTGAAACACAGTAGGAGATCAGTCATCATGCAACTCTTTGTAATGGGTGCTTTAAGTGCATTCAGTTTAAGTGCATTTAGCATTACCGTCTATCAACCTGAAGCTAGATCGCTGCCCCTTCGACTACAATCTCGGAACGTAATTTTTGAACCTGAACGATTCCATTCAGCAACATAGCGCTTTGTAATTAACAGGACTAATAGAGGAAAAGATGAACATTAAGGACAAGTGGATTGGACTTTTCTTATCAAGTGTTGTCTTATCAAGCGGAATGGCTTTGGAAGCCGTTTTACCGATGAGTGCAACTGCAAAGCGTAGTGGGACTATTGATGGTTTTAAGACGGATATTTGTACATGGTCACCCGATCGTATTCCAAAAATCGCTAATTTTCGGGAGGCTTGTATTGCTCACGATCGTTGCTATTTCAACCTCAGACAGCGTTTGCAGAATGACCGAGGTCGCATCAGACGGCGCTTTCAGGCTAAATTAGGGTTTCAAGAGTGCGATCAACGCTTCTTGTCCAACATGAGGAGAGCTTGCAGGCAACAACATCGACCAGGAGTACGGCGAGTTGCTTGCTACGACACGGCTAATAAATACTATAAAGCAGTGGCAGCACTCACCGCGACAGGGACAAGACGGCTAACACCCTAGAAGAAAATGGCACTAATTGAATATCAAGTTTGCTGAAGTTAATGTCAGTTCGATGAGCTTTGAACCTTGTTTGAAAGTTCCCTAGAATTGGCAGCTTGGGGGGCAGAAGCGTTCATTAACGAAGCGAAAAACTTCATCGAACTGACTTTGTTGAAGATTCTAGCCCTTTGAAAATTGCTGAACTATGGCAGTCCGATTTGAGTTGTGAAATCTCGGAAAGCCCCCTAAATCCCCCATTCTGGGGACTTTAAGATGGAAAAATTCTCCAATTTTAAGAATGATCTACGGTTCAAAGTCCCCCAATTTTGGGGGATTTAGCGATGATTGTGAGCAGCAATGGATTTCTCGCCAGTTCGAGAATGCGAGGACGATCACGCAATGTCTGCATTAATTGATCGATCGACTTCTCTGGCGGCATCGCCCAAGCTTTGAGAAATCGCCGCATCTGCACATCAGTAAACTCAACGACTTCTAACGTGCGATCGACGCGATCGCTAAATTCGCCTTGATAAACCTGCGATCGACAAGCCATCACAAACCGACACTTTTCATAGGTATCGAGAAAATCTTTGAGCTTTTGAATGACTTGCGATCGGGCAGCACTTCCCACTTCATCCAGCCCATCCAACAGCAGCAAAATCGTTCCCTTGTCTAACGCCTGCTGCAAAAAGTTCTCCCCGTGTGGAAAATCCTCTCGCTCCAGCGCCTTGACTAACTGCGGCAAAATCTCAGACCCATCACTCAGGCGAAATAGCTCCAACAAAACTGCTACAGGCTGATCTGGCAAACTCGCCAACCGCCCCTCTGCCTCACTCAGCGTCAAATACTTGAGCAGCATCGACTTGCCCGATCCCGGTTTCCCTGTCACCATCAATCGCTTGTACTGCGAAACCGCTTGATATGCATCGATTAAGTCATAATTTTGGCTACCCTTGACCTTGAGCGGCACATAGACATCTTGCATTTTGAGCGGTCGATCGGCAGAGCGAAACGGAACCTTGAGTTCGCGATATTTGCCAATCAACGCCTGATGATATTTCTTTAACGCAATGCCCCAGAAAAGTTTCGTCCCAGCAAATCGGTTGTAGATTGCCTTAAAGAATTTGTCTGCAAGCGTTTTCGTCCAGGTGTTAATCGTGTCTCGACAAATCGCCCAAAGACCTAGTAAACCAGCAGCAACCCACCCCACTTTCGGTAAAAACTGCTCCCAGGGGTCAGCCTCCTTTGCTTCCTTGAGTCGGGCGTATTCCTCCTCGTAAATTGTAATAATTTCAGGTGGAGTCAGTCCTGCATCATTCTTTTCAAATTGCTTTAGCACTGTTGCAGTTTGCATCGAACTGTCTGTTTTGACATGTCGATCGGCAGACTTTTTGATCTCAAGAATTACCGCATCTCGACTTGAAGGCGTTTGAGAATGCGTTGCCGTGACCGAGCCAAAAGTAATTAGAAATGTCAGAACAAAAACCAAGATCCATTGACGCTGAAAAAGTTTAGACACGGGGCAACTCGCTAAACATCATTCACGCCTCTGTTCTATCATTTCCTCCGAGGAATTACGGAAACCCTAACGCAACGTTTAGATTTTAATCCCTGCGGAGATTAACTCGTGCTAACTCGCTTCGCGGATTAACTACAACAAAAAAGGCAACCCCAAAAAGATTGCCCTGATGTCGAATATTCCATGCTAACCAGAATTTGCAGGTTGATTTTGAGTTGCGATTCAAGCCAGAACTCAAATTTCTCTACAAGCTGGTCATGACTGCTTTGGCGGCTTCCAGGGTGCGATCGACATCTTCATCGGTATGCGCCAGGGAAGTAAATCCCGCTTCAAACTGAGACGGTGCCAGATAAACGCCCTGCTCTAACATGCCCCGGTGAAAGCGACCGAACTTATTCAAATCGCACTTCTTCGCGTCTTCGTAGTTGTGAACCGGGCCCTCAGTAAAGAAGAAGCCAAACATGCCGCTAATCGAGCCACCGCAGGCGACGTGACCTGTTTCTTTGGCAACTTGCAGAAGCCCTTGAGTCAGGCGGGAGGTGATGCGATCGAGTTGCTCATACGTCCCTGGTTGGCGCAATAGTTCCAATGTTTTGATACCAGCCGCCATCGCCAACGGATTGCCAGACAGCGTTCCGGCTTGATACATGGGGCCAGCCGGGGCAACCATCGCCATGATGTCTTTGCGACCGCCATAGGCACCCACAGGCAGCCCACCGCCGATCACCTTACCCAGCGTCGTCAAATCTGGCGTGATGCCAAACTTTTCTTGTGCGCCGCCGTAGGCAATCCGAAAGCCTGTCATCACTTCGTCAAAGACGAGCAACGCGCCATGTTCGCGAGTCAATTCGCGCAGGCCGGCCAAGAAGCCAGCTTCGGGAGGAATAAAGCCAGCGTTACCGACGATCGGTTCCAAAATCACACCTGCGATTTCGCCCGGATTCGCCTCAAACAGAGCTTTCACCGCGTCCAAATCATTGAAGGGGGCGGTCAGCGTATTGTTGGTCGTCGATTTAGGAACGCCAGGAGAATCGGGCAAGCCCAACGTGGCGACACCAGAGCCTGCTTTGACCAAAAACATGTCGGCGTGACCGTGATAGCAGCCCTCAAACTTGATCAGCTTTTCGCGGTTAGTAAAGGCTCTCATCAGTCGCAAAACCGACATACAAGCCTCAGTCCCTGAATTGACAAATCGCACCATTTCGACGCTGGGGACGGCATCGATTACCATTTCCGCCAAGACATTTTCTAAGGCATTGGGAGCGCCAAAACTGGTGCCTTTTTCTAACGTTTCATGAAGCGCTCTTAACACATCGGGATGGGCATGACCACAAATGGCCGGCCCCCAGGAGCCAATGTAGTCGATATATTGATTGCCATCGACATCCCAGGCGTATGCGCCCTTGACGTGATCAAAGACGATCGGCTGCCCGCCCACCGATTTGAACGCTCGTACGGGAGAGCTGACTCCACCGGGCATTAGTTTTTGAGCAGCGGCAAAGATTTCTTCTGATTTAGTGGTTCTCAAAGTGCCTGTAATCAATGTTTTCTCCTTTAATCCATTGCGATCGCGTTGCAATAGCTGTAGCAGTGCTTTCTGATGCCAATTCCGAAGATATTCCTCAAGATAGGCAGATTTCTGAGTTTTGCAAGCAATACTAAACAATTATCTCACTTACCGGAGGCGGCTAGGATGTCGTACCAAAACAATCAGGAGTTACCTGCGAGCATTCGCAATCAGCTTTCTGAGACGGCTCAACACTTTTACAGAGTAGCGTTTAACTCTGCTCTTCAGTGGTATGGGGAAGAGACCAAAGCTCATCAAATCGCCTGGAGCGCTGTCAGAAACCAGGCCGTAAGTCTAAACAGTGGCATCTCTCAAGAAGTTTGTCTGGCAGTGGTTGAAGTTGGTTAATTTTCTGATTTTTTGATTTTGGTTTTTAGATTGTGAATTTTAGGGGCATTTGCTCTGCAATTGGTTGAGGAGAAATTTCAAATTCGTTGGATTGAAAAAAGGGAGAACGATTTTGCTGAATGGCGATCGCTCTCCCTTTTTGATTGAGTTTTCTATGACAAGCGCGTGATTCGATCGCTTTTAACGTGACGTCAGTTCGATGAACGCTTCGCTTCGCTTTTAGATCCAGGAACGCCCCCTAAATCCCCCACGAGTGAGGGACTTTGAACCAGAATTCCTCTCTTAAAGTCCCCCAAAATTGGGGGGTTGGGGGGCAGAAGGCGTGAACAACGAAGCGAAAAAACTCTCATCGAATTGACATTAACGTGAATTCGATAAAATCTTTCGCTGCGGTTGTTAATCTAGCAGCCCCCTAAATCCCCCACGAGTAGAGAACTTTGCGAAAAAACTTCATCGAATCCAGATTAAAATCCAGGTTTAATGGCTGTGCGATCGACCGTTCTCGTTCCCATTTCCCATCGTTGAGAGAACTCGTTCCGCCAGTTTGTCAGGGACTTCTTGTAGGTGGTCGGGTTGCCAGTGAAAAGAACCCACGCCCATTGTGAGCGATCGCAGTTCCACAATCAGATCGTGCATTTCCGCCTGGGGTAACAGACAGGTCACTTCGTCCCAACCTTGCCAATCGGCTTTTGCGTCGTAACCCAACACCTGACCGCGCCGACCACTCACCAGCCGCAGCACTTTGGAGGTGAAATCTGTCGGAATTGAGAGAATCACCCGCACGATCGGTTCAAGTAAAACAGGCTCACACTTGATCAATCCTTCTTGCATCGCCAATCGGGCCGCTTGCTTAAAGGCTTGCTCTGAGCTATCGACGCTGTGATAAGACCCATTTGTTAAGGTTACCGCCACATCGACGACGGGAAAGCCCAACGCCCCGCGAATTAGATATTCTCGTACCCCCGTTTCCACGCCTGGAATGTACTGTTTGGGCACGACTCCCCCGACGATCGTTTCGGCAAACTGAAAGCCTTGACCGCGTGACATGGGTTTGATATCCAAATACACGTCGCCAAACTGGCCGTGTCCACCTGTCTGATGTTTGTAGCGTCCGTGAGAGGTGGCGGATTTACGAATCGTTTCTTTGTAGGCGACCTGCGGCAAATGGGTACACATGGGCAGATTGTATTTGCGACGAAGGCGATCGAGCGCTACTTGCAAATGGATTTCGCCCTGACCCCAGAGAATAATTTCGTGAGTGTCGCCGTGTTGATACCAGTGTAGTGAAGGGTCTTCTTCTAACAGTTTGGTCAATGCTCCGGTGAGTTTGACTTCATCGTTGCGTTTTTCGGTATTGATCGCGAGGGCGTAGACGGGTTCAATTTTCTCGGCTTTGGGCAACTCTGTCGCATTTTGGGCCTCGACACAGGTGAGCGTATCGCCCGTTTTGATGCCGTCCATCCGTCCCAGGGCGACGATTTCACCTGCCTGAGCGGACTGTAACCCCTGCTGATGTTGCCCGGTTAGACGATAAATGCCGCCGACTCGCACCCCGTTTAGCACGGTGCCATCTTGAATCGTGCCTTGCCAAACCCGCACCAGCGAGAGTTTTCCCCCTTGAGGCGTGAAGTAGGTTTTGAGAACCTGAGCCAACGGCGTACTGGCGCTGAGAATAATGCCGCGTCGTTCTGCGGTCGTTTCGGAGTCGGGCGCTTCGCGTACTAGAGCATCCAATAAAGGACGAACGCCAAAATCACGATCGGCAACCCCCACAAACACAGGCACAATCAAATCTGCGCCCAATTCCAGCTTGAGATCTTGAACGATTTCTGCTTCGGGTGGCTCAATGTCTTCGAGCAGTTCTTCTAACAAATGGTCGTCAAAATTGGATAGCGTTTCTAACATTTCAGTCCGAGCGATCGTTTCTTGTTCCTTTAATTCGTTGGGAAACGGAACGCGATCTGCTTCAGCAGATATCTCTTTGAAATCGGCAGGGGCACCCGGATGATAGTGATAGGCCTGCTCGGTGACCAAATCGATAAAGCCTGTGAGCGTTTCGCCCCGCCCAATGGGGTATTGATGCGGCACCAAAGGACGGCTAGAAATCGATTTGAGTGCGTGCAAAACCTCCATAAAATCGACATCAGCCCGATCCATTTTGTTGAGGAAAACTAGATGCGGAATCTCCCAATCGTCGAGAAATTTGAATAAGGGCGCAAGGCTAAGAACGCGACCCCTTGCGGGTAACTCGAAGAGATCGCTCACCGCTTCACACACGACGACAACGGCATCCACGCCAATCAGCACATTGTAGGTTTCTTGAGAAAATTCGACTGACCCCGGACAATCGAGAAAATTAAAAGAAACGCCGCCGTATTGGGTGCTGGCAGCGTTGACTTCGACACTCATTTGACGATCGCGGGCCTCTGGGGCACTGTCTCCGACCGTATTTTTATCTTGCACATTGCCTTTGCGAGTCGTTGCGCCTGTCACCCACAAAAGGCTTTCGAGAAGGGTTGTTTTTCCACTTAAATAGGGCCCCACGATCGCAACGCTTCGGGAACCCGATGATAGTCTATCGCTCATACATTCCTCCCTGAAAAAAAGAAAAGTAAGTCATCTCAACTGCCTCAAAAATTAAGCAGTCTGCGATCGATTGGCGAATTTTTCTTAAAGGTTGTCCAAGCTGGATCAAGAATTTGGGCAAAGCTGGAAAGTGACGACATCCTTCATCCACGGATTAGTCGATCAGAAATTTTCGCAAAACCTTTGATCAGGTAAATAGATCAGGTCAATCAATGCTTTGATCTCGAAGAAAATTTGGTATGTCTGAATTATGGAGTAGCGCGATCGCTTTGTGATCAAATTAACCGTTTATCTTAATAAAGTTGTTTTTGAAGTGATGACAACTGAGTTCAATATAACAGCTTATCAAACACAAGATCCCCAACCTCTTTAAGAAGTCAGGGATCTAACGTTAGAAATTTGGAATCCTCGGCGCTAACTTACAGTGTGTCCTTCGCGATCGACGGCTGAATGACCGTTTGTGTGGGCTTTTCCATTTTTACTAGAGTGAGTGTGTCCGTTGTTTTTGCGGGGTTGAATCACGCCATGTCCGCCATGATTTCGCTCATAAACGACATTAATTTCGCCTGTTTCTGAGTTGCAAAACATATAGAAGTCGTGTCCAACTAGTTCCAATTGTTCTAGCGCTTCTGCGATCGTCATTGGTGGCATCGCAAAATACTTGGTTCGTAAAACAGTGGCGGGAAGTTCGGGGGTGCGATCGAGGGACAATTCGGTAACAGGTTGATCGGTTAGAACTTCTGATGTTTTGGCTTCGTGTCGCTTATCGTAGCGTTTCTCTTTGTATTTGCGAAGCTGTCGAGAAATCTTGTCGGCAACCATATCAATGCTGGCGTAAAGACTTTCGCTCCCTTCTTCGGCGCGCACAACGGCACCATTGGCATAGATTGTCACCTCAGCAATTTGACTGGGCGTGATCCGGGGGTTTCGAGCAACAGATAGATGTACATCAACTTCGGTGGTCAGGTTTTGAAAGTGGCTGACGGCCTTCTCAATCTTCTGGTTGACATACTCACGAATCGGTTCAGTGATCTCGATATTTTTGCCCTGGATAACAAGCTTCATAGAGGCTCTCCCCTTAAAGATTTGGGTGTTACTGTTACCCTAACACTTTGTATTCTGGCAGACAGTCCTCTTTAGAATGTGTTGCATCCTGTGATAATTCTTGATAATTTCTGTTGTAATCTAAGGGCAATTTAGGAGTAACTCCCCTTGATTTCTCAGCGGTTCTAAGACATTGTAAATAGCATTTGCGTTGGGATACGTCAGCCGTTTAGAATTCGTTTATATTAAAGGTAAGATTGCGATCGCCTGTGAGTTTTTCACCTTTAGAAAGTCTATCTTTGACGCGCTGTTGTGTGCTGTACGATCGCGGTCTCATTCCTTACTCAAAAGCCTGGGCCTGGCAGCAAAAGCTAGTCGCAGAACATAAAGAAAATCTTAAGTTAAACGATGTCTTGATTTTGTTAGAACATCCTCCCGTTTACACCCTGGGTCACGGCGCAACACTCGACTTTTTGAAGTTTGATCCCACCCAAACAGCGTACGAATTACACCGGGTTGAGCGAGGAGGCGAGGTAACTTATCACTGTCCGGGTCAATTGGTGGGCTACCCGATTTTGAACTTGCAGTTTTACCAAAAAGATTTGCATTGGTATTTGCGCCAGTTAGAAGAAGTGATTATCCAAGTTTTGGCGAATTATGGCTTGAGCGGAACGCGAATTGCTGGCTTAACCGGAGTCTGGGTCGAAGGGCGAAAAGTAGCAGCGATCGGCATCAAAGTCAGCCGTTGGATTACGATGCACGGATTTGCGCTGAATGTTTGCCCTGATTTACGGGGGTTTGATCAAATTGTCCCCTGTGGCATTCCTGACCGGCCTGTGGGTAGTTTAGAACAGTTCATTCCAGGCATCACGGTTCAACAAATTAAGCCCGATGTGGTGAAGGCTTTTGCTGAGGTTTTTGAGGTGGAATGGGTTGAATAAAGGTTATGGGTCGGTGCTAGTTAACTGAACGTGAATTCGATAAAATCCTTCGCTGCGGTGATCGCTCCGGGCAGCCCCCTAAATCCCCCAAGTTTGGGGGACTTTGAGCAAAAAATCCCATCCGGAAGTCCCCCAGATTGGGGGGTTGGGGGGCGAAAGTGCTGAATCACGAAGCGAAAAAACTCTGTCGAATTCACGTTAACTGACAAAACTTTTTGCCTGGCGGTTCAAACCGCAGCTACGAGAACACAGTCCGCCTTCTCGGATTAACAAAGCCTGAATCGGCCTAATCTGCGAAGGCAAACTTTGTTCTTTTAGGCGCGTTTCTGAAGGCACTTGCGAAGCTAACGGCATTCGACAGCCTTGACGGGTGGGGAATTTTGGGTTGCCCGAATAGCTATGGAACCCAGGCAGTGAGCGGCGAAGGAAAGTAATACAAAATTTGCGATCGTGCTCGGAAACTTTCCGGTTCAGGGTTCGTCAGGCTCGAAATAGGTTCTCTGCGCTCCTAAACGTGCAGTTGGATCTAGAGGACGAGATTTTGAGTTAACAAATGTTTTTTTGTGTATCGAAGAAATAAGCTTTGTCAGCGATCGTGACCAATTTTAGAAGTCGATCGCAACCTATGCATGGCGTAATACCCTCACCTTCGCTCAGTTAGTCTAATTTGTAGCGGATTAAACTTTGGGAGAGCCAAATAAACCCGCCGCTTTCTTAGCGGACATCTCTAGGCAGTGAGCGGGTTTCGACGCTTCTAAACAAGGTCTCTCAAATAAGTGTTTTTTCTTACGACAACTTGTAGCATTGGTGTACCACGCTTGTAGCAAAAGTGGAACTTCTCAAATTGTCAAGGTGAAATCTCCGACTTGGCAGAAATTTGAATTTCAATTAAATCTGACATATCTCTCAAGCGAAATTAGCTTGGAAGGACTCTGTAGCTAGAACGAGACTTCTAAACAGTTTGACTTTGTAGGAGGTTTGTATGCGGATTGCTCAGGTTGCCCCTTTGTGGGAGCGCGTCCCCCCCCCAGCTTATGGCGGGATTGAGTTAGTAGTAAGCTTGCTCACCGATGAATTGGTGCGTCGTGGCCATGAAGTGACGCTATTTGCATCTGGCGACTCGATCAGTTTGGCAAAGCTAGAATCGGTTCATGCTCGTGCGTTGCGGCTTGATCCGACGGTGAAAGAACACCAGATTTATGAAATGCTGCAACTCAGTCAGGTCTATCAAAAAGCTCAGGATTTTGACATCATACACTCTCACATGGGCTGCCCCGCGTTGCCCTACGCACATTTCTCCAAAACGCCCACAGTCCATACGCTACATGGCGTATTTACTCCTGACAACGAGAAGATGTACAGCCACGCCAGCCGTCAGCCCTATGTGAGCATTTCGGATGCCCAACGTGAGCCAAGACTGGAGCTAAACTGCGCTGCGACGGTCTACAACGGCATCGATGTCGATAGCTACAAGTTTTATGCTCAACCGAGTGAGCCGCCGTATCTAGCATTTCTCGGACGGCTGTCTCCTGAAAAAGGGCCCCATGTGGCGATCGAGATTGCCAAACGCACAGGCTGGAAGCTAAAGATGGCGGGCAAAATTGATGTGGTCGATCGAGACTTCTACGAAGCCGAACTCAAACCCCATATTGACGGCACTCAGATCGAATATCTGGGCGAAGCGAATCACGTTCAAAAAAATACGCTGATGGGCAACGCGGTCGCGACGTTGTTTCCGATTACTTGGCGTGAGCCATTTGGCTTAGTCATGGTCGAGTCGATGGCTTCAGGGACTCCGGTCATTGGCATGAGGTTAGGATCTGCGCCCGAAGTCATTGATCATGGTAAAACGGGCTTTTTGTGTGACACCGTAGACGAATGCATCGCAGCGTTGAATCAAATTGAAACGATCGAGCGCGCCGATTGTCGTCAGCATGTCGTTGATAAGTTTAGCGTTCAGAAAATGACCGATGGCTATGAAGCCGTCTATCGACAAATTTTAGGCAAGCGGCTGACTGTGATCGAGCGACTGTCCAATCTATTAGCGATGAGCTAAGACACGATTCGAGACACATCCACTTTCGGCTAGTAGCTTTTAGCAGTCTTCAGTTGCAGACCGATTGCTAAACACTACCTAACTAATGAGGTAAAAGAATGGTACTTCTCAAAGAAGATAAGGCATCTAACCCGACATCCCACGGTTTGATACGATCAACGTTGCCCAACCGACAGGCGATCGCACTCATTTCGGAGCATGGCGACCCGGCAGCCGATATCGGCAAAGAAGAAGCAGGCGGACAAAATGTCTATGTGCGGCAGGTCGGAGAAGCGCTGGCAAAATTGGGCTGGCAGGTCGATATGTTTACCCGCAAAACGCGAGAAGACGATGAAACGATCGTGCAGCATTCTCCCCATTGCCGAACCATTCGCTTGGTTGCTGGGCCGCAGGAATTTGTACCTCGCGATCGCTTGTTTGAGTTTATGCCAGCATTCGTCGAAGCGTTTCAAACTTATCAAGCCAAGTATCACTATCCTTTGATCCACACCAATTATTGGATGTCTGCCTGGGTGGGTTTAGAAGTGAAGAAAACCCATAACGTGCAGCTAATTCACACTTATCATTCACTGGGTGCTATTAAGTATCAGGCGGTGCAGAATCAACCTGCGATCGCGCCCATTCGTTTAGCGGTTGAACAACAAATTTTAGAACAATCAGATTGCATTGTAGCCACCAGTCCCCAGGAGCAGGAAGCCTTACGCACGCTAGTTTCTCAACTGGGGCACATCGAAGTCATTCCCTGTGGAACCGACATCGAAAACTTTCAGGCGATTCCCCGATCAGAGGCACGATCGCAGCTTGGCTTTAAACCTGACCAGCAGATCGCCCTCTATGTTGGCAGATTTGATCCCCGCAAAGGGATCGAAACGCTGGTTCGCGCCTGTGCCCAACTGCAAGAAAATCCTAATCTCCATCTGGTCATTGTCGGCGGGAGTGACCCAACTCAATCAGATGGACAAGAACGTCGGAGAATTGAAACGATCGTCGAAGGTCTGGGACTCTCAGAACAAACCACTTTTGTCGGACGAGTGGGCCACGATCGCTTGCCGCTCTATTACACGGCTGCCGATGTGTGTGTGATTCCCAGTCACTATGAGCCATTTGGATTGGTGGCGATCGAGGCGATGGCCTGTGGCACTCCTGTCGTTGCTTCTGCGGTGGGCGGTTTGAAGTTTTCGATCGTCCCCGAAGAAACTGGATTGCTCGTGCCTGCTCAAAATGTAGAAGCCTTTGCCGACGCGATCAGGCGCATTTACTCCGACGAACTCTGGGCCAAAAAGCTGAGAAAACAAGCGTCAGAGCGAGTTCAACGAAACTTTAGCTGGTCAGGCGTTGCAGCCCAATTGAGTGATCTGTATCGAAGAGTGTTGGCTCAGTCAATCACGCATGAAAAGTTGGTAGGCGGACGATCGGCTTACTTGGCCCCCAAAGCGTTGCCAACCAAAACCTTGAGCAAAGTTTCTTAGAAACTAGTTTGGTTAGATCACGCAGCGAGTAACTTTAGATTCACCTGTCGATGAAATCTCTCGCTGCGGTTGTCAATTCGAGCAGCCCCTAAATTCTCCACGAGTGACAGACTTTGCACCGCAAATCTAGTCTGAAAGTCCTTCAAACTTGGAGGGTCAGGGGCAGATATGCCAAACAGCGAAGCGAAAAAACTTGATCAAACTGACGTAGCGCCACGTTAAATAGAAGCTTCTGTACGATCGTTCGCTGGTTCGATCGCCTTTACTCCCAGCGCGTAGGGCAACAGTTTGACAAGATTTCGAGCGTCATCAATGCCGCGATGCAACGTTCCTTCTAAAGGACTCTGAATCAGGTCTAGCGCTTGCAGCATGGGGACTCGATCCTTTAGACGCTGACTGCGAGCAAATCGAGTCTTGAGATTAAAATGTTTGCGACCGAGGGGATACGGAATCTCATGGAGACGACAATCTTTTTTGATCTGAAGTTGGTCAAACTTACCCCACGAGCAAAACAAGTAGTTTGGATAATTGGTTAGCCACTGCTCAAAGGTTTCCATCGCTTCCTCAAACTTTGGGGCACTGTCTACATCTGCTTGAGTAATTGAGGTTAGCTGCGTACAAAACTCCGTCAGCCCAGGGTGAGTGACCGGACGAATGAACGTTTGAAATTCTGCGACCCCCTGCGGGTAACTTGATGAGATCGTTTCCAATGTCTTGCGCTCTACCATCACCGCCCCAATCTCGATCGTCTCCATCTGCTCTCTGGGAATAGATTCACGATCGCAACAGGTGGCTTCTAAATCCAGCACTAAATAAAAGTCAGGCAATCTTCAGCACTCCATCCTGATCACGTTAACAAGACATCAATTCGATGCAGTCTTTTTGCTGCGTTGTTCAGCGCTTCTGCCCCCCACCCCCCAACTTTGCTACGGTGTATACACAAGTCTATACTCACTTCGTTCTAGTCGGCTTCAGCCCCCTAAATCCCCCATTCTGGGGGACTTTAAGCAAAAAAGACTTCCAGAATTTAGAACCCTGATCAGCGTTCAAAGTCCCCCAAATTTGGGGGATTTAGGGGGCGAAGGATTACGGCAAGTACAGATCAATCGACTTATGTATACACGGTAGCCTCCCCAACTTTGGGGACTTTTAGATCAGATTTCTGGTTCAAAGTCCCCCAGTATTGAGGGATTTAAGGGGCTGCCCAGATTAATCACCGTAGCGAAAGATTTCATCGAATTCACATTAACAAGGATTAGACAACAGATGAAACAGATTAACTTTCTCATGCCTCATCTGCTCTCTAATCAACAGTTTGATTACGATTTTGGCCCCATGCCAACTTTGCCTGCATAGATCGCTCGATCGCCCAATTCGTCCTCGATTCGTAAGAGACGATTGTATTTGGCGACCCGTTCACTACGACAAAGCGATCCGGTTTTGATTTGTCCCGCACGAGTGGCCACGGCTAGATCTGCGATCGTCGTATCTTCCGTTTCTCCAGAGCGGTGACTAATAATCGATCGGAAACTATTTCGTGTGGCCAAGTCGATCGCTTGTAGCGTTTCTGTTAGTGATCCAATTTGATTCAGTTTGATCAAAATAGAATTCGCTGCTTTTTGTTCAATCCCTTTTTGCAACCGAGTGATGTTGGTGACAAACAAATCATCGCCCACTAGCTGACAGCGATCGCCAATTTTCTCGGTCATCAGTTGCCAGTGTTGCCAGTCGTCTTCATGCAAACCATCTTCAATGGAAACGATCGGATACTGATCGACCAGACTCGCCAGATAATCGATAAACACAGGCGCATCGTGAGCCGTGCCATCGTAGGTGTACTTGCCGTCTTTGTAAAATTCACTCGCGGCGACGTCTAACGCCAAAGCAACTTCGGTGCCCGGTTTGTAGCCTGACTTTTCGATCGCGATCATCAACAAATCCAGTGCCGCCTGATTTGATTCTAGATTGGGAGCAAAGCCGCCTTCGTCACCCACGCCCGTCAGGAGGCCTTTGTCATGCAACACTTTACTCAACGAAGCAAACACTTCTGCCCCACAGCGCAGTGCTTCTTTAAAGGAGGAGGCTCCGATCGGCACAATCATGAATTCTTGAAAATCCACATTATTGTCGGCATGGGCACCGCCATTGATCACATTCATTAAGGGAACGGGCAACAGATTGGCCAGCGGCCCGCCCAGATAGCGATAGAGCGGCAAGCCTACCGATTCGGCTCCCGCTTTTGCAGTGGCTAGAGACACAGCCAAAATCGCATTGGCTCCCAAGTTTGACTTGTTAGGCGACCCATCCAGCGCAATCATGGCGCGATCGACTAATTCTTGATCGACCGCATCCAGCCCGATTAGCTCTGGCGCGATCGTCTCTTCCACATTTTGTACCGCCTTGAGAACCCCCTTGCCCCCATAGCGACTTTTGTCATCATCGCGCAGTTCGTGAGCTTCAAAACTTCCGGTTGACGCTCCACTCGGAACCTGGGCAAGCCCAAACGCACCATTGAGAAGCGTGACTTCGGCTTCGATCGTCGGTCGCCCTCGTGAGTCAAGAATTTCACGGGCATGAATCGAATCGATCGCAGTTTCGGACATGTCAATCATGTAGACCTCTCTAAAGGGATGAAGGACAGGCGACGAGGAATATGCAACTTCTGGGCACCCCTCTTTTTAAGCTTGTCATTACCAACATCTTCTACGATAAAGGTAGCCTCAAGTCATGAACCTGGAAAACCCAACGGGGCATGATGCTTGGGCGAATCTAGAAAAGATATTGGACTTTAGACATTAGACATTAGACTTTGGACTTTAACCAGAGCAGAGTCTTTGATCGCCGATCCAATGTCCTTGCCGCTTTTGTCGCATTAGTTTGGAAAATGGATACAAGCTCTCTGGCGATCGTGACATGGCAATGACCATAACAGTGTATTTGGCACGACGAATACAAGAAAAACTTGCGGGTAGTGACAGACTTCCAAAAGAGGTTTGGGGATCACAAATCGACTGACCTTGAGATTCCTAACCCTGCTTGGGATCGTAAATTAAATAAACTCGGCAAATTAATTCGCGCCTATAGGAACAAAACCTGCCCAGGTTAAAACACTTTTCTATCTGCGAAGGCAGACTTCGTTCTCATAGGCGCGGTTTGAACCGCCAGCCAAAATGACAGGTTATTTACATCCTCGATCCTTAATTCAAAAGAGACATTAGTTTTAAACTGCATCTCGTATTCATCAAATCAACTAACTCTCATAACTCTAAAGATGACTTCTCCCACAACCGTCTCGACTCTTACAGCACTTCAACAACTGATTGAGGTAGTGGCTCAACTGCGATCGCCCGATGGTGGCTGTCCCTGGGATTTAGCCCAAACGCCTCAAAGCTTGACTCCTTATGTGATTGAGGAAGCTTATGAAGTAGTAGACGCGATCCAAACGGGAGACCAAGACGCGATCGCCGAAGAATTAGGTGATCTTTTATTACAGGTTGTCCTTCAGGCGCAGGTGGCTCAAGATGCGGGACAGTTTGATCTGTCGATCGTGGCTCAAAAAATTACCGAAAAGCTGATTCGTCGTCACCCTCACGTATTTGGGACGGTCGAAGTTCAATCTGTCGAAGACGTACATCGCAATTGGGAGCAGATCAAAGCCGCCGAAAAAGGCGAAGATTTTGCAACCACCCAGCAACTTAGCTACAAACTCAAGCGCTACGCTCGATCACTCCCTCCTTTGACGGCTGGCATGAAGATTTCTCAAAAAGCGGCTCAAGCAGGCTTTGAATGGGAAACGATCGCCGACGTTTGGGCTAAATTTCAGGAAGAGTTGGGCGAATTTCAGCAAGCTTTGACCGACGAAACTCCCGCAGAACAGCAGGCAGAGCTAGGCGATTTGCTGTTTACCGTGATCAATCTGGCCCGCTGGTGTGACCTCGATCCCGTCGAAGCGCTGCGGGGCACCAATCAACGATTTATCCAACGACTAGAGCAAATGGAACGGGCAGTCGATCGTCCCCTCACCGAGTACAGTCTGGAAGAATTGGAGCAACTCTGGCAACAGGCAAAGGTAAAGCTGAGGGATGAGGGATGAGGAAGAACTTCGATGATCTGTTCCCCCTTTGGGGGTAATCCGCTTTGCGAGGGGGGATGTGCTTATCTCAAAGTCCTCCAGATTTGGGAGGTTGGGGGCAGAAGCCGTAAACACCGAAGCCAAGAATCTCAACCCTTTGCAGGCAACTGGAAGCGACCCCTTGCGGGTAACTCGAAGAGATCGGACAAAGGTTAACCTGCATGATCCTAGATGTAGGGGTAAGAAGTCTAAATGCTTCCCAAAGCCTCTAAATGTAGAAATACTTGCGTAAAATGATTCAATCTTTAATCAATCTTAAAGATCACTTTTAAATAAGTGTGGTTTAAGTGAGGGCATAGAACTTGAGTCGGGCTTTGCTTGAATGCTGTGGCACTTTACTTCTCTCAGCAGACTTCTTAACAAAGTCACTTCCACACTCTAAAAAACTCACTAAAGTTGTTTGGCTCAACTCTTAACTTTAGTGATAGCATGAACATCCAAAATGTCTACTAGTTAACAATTTTATCCAGGGGTTTGCTGAGAAATGGTTGCGTTGCCAAAAGAGATTATCAATGAGTTAGAGGAGGCTGTTGTCAATCTCGACAGAAGCAACGTGCAGCTAATTAATTTTTTGCAGAATGAATTAGCCATTTCGCCCCCTTCGATCGCGATGGCGCTGCGATATTCTCAACAAGAACGCGGGCCGCTGCCGATGATTCTCTGGCGCTATGGCTTTGTCTCACTCGACCAACTCAATCAAATCTTGGACTGGTTAGAGAAGTAGCGGATTAGATTCAGTGACCTAACCAGTCGGACGGCTGGCAGTTGGAAAGAGTTTGGTAAAACCCCGCTCGACTTGGGTTTGAGGGCTTCCTTTAAACAGCCAAAAAGTGGTTTCCCAGCAGAAAAAAGAGACTCCTGAATACTGCGACGATCGCACCGTTTCGACCTCTCGCTGCAACTGCTGAATCGGTTTTGCACTCAAAAATCGACCCGCATAAAGACCAATGGCGATCGGCACCTGAGAACTCAAATCTCGAAACCCACCGCCTTCTAACTCAGCCTTCAAACCACTCAAATCAGAACGATACACCTGCACCACAACCTCATCCACCAGCCGCAAATTTACCCAGCGTCGCCAGTCTTGTAGCGATTTGCGATAGGCATAATCAGGGGTATTAGGCGACAGCGAAATCACCACCCCCGGACGCACCGATCGGACTGCTCGACTAATCTTGCCCATCAATTGAGTCACTTGGTCAGCCCGCCAGTCCATCCATTCAGGGTTTGTCATGTCTTTTGGAGGAGATTTGCCGCGATGAGTTTCCCGATAACGTTTCACTGTATAAGGGTCATAGCCAAACTCGATCGGCAGCGCAAAGTGATCGTCTAGCTGAATCCCATCAACCGGATAGCGTTTCACCACATCTACAATCAGGTCGGTGAGAAACTGCTGAACTGCTGGATGAGAAGGATTGAGCCAACCTTGCTCGATGCCTGATTCGGCTAGCTCGATCGTGCCTCCACCACTTTGAGTCCTCGTCAACCAATCGGGATGCTGTTGGGCAATGGGCGATCGTACCGGAATCATCAACCCATACTCAAACCACGGAATCACTCTCAAACCCTGACGATGAGACTGTTTCACCACGCCAGACAACACATCTTGAAAGGGCAATTTAAAGGACTGCGATCGACTCGCCCGATCAAAAACCGGACTGGGATGCAAAGGGCGACCGCGATTCCAGACACAAGGATAGAGTGTGTTTAATCGATGCTGGGCCAGATTTGCAACTGTTTCATCCAGCCGAGTCGTGTAGTACATCAGACTTGCGCCAAAATTGGTCATCCAGACCCCACGAATCTCAGCAGTCTTCCCCTGAGCAACCCGCACCACGGGAGCCTGCCACAGAGAAACCACCAACCCAAACGCCAGGACGGCCAACAGTCCCCGACGCAGCCAGACCCTAGGAAATCGCGGTTTCTTCTCCAAATCATCGACGGTTTGAGCGTTAGACATGAATCAGGCAAGCACTCGAAGGATTTTCAAACAAAACAGGGGCCCGCGATCGGTCGAATGAGCCATTACTCATAACTCACAGCCTGCCATCAGGACAGTTACAAGGCGACGATCGCAGATTCCTCACTGCCGACTCATCTTATTAAGCAGCCACAGCGATGCAGAAATCGCACAAAACTGCGCCAAAATCACATTGATACTTGCCTGCACCACCAGAATGTCAAGCGGTTGGATAAACTTGGCAGGGTCAGTATTGACAAAACCTGCAACGCCCTGGCTGACCGCCTTCCCAAACAGCAGGCCCACGATCGCTTCTGCTCCCAACAGTGCCAGCAGCGTCCCGATCAGACTCGCGATTAGTCCCATTCTCAGCGTCTGGATTGCATCTGCTTTTTTGGGTCGAATTTCAGGAGCGCCATCCAGTCGCCGCCCGATCGAAACATAACGAGCGATCGCCCAAAACATATTAAAGCCTAACACCCCAATCCCACAAACCGTCAACACAACGCCGACACTGGTTCCCGGATTAGTGGTGGGGGTGCGATTTGAAACTGAGGCAAACAGCAAAATTGCACTCGAAATCACCGTCAACACCAATTGCACCCAAAAGCTAATCCAACCCGTTAGCCGAAAGGTGCTGGCAATTTGTCGAAGCGTGGGCGGATCTGATTTGGTCATCTTCAATAGCCTGCGATGGCGCTAGTTAGGGCATTTAGGGATGCGTTCATTAAGTCGGTTACTTCTATGTTTGATCGTGGATTGAATAAATGATCGTGGATTGAATAAAGTTGTTATCTAGCCCAGGCTTCGAGTTTATTAAACCTACAGTCTCTAACTTAATGAGAACCCTGCACCTCAACCCCAGAGAGTACGATTTTAGCAGCCCCAAACACCTCTAGAACCTTCAAAAATCGAATAGGGCGTAAAACCCTCTATCCAGAGAAATGTTTTTGGGATACAACTTATCATGGAGAAACATCCCTCTATTCACGGCAACTTATGAATCCGATCGAGTTACCGCCCCTGCGAATTTTGATCGTCGAAGATGACCCCATGATGCAGCTAGGGTTAGAACAATCCCTTGAAGACTATCCCCAACTGACGATCGTCGCTCAGGTCAATGACGGCTACTTAGGCGTAGAAGCTGCCCTCAAACACAAGCCAGACCTGATCGTGATGGACATCGGACTGCCTCGCCTGGATGGAATCGCAGCCACCCAGCAGATCAAGGCCGCCCTGCCCAACGTGCGAATTGTCATGCTCACCTCGCACACCTCAGAAACCGAGATTATTGCCGCCCTCTCCAGTGGAGCCGATGCCTACTGTATCAAAGGGTCAGATGTCAATCGACTGGTTGCGGCGATCGCGGCCGCTCAAGAAGGAGCCACTTACCTCGATCCACAAATTGCCCGACGGGTTGTAGAACATCTCAAGCCACCTGCGGTCAATACCAACGTGGGGCAGCTTTCGGTGCGTGAGTTAGAAGTCTTGAAATTGATGGTAGACGGCTGTAGTAATCCAGAAATCGCCGCAGCGCTGTACCTCAGTCCCAACACGATCAAAACCCACATTCGCGGCATTATGAACAAACTGTCTGTGGACGATCGAGTGCAGGCAGCCGTGGTTGCTCTGAGAACGGGTCTGGTTTGAGATTTTCGTCTAGTCAGTTATAAATCTGGCACAAGTTAGCGCGGCTTTTTTAGACAAGAAGTATAGACTCTCACCCAAGTAAATTCATTCTCGTGCTGCTAAAACGGCGATCGCAAGGGGTGACAGTCCGGACGAAAATCGATTTGGGTCGCTAGAATGAATATCCCATTCGACAGTCACCTTTTTTAGAAATTGCTCTCAACCCGTCTCTATTAGTTGTGCGTCAAAAATTCGTACGTTCGATTAATGAACTTCATCCAGGTATCCCGGAAAAAGGTTCAAAGCTGGCCCTTTGTACTGGTAGGTAGAGGTTCTCATTAAGTAGACGTGAGCAACTTTTAGCTGATATTTTTTCTTAAAGCTAATTAGATTAAGTCGTCAATTGTCAAGTGTAGTTGACCTTAAATTGAGCCATGACTGCTCTAAGACGATCGGGATAATCGAAATCGAGAGATGGGGAGGGTTGATATTATTAATGTTTGTTAAGTCTCTTCACTAACGTCCGGAAAACTTAGAGCATTGATAATAGGTTCGTGTGCGAAACATTTTTTGAAACGTCGATTCTAAACAGGTTGTAAGTCTTTACTAATCGTGAGAGAGGCTTACAGGGTTAGCAAGTTCCTTGACTGATAAGAGGTGAGGTCAAAAGTTTACGGTAAAGTTAAAATAATTTACTTCTTAACCCGCAAATTAGGAAGCCAACTTCAAAATCAAGTTGTACAATTAAAATATGGTTAAGCAATTTAATGAGGTTGCTGTTTGGGATAAGCGCATTTTTACTGGTGACATACCAAGTTCATACTCCCCCAGTATAAAAGTTGTACAACACCAGTAGGATTTGGAAAAAGCCCTGATGCCCAGCACTAGCTTTTGGGTTTTCTTGACCACACAAAAACGTTACATTTTTGAACCAACAACCTGCCAAGAAGTGTCCTAAAAACTGGACGCTTCTCAAAGACATACGTTGCTGGCTCACTCAAAGTAATAACCCCACGATCGTGCTCTATGTTTGACTGCAATTTTTCACCCTCAAGGTAATTTCGTCCTTTAGAAGGACGGCCATCTAAGAGGCGTAATTGCTACCGTGATGATGCTAGGTCAGACACCAAATTTCAAAGCATCATCGAGAGCCAATCGTTATTGTCGCAAGCTTGGATTCAGACAGATGAAATTTGAGGATATCTATCAGTTTTTCAAAGATCCACCACCTTTTTACCTAAATAAGGAATTGGCGGTGTGTTACGTTCTCGCAGTCCTTCTGCGGGGTGACTCATACGGCACAGAACTCATCCAACTCTTAGAGACCGAACATCCGCTTTACCGCCTTTCAGACACCGTGCTTTATAGTGCACTCAAGTTTTTGGAAGACGAAGAAATGGTAACGGGCTACTGGAAAAAAGTCGAAGGGAGAGGGCGGCCACGTCGGATGTATCAAATCCGGTCTGAGGCAATGCAGCAGGCTCAAGATTTGGCGCGACTGTGGGAAGAATACGCCGTCAAACGCGATAGTCAGACGGTTGCTAAAGTCGGTGCCGATCGCTAACTCTGGAGATCTCCCAAAAGTGACCCCTTTGTTTACTAGACTTAAACTTGGGCAGGCCACTTTTCTCTCCTGATTTGCAACATGAGCACCTCTGTTATTCCTTCCACCTTCTTCTTGACGATTTTGATGGTGATCGGGCTGTTTTTCTTTATTCGCGCCTCGGTCAAACCCAGAATCGAAACCATGAAGCTGACCTCTGAGCAATCGGAGGAGTCACTGTTGTCTCAATTGAGGCAGTATTTTGACCAACGAGCCTATCGGGTTGTCGCAGTCAACGCTGCCGAAAATCAGGTGACGTTTGAGGGAGTAGTTCGTCCTAGTTGGTTTTTGGCGATTTTTTTGACGCTGTTGGCCGCTACGGGGATGCTGTGCTTTGCGCTAGTGCTGTCGTACTCTTTGCCCAGTGGGTCAAACTTTTGGCTAGGCTTACTACTCCTGTCACCGTTGGCGGGAGTTTTTTATTGGCGAGGGGCGGCGCGATCGGAGCAGGTCTCTTTGAAAGTAGAGTCGTCCGCTGAGACCAAGATGCCCACTGCGATCACCGTTCAGGGACATCGGGATGAGTTAGCAGAGCTACAGCGAGTTTTGGAGCTAAAGCCTTTGGAGTAGGGAGATTTGTAGCAAAAAAGTTACCAATCTTGGGAAGCCCCCTAGATCCCCCAATTCTGGGAGACTTTGACTTTCAGAATTCTCAATGGAGACAGCCGAGTAAATTTATTAAAGGAAATCTTCTAAGCAGGGTGGTTTCATACAAGGAAAAAATACTGAGGATTTTTGGTTCCTGCGTTGAGGTTCGCTCAAAGTTGCGATCGCTACGCGCCAGAAAGTGTTCGCAGAGACTGAAAAATTAGGCTTCCGGGGTTTCCTTTTGGTGTACGAAACCACCCTGTCTCCCCAGGGAGAGGGCTAGGGTGAGGGCAGTCTGTTCAAGCGTTTGGGAAAAGTTGCACATCGAGTACGCCTGGGTCACAGCCGCGAATTGTCCCACTCTTTCCCCCCGTGTTTTAGACTGAGACTTATTCAACGTCAAAAAGGGAACGGGCGATGCGGCTATCTCAGATGCTGTTTGTGACGCTACGAGAAGATCCGACAGATGCGGAAATTCCGAGCCACAAGTTGTTAGTGCGAGCGGGATACATTCGGCGGGTTGGCAGCGGCATCTATGCGTATATGCCTCTGATGTGGCGCGTGCTGCAAAAAGTGTCTCAGATTGTGCGCGAAGAAATGAATGCGGCCGGGGCGCAAGAATGTCTGCTGCCTCAAATGCAACCTGCTGAGTTATGGCGCGAATCGGGGCGCTGGGACACCTACACCAAAGCCGAAGGCACTATGTTTGCGCTGATCGATCGCCAACAGCGCGAACTCTGCTTAGGGCCGACGTACGAAGAAGTGATCACGACGATCGCTCGTGATATGGTGCGCTCTTATCGTCAGTTGCCGCTCAATCTTTACCAGATTCAAACCAAGTTTCGCGATGAGATTCGTCCTCGGTTTGGCTTGATGCGTGGGCGAGAATTCATTATGAAAGATGCCTATTCGTTTGACGCGGACGAAGCGGGAATGAAGGTCAGCTATCAGAAAATGAATCAGGTCTATCACAATATTTTGCGGCGATCGGGCTTAGAGTTTCGGGCGGTGGATGCAGATTCGGGGGCGATCGGTGGGTCGGGTTCTCAAGAATTTATGGTGCTGGCAGAAGCCGGAGAAGATGAGATTCTCTATACCGACGATGGTAAGTATGCCGCCAATGTTGAGAAAGCGACGTCGCTTCCGCCTGATGTTGAACCTTCGCCGTTCACTACCTATGAGAAGCGCGAGACACCGGGGACGGAGACGATCGCCAAAGTCTGTGATTTCCTCAAATGTTCGCCAACTAATTTGGTTAAAAATGTTCTCTATCAAGCAACTTATGACAACGGCATGACGGTGCCCGTGCTAGTTAGCATTCGCGGCGATCAGGATGTCAACGAGGTGAAACTGCAAAATGAGCTGGTGAAAGTGGCGAGTCAGTATAGCGGCAAAACTGTGATTGGGCTGAACGTTCCGGATGCCAAGAGCCAGCAAAAATGGGCATCTAAACCGCTGCCTTTGGGATACATTGCACCAGACTTGCAAGATGACTATCTCAAATCCGTACTAGGGATACTTGGAACTCCTTTAGAGGGATTTGAGCTTACTAAAAAATTCTCCGACAAATTCCTGAGATTTGCTGATGCCACCGTGGTTGATCTCAAAAATTTCGTCACCGGATCAAATGAGTCTGGCTTCCATGTGGTCGGCGCGAATTGGGGAAAAGAATTTGAGTTGCCTCAAGTGGTAGATTTGCGAAAGGCTAAGGCGGACGATCGCGCCCTTCACGATCCGACTCAGACCCTCAAGACCGCACGGGGCATCGAAATTGGGCATATTTTTCAGCTTGGCACCATATATTCGACCGCAATGGGGGCGACCTATACCAATGAGCAAGGCGAAGAAGTGCCGCTGGTGATGGGCTGCTATGGGGTGGGCGTTTCGAGGCTGGCACAGGCGGCCGTGGAGCAGTCTTACGACAAAGATGGAATTATTTTTCCAGTGGCGATCGCCCCTTATCATGCGATCGTCATCATTCCCAATGTCGCAGATTCCGATCAAGTGGCGGCGGCTGAGAAACTCTACAACGAGTTAAATCAAGCTGGCGTTGAGACGTTATTGGACGATCGCAACGAACGAGCCGGAGTCAAATTCAAAGATTCTGATTTAATCGGCATTCCCTATCGGATTGTCACCGGAAAATCGCTCAAAGATGGCAAAGTCGAAGTCGTCAAACGAGCCGACAAAGCGGTGCAAGAAATTCCATTAACCGAGGTAGTTTCGACGCTCAAAAGCTGGATTGTAGAGGCACTCAAATGATGGCTCTGACCTTGATTATTGGCAACAAAAACTATTCATCCTGGTCGCTGCGTCCGTGGCTGGCGATGAAGCAATTTGACTTATCGTTTGCCGAAATTCTCATTCCGCTTTACAGTCCAGAGTCGAAAGCGAAAATCCTGCAACATTGTCCAGATGGCAACGGCAAAGTACCCATTCTGCTGCACCAAAATCGAACGGTTTGGGACTCGTTGGCAATTTTTGAGTATCTGAGCGAGATGTTTCCAGAGCGATCGTGGTGGCCGGGCGATCCGGTGGCTCGTGCGGTGGCGCGCTCTATCAGTGCAGAAATGCACTCCGGCTTCCTAGCTCTGCGGCAACAAATGCCCATGAATTGTCGAGCAACCCTACCAGGAAAAGGAATGACATCCGAGGTGCAAGCGGATATCGATCGCGTCACGACCATCTGGCGAAACTGCCGAGAAACTTATGGTGGCGACGGAAGTCTGCTCTTTGGGCGGTTTACGATCGCCGATGCGATGTTTGCCCCTGTCGTGTTGCGCTTTCGGACGTACCAAGTTGCGCTTGATGCAGTTTGTCAAGCTTATGTGAAGGCAGTTTTGGCGTTACCCGCGATGCAAGAATGGCTAGAAGCTGCCCACACCGAGGCAGAGACGATTCCCGCGTTTGAGCCGTAATGGAACGTGAATTTGATCCTTCCATGCAGTCACAGATTCAGACAGCCCCCTAAATCCCCCACAAGTGAGGGACTTTGAACGAAAACTCTTGTCTAAAAGTCCCAAATTGGAGGGTTGGGGGCAGAAACGCCAAATAACGAAGCGGAAAAACTTTGTCGAATTCACGTTGAGTTAAGGTGATCTTGTCTGGAGTGCAGCGGTCTAAACATTGACGCGACAGAACACCGAGTTTATCTGCCATGTCCAACCAACTGCCACGCTTAGGTGTGTAGTAAAGCGTTCATTGGTTAAGAGTTCACAGATCTGGTGGCGCTAGGAAGGCTTTGTAAACCGCTGCTCATGCTGTGATAGTAAACGATATTAGGGCTTGGTTTATCTATTACCATTGCTGTATTTAATTGAGTTAAAAATCGCTATGATATTGCACACTAGTCCAGAACCCCATAGGATCTGTCCAACGGCAAGTGTATAGAATGACCATCTGAAACTATCCCAAGCAGAGTTAAAAGCTGCCAAGGCAGAAGATGCAAGAAGGCTACCTGTTAAAAGTAAAACAATTCTCAACAGAGGATTTCTTCTTCTTGCCGTGCTCCACATGAGAAACATTCCTGAAATAGCTATTCCAGTGAGTATCAGATCTATTGTGATTGTGAGATAACTAGGAACCAGAAGAAATAATCCAGCTCCAGGTACGTCATCAAACTGGCTCTGAATGCTACCTGTCCACTGATTGAAGAGAGGAGATTGATACCTCAAATATTTTCCCAAGGTAATCAAGAGAAAACCAGCCCCAAGCATTAAGATAGACGCTGTACGAGTTAAAAATCTATTATGTCTCACCACCATCACCACTGGGCTAAGTTCAGTTCGACTTTATAATCAGCAAAAATAACAAATAAAAGCAGAAATACCGAATTTGAGATGCAGAGATGATTCCCGCGTTTGAGCCGTAATGGAATTTTTGACGATCGTTTTATCCAGTTTGATTGGATTGGTGTCTCCGACTGGTTTGATCGTCGATCGCCTCGCTGAAAAGACTATCCGCTCTCAGTTTGTCTCAGTTGAGCAGCTAAAAGTTCGGGTGGACAATGCCCCAAGCTATCAGATTTTGAATGGAAAAGTCGATCGCGTTCGAGTCGCCGGGCGGGGACTTTTTCCAGTCAAAGAAGTTCGGATTGAAGCATTAGAGTTAGAAACCGACCCGATCGCCCTTCAGCGCAGAGGCAGACGATTCAAGTTAGCAGAACCGATTCAGGCAGGGGTGCGGCTCGTTCTCAAGTCAGACGATATTAATCGCGCACTGCGATCGCCCACGGTGACTGCGCGACTTCGTAATTTGGGCATCGGATTTTTGAGACGCAGCGAAGCCCAACAAGCCGAACGCTACGATCTGGTCAATCCACAAGTCACTTTTTTGCCCAATCAGCGCATTCGTCTACAGGTTGAACTTCAAGAGCAAGGCTACCCCGAAAAGCTGGCGATCGTCGCCGAAGCAGAACCGCAGATTATTTCAGGGCGATCGCTACGACTGGAGAATCTCACCCTTCTGGCCAACGGTCAGCCTGCTCCCAAACAAATTGTGGGCGCGATCGCGCGTGTGTTCGATCGTTTTGATCTTCGTCAGCTAGAAAAGTCCCAAATTACGGCACGAGTTCTAAAATTGCAGATAACTCCGACTCAGCTACAATTGGCCGCGTTTATGCAGGTCAGACCTGATCCCAAAAAGTAACGTTTTTCTAAAACTTCCGAAATTCAGACCGCTACGATTGTATTGAGTCACACGCTTCTCCGCATACTCACCTTGACGATCCTTTGTCAATGTCAAAGCCAACCTCTAGGAGATTTATCATATGCAAGATCAACAGCCCAATCGCCGCATTCCAGTTGGAGTCATCGCAGGTCTATCGGCGCTAGTGGTGACCGGAGGCAGCGCAGCCGCATTTTTGGCGTGGCATTCCGCAGTCGAGAAAACGGCAGAAGCGCCGATCGAGCAGTCCCAACCGTCTCCATCTAGCCAACCCGCCCCGCCGCCTGCCCCAATTCAACAAACCCAAAAGCCTCAGCCCAAAGTGGCTCCCGTCCCTAAGCAAAAAACGGCTGAGATCTATTACCTCAAAGATGCCGAGGGCGAACTGAAACCGACCCCAGTCCCCATCCAGCTCAAATCCGACGATCGGACTGAAGCGACTTTAACGGTGGCGATCGAAACCCTCCTCACCCAAACCCCCGACAAAACTCTCACCTCAGTCATTCCTCCAGGGACGCAGCTTCGCAGTCTCAAGGTCAAACCAGATGGCATCCACGTCGATTTGTCTCAATCCTTTACAGCGGGTGGCGGCAGCGCTGCGATGGTGGGTCGAGTAGCTCAGATTCTCTATACTGCGACCAGTGCCGACCCTAATGCGCCCGTTTTTCTCTCAGTTGAGGGCAAACCACTCGAAACGCTGGGCGGCGAAGGATTGATGCTCGATCAGCCGATGACCCGTCAGGGATTTGAGAAAGCAGAAAAGTAGAGTTCTAAACTCAGGGTTGTGAATTAAATTAACGTCAGTTTGAGGAACGCTTCGCTTCGCTTTTAGATCCAGGAACGCCCCCTAAATCCCCCACGAGTGAGGGACTTTGAACCAGAATTCCTCTCTGAAAGTCCCCTAAAATTGGCAGCTTGGGGGGCAGAAGCCGTGAACAACGAAGCGAAAAAACTCTCATCGAATTCACGTTAAATTAGCCATTTAGCCCGCGATTGCGGGTTTTGTTTTGATAGCCACGTTGCCGAAGGCATTTGTGAGGCTAACAGCATTCGCCAGATTGATTCACGATCCTTAGAACTCAGGTGCCTTCTCTCATCGCTTGCTGGCCAGGGTGAAATCGCGAAAGTGTCTGGCTTGTTGCTCAATGCGGCTGGCAAGGCGATCGCATACCAGATTACAAAGCTCAAAAATCAACTCATCCTCCACACAGTAGTAAGCCAGGGTGCCTTTGGTGCGACGTGTGAGAATGCCAGCCTGAAGCATCACCTTTAAGTGTTTAGACACATTTGCCTGACTCGTGTCCGTGGCTTCTACGAGATCTTGAACGCACTTTTCACCATCTCGCAGCAGATTCAAAATGCGGAGACGCATCGGCTCTCCCAAAACACTAAAGTAATCAGCAACTTGTTGGACGACTTCCTGGGGGACAGGCTTTGCTGTTTTCATGTCAATGCGACGACAGGATGAATGTGATCCCCAGATTTTAGCCAGATGACTTCTCTATAGCAATAGAGTTATCGATTCGCTAACACAGGCTTCTTGGAAACTTCACAGAGCCACCCGTGTTTTCCACAATACACAAACCGTAATTTTACAGAATAAAGTTTTGTGAGAGTGTATAGCCTTGTCTTTATAAAGACAGCACAAATCACTTGTGGGGAATTTAGGGGCTTTTTTAGGTGAAAAATTTGCAGCGAATTCTATCGAATCTACGTAGGATTGATTCGCATCAAGGGCTGTCCGTACTCCACAGAGGAAGCGTTTTGTACCAAAATTTCGACAATTTCGCCTGACACTTCTGCTTCGATCTCGTTCATCAGCTTCATCGCTTCGATGATACAGACCGTTTGACCCGATCGAATGCGATCGCCTGCTTCGACAAACGGCGGCTCATCGGGGCCCGGAGAGCGATAAAAGGTGCCCACCATCGGAGAGAGAATTTCGACAAAGCGGCGATCGCCGCTGGGAGGGGGAGCCGAAGGGCTGGAAATCGGACTAGCCACAGGAACTTCGGGCATGGGAAGGGGAGCGGCTCCCTGGTAACTTGGAGAAATCGCCGAAGTGGGCAAGCCAGCGGTCACATCGCTCACACTCGTCTGGGGCAGTCTGGTGTCACTTCGCATTCCTCGCCGCACGGTCAACTCAAAATCATCACTCTTCAACGTCAACTCTGCGATATCGGTTTGATTGAGAGCCGTCAACAATTCGCGGAGTTCGTTTAAGTCCAGTGGCACAGTTTCTATCGCTCCAGTTTTAAAAGAGTTTTGAGTTCGGTCGTGCTGAGGTGAGCTTTGAGTGAGAAGACCTGGGTGGGCTGAGATGAGAAGATTGGTAGATTCTCTGAGCGCCGTTCAAAACTCAAAACTCAAACTTTTAGCTTTGTTCGCGACCCAGGTAGGTATCGTTGCGGGTGTCGATTTTGATTTTTTCGCCAACTGAGATAAAGAGGGGCACCATGACCTGAGCCCCTGTTTCGACGATCGCGGGTTTGGTTCCACCTGTGGCGGTGTCGCCTTTTACGCCGGGATCAGCCTGGGTGACTTCGAGGGTGACGGAGTTGGGCAGTTCGACTTCTAGAACCTGTTCGCCCCATTTGACGACGTTGACTTCCATGCCTTCTTTGAGATATTTGACGCGATCGCCAATCTGGGCGGCACTGAGTTGTCCTTCCTCATAGGTTTCCATGTCCATGAAGATATATTGATCACCTTCTTTGTAGGTGTGCTGCATGGTGCTTTTTTCCAGATTGGCTTGCGGCACAGTCTCCCCAGCCCGGAAGGTGCGCTCGACGACGCTGCCTGATTGCGCGTTTTTCAGCTTGGTGCGAACAAAGGCAGATCCCTTGCCTGGCTTGACGTGCAAAAATTCAACGACCCGCCAGACAGAACCGTCTAGCTCGATGCTAACGCCAGGTCGAAAATCATTACTGGAGATCATGAGTGTGTTTAGGGGAGAACGTTCGGCAATTCATTTTACCGCTCTGCGTCACCCTGTAAAAGAGAGTTTTGGGATGAGGGATGAGGGATGAAGTAGTTAGTGTCTACTGGTCTTTGATCTCGATGCCGTATTTTGTGAAGAGATCGGCGATCGAAATCTCCAAAGCCTCCGCAAATTTCTCAATGTTTTCTAATGTCGGGTTCCGCATCCCTAACTCAACAGTTGAAATGTAGCTGCGATGAAATCCTGACCGTCCAGCTAATTGCTCTTGGGAGATACTTAGCTCTCTCCTGCGTTGTCGGACAGCCTCTCCGAAGCGGGCTTTGATGTTGTCATTTTGCTTTTGAGCCACCGTCCAATGGTACGAGAGTATGAGGCATCGATTGTCATAAAATAAGTAGCAATTTGCTTTACATAAGTAGCAATCAGTGAGAATATAAACTCAAAAGCCAACGCTTCGACCTGGACAGTTCCCGCGCTGGCTGTACTTCCTTCGATTCAAAGGAGACTTCATTATTATGACTTATGGAGAGCGGCTAAAGCCGTGGGTCATCGTGCGGTTTGTTTCGCCTCAGTGGATTATTTTGGATCGCTACAAAAAACGATCGGATGCTGAAGAATTCCTGAACGTTTATCGACGATTGTTTCCCAATCAGCGCTTTGAAATCGTGTTTGAATTGCCTGAAAGAAGATAGCGATCGTCTCAAATTCTTCAAGCCTTTACTCTAAAAAAACGTGAATTCGATGAAATCCCTCGCTGTGGCGATCACTCCAGGCAGCCCCCTAAATCCCCCAAGTTTGGGGGACTTTGAGCAAGAAATCCTGTCCGAAAGTCCCCCAGATTTGGGGGGTTGGGGGGCAGAAGCGTTAAATACCGAAGCGAAAAAACTCTATCGAATTCACGTTAAATTATTATCTTTTCAAAAGTCCCCCAGATTGGCAGCTTGAGGGGCAAAAGCTCTAAGCAACGAAGTGAAAGAACTTCATCAAATTGACATTAAATCAACTCAACATTTAACTCTCCAAACTTGGGTGACCAAAACCGACCACGAGAGTCAAAAAACGCTACTTCTTTACATTTGCCGCGACGATTTTCGGCGATCGTACATCTCAACATCGTCTTTTCTTGACCGTCTTTGGTGTAGATATATCGCTCTAACAAGGCTCCACAAACCGGACAGGGCGCATCTGTGAGAGAGTCAGCGATTGAGTCAGGCGATCGTGGTTTGTAAGATGAATTAGCTTTAGAAGTCGCTGGCTTTGTCGAAGATTTAACTGAAGATTTAGGCTTACTAGACGTTTTGCTGGGTGTTTTATTGGAGTGAGCGGTCGTCGATTTAGTCGAAGATTTGCTAGGAGATTTAGCGATCGTTGCAGAAGATTTGGAAGATTTGACCGTCGAAGATTTTGCAGACGGTGACTTTTTAGATGGGCTGCTTCCCTCTGCGCTGTAGCCGCCAAATGTCGAAGGATGCGAACTCTGAAAGCTCGTTTGAATGAATAATTTCGCTTGAGTTAAAGCAGGTTCAAAATAGGTGCGATGCCAGTCAGTCAAGTAGCGTTGCCAGTCTTGTTTTCCGGCAGCAATTTGATCAAGAACAGACTCCATCTGAGCCGTAAATTCAGGTTGAATTAAATCCGGTAAAGCTTTCACCAAAAATGCATCTAACTCCATGCCCAAAGCCGTCGGCTGCAATTTGGCTTTCACGACTTGAACGTATTCTCGATCTTTGAGCGTCTTCACCGTCGGCGCATAGGTACTGGGGCGACCGATGCCTTTGCGTTCCATTAGTTGTACGAGCTTGGGTTCGGTGTAGCGCGGCGGTGGCTGAGTTTGTTTCTGCTCGGAGCCAGCTTGCTTGAGCGTCAAAGACTGATTTTGTTGAAGGTTGGGCAACTCCAAATCGCTGCTGAGATTATTCCAATAGCAGGTGTAGCCTGCAAATGTGAGAATCTGCCCCCTTGCTTCCCAATAAGCCTCACCGGACTGGGTAACCACACGGGTTTTGGCGATTTGAGCCGGGGCACATTGAGACGCAACCGCCCGATTCCAGATCAGGTCATAGAGTTTGGCAGCTTCTCCAGAAAGATTAAGCTGTGCAGGCGTGCGATCGACCGCCGTCGGCCGGATTGCCTCATGCGCTTCTTGAGCCGTCTGACTAGAGCGGTGCTGCGTCGATCGCGTGGGTAGATTGTCGCGATCGTGCTTTTCGAGAAACTGCCGCACTGCGAGACGAAACTGCTCAGACAACATCACCGAATCCGTTCGCATGTAGGTAATATGTCCGCCTTCATAAAGCGACTGAGCGATCTTCATCGTGGCATCTGGACTCAGCTTTAACTTAGCCCCCGCCGCTTGCTGCAACGTAGACGTAATGAAGGCTGGCGGCGGAGATTGGGTCGTGTTTTTGCGCTCAATCTGCACCACCTGATGGAGAGAGGACTGCGCGATCGCCACCAGTCGATCGGCTTCGGCTTGAGACGTGACGCGATCCGATTCAGGTGCTTCTTTGCCCTCTGCGGCATCGTCGGGGGAGGGGGTTGCTTTTTTCGTCGGATTCAAACTGCGTCGATAAAAAGCTTTGAACCCTTCGGCATAGTCCACCCATACACTCCAATAGTCCTGTGGCTTAAAGGCTAAAATTTCTTGCTCTCGCTGACACAACAGATGCAGCGTGGCACTTTGAACCCGTCCCATTGACTTTGCCCCATTGTTGAGCTTCCAGACGACATGCTTGCTGCCTTTGTAGCCCACCAGTTTGTCGAGACAGTCACGAGCGCGTCCCGCATCAATCAAGGCTTGATCCAACGATCGAGGAGCGGCGATCGCTTTCTTCACCACCGCCGGAGTAATTTCGCTGTAGACCACCCGCCGAGGATTTTTGAGCCGCAGTTCTTGCTGCAAATGCCAACCGATCGTTTCCCCTTCGCGATCAGGATCAGTGGCGATATAAACCACATCCGCCTGTTTGACCGCTTGCCGCAAGTCTGCCAGAACCTTTTTAGCGCGATCGCCCCTCGGTTCATAGCGACACTGGACGCGATCGCCCATCAAATCAAATCCTAGAGAATCTTCACCATCATTTGCCAACTCGCGCACATGCCCCAAACTGGCTTTCACCGTCCAACCTGCGCCCAAGATTTGGCTGAGTTTTTTAGATTTGCCAGGACTTTCAATCAAGAGTAGATTAGCCATACTTGCCTAAAAATGGCCTAAATAATGGGCGTGCAAACGGTCAAAAATTAGTTTCATTCATAGTACACTTGAATCAAGACGAGTGAAAAAATGTTTAATTAGCGAGTGGTTCCAAATCTTCTAGTAAAGAAATCTGCGAATTCTATCGTATTTTCAGCTTATGCATGTTAGCGTGAGAAAATTCGACTCGGCTGTGTCGTGCGTTGGTGCGCGTCTCTCCGAAGAGAAGTTCACCCGCTTTTGATTTTTGGAGACTTTCTCATGTCAATTTACGTCGGCAATCTCTCTTACGAGGTCAAACAAGAAGACCTGACTGAGATCTTTGCTGAATATGGAACGGTCAAGCGAGTGCAACTCCCTACTGACCGCGAAACTGGACGGATGCGGGGCTTTGCGTTCGTCGAAATGAACAGTGATGCCGAAGAAGAAGCTGCTATTACCGCCCTCGACGGAGCAGAATGGATGGGGCGCGACCTGAAAGTGAACAAAGCCAAGCCTCGCGAAGATCGGGGGCCTGCGGGGGGTGGCAATCGATCGCCGCGTCGCTATTAGAATTAGACATTAGGCCGTCTTAGTTTGTCTAGGGGCGGATGTTTGCAGTCCGCTTCACTTTGATCACCCCTACAGTTCACTCACTCGGAGATTTCTATGACTCAAGTCATTCCAGGCGAAGACGAAAGAATTGATTCTGTATTGCGTCGCTTTAAGCGCGAAGTCTCTAAAGCGGGCATTTTCCCCGACATGCGGAAGCACCGCCACTTTGAGACCCCGATCGAAAAACGCAAGCGTAAAGCTCTGGCTAAACAAAAACAACGTCGATTCAACCGCTAAAGCTAATCCAACCCTCCGGGCATGTTGCAAATTACCCAACACATCACCATCCCTGAAAGTGAGATCGAAATGACTGCGATCCGCTCTCAGGGGGCAGGAGGGCAAAATGTCAACAAAGTAGCGAGTGCCATTCATCTAAGATTTGACATTGGAGCTTCGTCGCTGCCCGATCGCCTCAAGTCTGCCCTTTTAGACCTCAAAGATCAGCGCATCACCCAGGAAGGCGTGGTCGTGATCAAAGCTCAAGAGCATCGCAGCCAAGAGCAAAATCGAGAAGAAGCCTTAAAAAGACTCAGGGACTTGATCAAATCGGTGACGATCGTTCCTCGCAGACGCAAACCCACCAAGCCCACGCGCAGTTCTCAGAAAAAACGCCTTGAGAGCAAGATCAAGCGCAGTCAGGTGAAATCTTTAAGAAAACCCGTAACCGAGTGACGATTAGAACAGGGTTCGGCGGTTCAGACAGTTGACATCCATACTTGCAGAATTTTAGAAAGAATAGTTCCTTTGGAAGCGTCGTTCTAGCCATTGATGTCGAGCAAAAATCAGAGCTTAACGTAGGCTTACGATCGCCCTTACCTACCCTTAACCAGTCTTAGAGAGAACTTCCGCTATTGTAGTAGGGGTGTGCCTATCGAAGTTCCGTATCTAAGATTACTCGGTAGAGAGCATCCTTAAATTATGTCCAATTTGTTCGATATGGTCAGTAAAGGTGGGCCGGTCATGGTGCCGTTGGGAGTGCTGTCGATCGCCTGTGCCCTGGAGCGAACGGTTTAACTGCTGGAAACTCTTGTAGGACTGGCTTCCTTGCTGGCCTTGTTGGGCGATGAGACATATCCCTCAGACCCCGCTCATGTGAAGACTTTAGACTTATCCGTTTGCAGTTAGAAACCGTCTTGATTCCATTCTGAACAACGCTACCAGACATGAAATTTAAACACCAAAAACAAGGATCACAAATGCCAGAAGTGAATCTGGTTCCGATGATGGATGTGATCATGACGATTCTCACTTTCTTCATTCTCGTCTCCATGTCTCTGACCAACTTTCAGGCAGTAGACGCATCACTACCGACTACAGACAAAGGAACGAATAAAGAAAGACCTCAAGATCCTCTGGTGATTGGTTTGGATCGACAGGGACGAGTCCTCATCGACACTGCTAATGTGAATGAGGCTCAAGTCGCTCAACAAGTTGTGACTTACTTTCAAAAGAATCCCAAAGGCAGCATTGTGCTCAAGGCAGACAAAGCCCTTCCTTACGAAAAAGTCGTGAAAACCCTGGGCGTGCTGCGAGATGTGGGCGGCGATCGAGTCTCTCTAGCGATCGAGTAATCCAAATAAATTCATCTACCCAAACGTAAATTCGACCAAGCTTTTCGCTTTGGTGTTCAGCGCTTCTACCCCTCAAGCTGCCAATTTTAGGGGACTTTATTTAACATTAGAGTTCAAAGTCCCTCACTCTTAGAGAATTTAGCTTGCTTTCCCGAACGGCCAACCGCAGCGAGAGACTTCACTGAATTCACGTCACGCTAACCAAATCGCCCTTCGACATAATCGCGAGTTCGAGAATTAGTGGCGGCGGTGAAGATGTCGGTGGTGGTGCCCATTTCGACTAGCTGACCGATGCGGCTTTCGTCGGTGCTAAAGAAGGCCGTGTAGTCGGAGACGCGAGAAGCTTGCTGCATGTTGTGAGTGACAATGACGATCGTCAGCTCTTCTCTAAGTTGGTGAATCAGTTCCTCGATCTTCATGGTGGCGATCGGGTCTAGCGCAGAACAAGGCTCGTCCATTAACAGAATTTTGGGTTTGACGGAGAGCGATCGAGCGATACAAAGTCGCTGTTGTTGACCACCAGATAAGCCCAGAGCCGATTTGCTCAAGTTATCTTTGACCTCATCCCAGAGGGCTGCTCCTCGCAGCGCAGTTTCGACGATTTCATCCAGGGTCGATCGCGACGGACGGCTAAACACCCGCACCCCGTAAGCCACATTGTCGTAAATGCTCATCGGAAAGGGATTGGGCTTTTGAAACACCATGCCGATTTGTTGCCGCAGTCGATTGAGGTTCACGCGCCGACTGTAGATGTCTTGCCCAAAAAATTTGACCTGTCCCTCAACCCGCACGTTGCCTTCTAGTTCACCAATTCGATTGAGCGCTTTGATAAAAGTCGATTTGCCACAGCCAGACGGGCCAATAATCGCAGTCACCTGACTGGAATAAATGTCCATCGAAACGCCTTCTACTGCTTTGCGATCGCCGTAATAAAAGCTCAAATTTTGCACACAAAGCGCGAGTGAACTGTCTTTATTGGAAGTGAGGGAGCGATCGAGTCTAGGTTGCATAACTTAACGAGAAGGTGAGCTTTTGTGAGTAATCAGGCGTGACAAAATGTTGGTGATCAAAACCATTCCCAATAAAATGACAGAGGCGCTCCAGGCTAACTGATACTGTTCGTTGGCGGCGGAGTTGGCATAGTTGTAAATCAAGACTGGAAGGGACGCGATCGGCCCGCTGAGTCCTTCGATCCAGCCCTGGCTAAAGAGAGCGGTTAACAGTAAAGGAGCCGTCTCACCTGCGGCACGAGCGATCGCTAACAGAATGCCAGTCGTAATCCCCGGTAATGCGGACGCTAATACAATTCGGAATGTAGTTTGCATCGAGTTTGCACCCAGAGCAGCAGACGCAAGCCGTTGGGGAACCGGAACGAGCTTCAATGCTTCCTCAGTTGCTAAAACGATAATCGGCAACATAATGATCGACAACGCAAAACTGCCTGCGAATGCAGAAAAAGATTTCGTCGTTACAACAATTACACCGTATGCAAAAACGCCTACGACGATCGACGGCACAGCACTCAAAATTGATACCACAAAACGAATCGTCCGAGCGATCGAGGTTTGCTTCCCAAATTCAGATAGATACACCGCAGTCGATACGCCGATCGGAACGCTAATCAGAGCCGCAAGACTCACCATGAGCATCGTTCCCAAAATCGCATTTCCAAAGCCATTGGGCCCCTCAACGCCAACAGGAGCAGGCAGGGCTGTAAAAGTCTCCCACTTGAGATGAGGCAAGCCTTTGCTAAGAATTTCAAACAAAATCGACAGCAGGGGAAGCAGTGCCAGCCCGGTGAGCAGGAAAGCGATCGCGGTCATCCCATAGGTGAAGAGAGTCCGGGTAGCGGGTAGGGGTTTGGTCAGTTCTTGATCCATTGAAACAGGGAGGAGGGAGGAGGGAGGAGGGAGGAGGGAGGAAATGATCAGCGTATTTTCAGTAGTAAATTTAGTAATCAACCTAGTTGTTTTTGAAGCTGAAGACTTGCACTAAAAAGACGGCCCCAATATTTACGAGCAATGTTAGAGCGAATAGAATGAGCGCCAGATACATTAACGATCCGATGTGAATTTGCTCTAATGCTTCAGGGAATTGGTTGGCGAGAATGGCAGGAATGGTATTGCCTGAGTCGAATAGTGACACACTCAACTGATCAGAGTTGCCAATTACCATCGTTACGGCCATCGTTTCGCCTAATGCTCGACCTAACGCTAACATGATCGCTCCAATGATTCCTGAAGCACTCGACGGAAGTAATACCGAAAAGATGGTTTCCCAACGAGTTGCGCCCAGTGCCATTGATGCCGTTCTCAAATCGCGAGGAATGGATAACAGAACTTCTCGACTAATCGCAGCGATCGTGGGCAAAATCATCACCGATAAAATTACACCCGCCACAAATACACTCGGCCCAAAGGTTTCAGTGCTAAACAAAGGCACCCAACTGAACTGCTGATATAACCATAATTGAAATGGCTTGAGGAATGGAATCAAAACCAAAATACCCCAAAAGCCCACAATCACACTGGGAATCGACGCGATTAGCTCAATCAAGAAACTGAGGGGCGATCGTACCCACGGCGGCAAAAAGTTTTCACTCGTGATCAGAGCCACTGCCAGCCCGACGGGGATGGCAATGAGAAGGGCGAGCGCCGAACTGATCAGCGTTCCATAAATATAGGTGATAGCCCCAAATTGAAGCTCGTTTACATCCCATTCTTGGCGCGTCAAAAATCCTAATCCAAACGCTTGAATGGCAGGTTTTGCTTCAACAAAAATCACCCACCCCATCCAAAACAAAATCGCCACCGTCGCCAGGGCGATTCCTTGAACCATACGCGCAAATCCTTGATCTAACCAGGACGTGTCTTGTTCGCTGGTAAGCAGGCTGGGAGTGGAGCGATCGCTCAATTCAACGGGGTCAACAGTCATGAGTCATTCAACCTCAATAAAGGACAGGGGAGAAAGTGGATTGCAGGCGCTTAAAACAGTCCTGATTTCACCTTCTCCCGCCCGTGGATTAGAAGGTAAACGTCGTTCTCAACGTACCCACGTAGATCGTGTCATTGGCGCTGTTGTGTTCTGGGTTAAAAATCACCAACAAGCCGGGTGTGATCGCGATGTTGTCATTCAGCCGATAGCGATAAAACGCTTCCAGGTGATATGACGTGTCGCTATCTTCTCGACGGACGCTGGTCGCGGTGCGATTGTTTAATCCGTAATCGTTGTCGGTCACTTTTGGAGGCATCCCAAAGACAATGCCGCCCAGGTTGCCTTCCTTGAGCAAATCAGGGAACGCCAGCGTGACGGCCCAGTTCCAAATAGTGGCTTTGTCTCCCCGACGGACAAAGGGATCGATCGCTGATCCGCCCCCAATGACGCGCCGTTCTGCTTTAGCATCCGTAACACCTGCCCAGCCCGAAACAATGAATTTAGAGCTTAAGCGAATGCTGCCTTGTAGTCCAACCGCGTTGGTCGTCGTCGGAACGTTGGTTAATCTCTGGGCTGCGGTCGCCGTGGTCGAAGCGTCCGTTTGTTGTGAGCTATTAAACGGATTGTTTGCAAAGCCGCTGCCTGTACTGCCCGAAATGCCCGCTCCGGTGCTGTAATAGGCGTTGACGTAAGTGACCCCCAGCCCGATGTTGGGAGTTGGTTGAAACACAAGCTGTGCCAGGGCTGCATGACTGCCGTTAAACAAGCCACGATCGACCGTCGGATCTTGTGCGTCCCCTGTGGGAGCCAGATAGCCCAGCGATAAGGTGAGTTTGTTTCCTACCGTAAATTCTGGGCCAAACTTCTGGTTGATGATGACCCCCGTTCCGGTAGAGGCTCTAAAAATCGGGTTGTAGCGCCCAAATCGAGAAATCGCTCCAGAACCGCTCGATTCTACAGGACTTAATGTTGGAACTGAATCGTTGAACTCCAAACCATCGTTGGTGCCTGTTCCGACGAAAACAGTCGTTAAGTCGCCGAGGGGAAAGCGATATTCCAAACGGTTTAATTCAACGGTGTTTTCGTTAGAGCCGTCATAGCCCAGGCGGGTCATGTTGGTGTTGGTCACCGCCCCACTAAAAGAAGTGATGTTTCTGGCTTGCAGACGAGTTCTCAGGCGATCGCGTCCCGTAAAGCTAGAATCCAGTGCGAGACGAACGCGAGTTGCAAGGATGGTATTGTCTTGGACATTTCTAGCAGCACCCGCCCCGATCGCATTCGTGATCGCTGTGTTTCGAGCGGCTGCCGAGGTGCCTGGAAAATCAATGACGCGCTGCACATCTGAGTTGATGGCTCGTTCATCGCCAAAAGCCTGGCTTACGGAGAAAATAACTTCTCCAGCGAGTTTGGTGGTGGTTGAGAATTGCTGCTTTTCGAGCGTTGTGGTGCGGGCTTCGAGCGAATCGACCATCCCGCGAATCGTCGCCAACTCAGCCGCAAATTCTTCTTGCAGTTTTTGCAGGGTGGCGAGATCTTCTTTTTTGACCAAATCAGCCGTCGATGCCGCGATCAGTTCGTTGACGCGATCGAGACACGCATTCACCCCAGCCGCAAATTCGTAGCGAGTCAGGGCCCGATTGCCGCGATAGGTCTTGTCAGGATAGCCTGCAATACAGCCATAGCGCTCAACTAGAGACTGCAACGCTTGAAACGCCCAATCCGTGGGACGCACATCCGAAAGCTGTGAGACAGACGTGACTTGAGCCAGGGGCGCATTCGCATCAACCTGATTCAGCACTTGACTGACTGAAGGGGTTGCCTGTGCCAATTGGGTCGTTGAAACTTCTGGTTGAACAGGAGCTTCCGGGACGGCCGCAACTGCGGCGATCGCGCTAAAACACAGAGAAACTGGAGCGATCCCCAGCAAACTCCAGAAAAGTCTAGACATTGTACTAAATTCCTCACATCACAAATTAAATGAACCTGAATATCGTCTGGTATTGAAACGCTGAATGATGAACTTCAGATATCAAAATCAAAAAGCTATCATCCAGTCGTCCCACGATTGATAGCAAAATGCTTTGAGCTTCTAAGGTTTTACCTGATCCTTTACAGTTTGCAGTACCCTTTGGGCATCAGCAGGTTTGAGGCGAGCAAAGCCGAGGGTGTTGTTGATGTTTTGACCATCGGTTAGCACCCACTCAATCCACTTCCTGATTGCGGCAGATTTTTCTGGGCTGTCATATTGCTTGTAAACCATCATCCAGGTTAGGCCGGTGATCGGGTAGCCTGCATCCGGGTCGCCGTTGAACACGCGGAAGTTGTCGGGTAGAGTCAAAGACCCGATCGCAGCATTGGTTGCATTGAGTGAAGGAGAGAGCCATTCTCCTTTCTTACTCTGTACCTGAGCAACGGTCAGTTTGTTTTCCTCAGCATAAGACTGCTCGACATAGCCAATCGAGTTAGCTGTCTGCTTGACTTGAGCCGAAACCCCAGCATTTCCGCGCCCTTTTAAGGGGTTAGATGTCCACTTAGGAGCCGTGCCGACACCCACTCTTCCTTTAAAGTAAGGGCTAACCGCACTCAGGTGATTCACAAATACAAACGTTGTACCACTACCGTCTGCACGAACGACTGTTTTGATATCAGAGTTGGGCAGATTGACACCAGGGTTATCAGCCACAATTTTGGGATCGTTCCAGCGAGTGATGCGCCCGGCAAAGATATCGGGCAAAACTTGACGGCCAAGCTTTAAATTCGGAACGCCAGGAAGATTATAAATCGGAACAACAGACCCTCCAGCCGTGGGAACGAGAATAATCCCGCCCCGTTTTTGTGGGACTTTTGCAATATCTGCATCCGTCATGGCTGCATCACTGCCGCCAAAGTCAACCACACCCGCGATCGTTTGACGAATTCCAGCCCCACTACCGACCGCTTGATAGTTTACTGAAATGCCTGTTTTCTTCTGAAACTCGGCGCGATAACGGTCATAAAGTAAAGCCGGAAAAGTTGCCCCCGCTCCATTGAGCGTCACCGCTTGAGCAATTGCGGTCAAAACGGGACTAAATGCGATCGCAGCAGTCACCACTGAGGCAGTAACAGCACGACGCAGAGCAGTTGTAGAAAATGACATTGTGCCTCGTCCTCAACAAAGACCGAATTAATACTGAAGTCACACTGACAACCCTACAACTTAAGTAGTTAAGCCAAAACAAACGAAAGAATAATGAATGGTTAATTTCTATTTAATCTTTAGTTAAATTTTAGCGAACGGAAGATTAAATACAATCTGAAACGCATTACAGCATAGAATCTTGATGAATTTGAGGTCGCTACAACTCTGTCCAAGGTTGTATATTGATCAATGCAAACTGACAAAGGTTTTATCACGCTGACTGATCAGACCAACATTGCTGTAAGTTTTGTTGTAGTTATCGAGAGTTGCTACCCTAAGTAGCTGCTAATTCAACGACTTAGGATAAATCAGTAAATCGACTGAGGAATCTAGTTGATCTACTGAAGATAGAAAAAATTCAATGCTAATATGACCCACGACTAACCGGATCGCCAACAGATCCTCTATCGTTAATAGGGAATCGATCGACCACAAGTTTTTGACCACCGTAAACAAACAATCCTGAGTCTTTGAGGCTCACATTGTTCTGTTGCCCACTTCTCAACCTTTCCTCCCTCCCAAGCAGACCCCCGCAAAACGGCTCATGATCAAATCTCTTCCTCTACCCTCTCTGCCTCCTTTGCAGACGCTATTTCGCCCGATGCTGTTTGCCGCTTTGGGGCTGCACGCCCTGTTTTTGTTTGTCCCGTTTCCTGAAGAGCAGAAAAAGCCGCCCGAAGACAAAGAGGCTCCCGTCAAAATCACCCAACTGCCCACAACCAAAGCAGGCGCTCAGACCAAACTCACCCCCAGAGTCACGGTTCCCAAAGCGACCCGGCCCTCCACGCCCAAAATTAACCGTCCCTCAACTAGCCCCACCGTCTTAAAAACGCTGCCACAACTTACACCAGCGACAGAAACGCCGACTCCTCCTGCCGCGCAAGGGACAAATGCCAGCAGAAACGAAAACGTCACCAATCCCTTCGCCGATTTTCCTCATTTTCAGCCGTCTACACCCGACTGCTTTGCCAAAGGACTGGGCGAAAATTGCCGAATCGCCACTGGCACATTGGATGCTGTCGCCAACTTTTATCAATCTGAACCCAAGAAAAAAGGCTTTAACGTTCAGCCAGCCGGAGACGAAGGCGGCGCAAAGTATTTTCAGGTTTCCAAAGGCGAACAGACGCTCTTTCTCAGCTTGCTTCCAGATGGTAGTACTACGGTCGTCGTGCTGGCTCCTGAGCGCATTCAGGATCTCTCTACCCTCAAAGGGGCTGTGGTGCCTCCCGAAGAGTTTGTCGAGATGATTGGTTCAGTCTTTCCGCCGGGGCGGGACAACGTGGAGGGAGACATTCCCACCGTAGACCAGTTTGAGCAGCCGCAGTTCTTTTTCGGTCAGATTCCAACCGAGGAAGAGGCTCAGAATGGAATACCAGCAGTGCCTAGAAAAGGCATCGATCGCCTAAAGTTTTCAGCAGGTCAAGCTCCAGATGCTTTTTACAACACCTTTCTGGCAGCAGAATTGAATACCATCTTCACAGAAGGGGTGACTAAGCTGGGAGCCTTTGGGGGTGGTGATCTTTACCAACTCAAGAAAGGCAGCACGACTATTTTCATCAGTCTGGTGCCCATGAAGGGAGAAGTTGGAACAATTCTCGTCACTTGGCTCAAAGATCCTAGAAGTTAGCCGTCTGCCCAATTTTGAATCCAAATATTGAATCAGGGTAAGAACAAAGATCCCCGCTTTCTGAAAAGAGATTGGGGATCTCATTGAAATTGGGTTCGTGACTCGGCACAGGTTGTTTAAAGCCCGTCGTCTCAAAGTCAAGGGACGAAAAAAGCATCAGGATTTGTTCATCCCTCATCCCTCTCGCGAAGCGTGCCAAAGGCAACCCCTCACCCCTGGCTTGACGAAGTATTAAACCCCCGATCGCCCGCCTCTCTTTTTAAGCAGCCATCCACTTAAGCCGAGCAGCACCAAGCTTCCCGCCGTCGTCGGTTCGGGGACTTTTGACGGGGGGACAAATCCTTTGAGGTCGTCACCGCTCACCTTAAAGGAGTACAGAAAGGTTGGAATTAGCGTTTCTCCAGTCGGGCAGCCCGCATCCAGCGCAACTTGAGTGCCCCCAGTGCAAACATCAGATTGAACACCGCTACTATTTTGGGTGACGCTAAAGTCGTTGTCGGTGCCCACCAAAACTGCATAGGAACCATCTTTGAGTTTGGGGCCGATCGCCAGTCCTTCCATCTTTTCAGGAATTTTCATGCCTGCCGTTTTAAGCAGCCCCGCAATATCCAGAAACAGGGATTTGTTGACGGGGGTCACGCCACTCGGAAGTGTGTTCGTCCCAGCGAGGCTGATGTTTTGGACGTTGGTCGCGCCTGCCAGACTGATTTTAAACACGCGCTTGCTGCCCACCGGAGTTGTGCCTTTCGCATCTTCTACACCGATGCCGCGATTGTCTCGCTCTAAGACCAAAAACTCTTTGTCATTGATCGCCGTGATCGCACTGATGCCGATGTTGCGTCCCTGAGCGTTGGGGACAAAGTCTTCTGTTGTGCCCGGAATGCGATCGTTGATGTCGGCGCGGTCTTCTAGCTGATAGAGATATTGAGCCGTGCTTTTTCCAGTTTGGGTGTCAAATTCCACAATGCGAATGTTGCGTCCCCGGCGACCATCCGGATCGCCTTCATTCACCAAAGGATCTTGCAGCATCGCATACAGCTTTGAGCCATCAGGACTGAGCGTCGCTCCTTCAAAGCCCCGATTGTCTTGGCGACCTGTGGTGATCGTTGGGCGACCGTCAAAAAAGTTGAGCGTTTTTCCTTCTCTAGGAATCAGATTGTCAGGCGTGGTCAGCGATCGCACAAACACCCCTTTTGGCGTAAATTCGTTAATCGATGGCCCATACTCATCAGACACATAAAAGTTGCCGTTTGGAGCCACCACAAAACCTTCTGGGTCAAAGCTCAGACCCAATTTGGCTGAGTCACCATTCAAGACTTTAGGGTTCAACCCATTAAAGTTTTGCCCCTCTTTGGTAAACAGAATGGTGTCGAGCAGCTTAAAGCCTCCAACCTCACCCGTTTGAGCATTTACATTTAGAGACAGCTTTTGTACCCGTGTGTTGTAGGCGATCGTTCCGCCACCCGGCCCCCGATCCGCCAAACTATAGTAGACATCTTCGTGGCGATCGTAGTAAAGGTCTGAGAAAAAACCGAGACGATTGACATTTGCACCATTTCCAGGATTTTTGTCAGTGGATTCTCCAGGAATGGTCAAGCTGTTGACTAATACCCCTGCTTTAGCGGCAGTCGGCAGCGCTGCCATCGTCAGAAGCAGCAAACCATGAGTCAGTAGAAACCGAGCGTTCGATCGCAACATTTTGAGCGTATAAATCACTACAATTTCAGCATTCTATGAATTTATTAAGACGACTTTAAGCCAGCTTTAAGTGCTGAGCTTCTTCTTGGCTACTTTATACAAAAGTTCCGTATTTAAGCGTAGGTTGAGGAACGGGTGAAGCTTTCCGGATCGGGTCAAGAATTTGTTTTCTAATCCGTGACGATCTCACCTCAAAGTTTTTAATATCATTTCCAGACGTTGCTACGCGATGTGCAACTTTTCCTAAACGCTTGAAGATAACCTGCCCTCACCCTAGCCCTCTCCCCAAGGAGAGGGAATCGGACAAGTTTTGAAAGTCCTTCTCCCTGGGGAGAAGGGTTGGGATGAGGGCAAGTTAGTTGCACATCGCGTGTTGCTGAATTACGGAATGAATTGTCCCCAGTGCAGAGGGAAATCAAACCTTCAAAGTCCCTCAGATTAGGGGATTTAGGGGGCGAAAAGATGAACGCTTCTCACAGATCATCCCTGTTATCTGCAATGCCCATTTCTATTCCAGCAAGTGTCAAGCAGTCATCCACCCGCCGTCATCAACCTTTAGAGCAAGCGCTGATCATCTGTAAGCGTCGATCGGTTCTCAATAACGGCTGCAACTCATCCGCAGGGAGCGGCGGACTGTAGAGAAACCCCTGCATAGCCTGACAGCCAATCTCCCGCAAAAAGAGCAGTTGCTTATGCGTTTCGACCCCTTCTGCAATCACTTCTAGCTTCAGGCTTTGAGCCATCGCCATAATTGCGGTCGAGATTGCTGCCGCCCCTCGGTTGACCGTTGCCTCCCGCACAAACGTCTGATCCATCTTGAGCGTATCGATCGGCAAATGGTTGAGATAATTGAGCGATGAATAGCCCGTCCCAAAGTCGTCGATCGAGATTTCTACACCAATCTTCTTGAGCGATCGCAGCGTTTTGATCGTCGAATTTACATCCTTCATCAGACAAGTTTCAGTCAGTTCCAAGACCAATAACTCAGGAGCAAGCCCCGTTTCTTGCAAAATTTGCGCCACCCGTTGCGCCAGATCCGCCTGCTGAAACTGACGCATCGACAAATTAACCGAGACCTGAAGCGGTTGAAGACTCATCTGCTGCCACTGTTGCGCTTGTAGACAGGCCGTTCTTAACACCCACTCGCCGATCGGAATAATCAACCCCATCTCTTCGGCAACCGGAATAAACGCATTCGGCGGAATCATTCCCCGCTGAGGGTGACACCAGCGAATCAGCGACTCCACCCCCACAATCTGACCCGTCATCAGGTTGACCTGTGGCTGATAATAAAGCTGAAACTCTGACTGCTCAAGCGCTTTACCCAGGTCAGACTCAATTAATCGCCGCTCGGCCTCCACCGCATCCATCGTCAGGTTATAAAACATATAGCTGCTCTGTCCCTGCTTTTGACACCAGCGCCTCGCCGTTTCTGCCCTCAAGACCAACTCTTCCGAACTTTTGGCATGTCGAGAATGTAAGGCAACCCCAATGCTGACCTGCACCCTGATCTCGTGTCCCTTGAGAGAATAGAGGCTTGTCACTGCCGTCAAAATCAGTTGTGCAACATCCGCAACCGCTTGCTGATCAAGGACGCTTGTCAAAACTACCCCAAACTCATCGGCACCCATGCGAGCAATGAGACTGGCTGATTGGACAGTTTTTTGAAGCCGCTGACCGATCGTTTGCAGCAACTCGTCGCCAATTCCATGACCATAGGTAGCATTGATGGTTCTAAACCGATTGACATTGACACAGAGCACCGCGATCGACTGCTCTTGATTTGACTGCTCCATCGCCCGTTGAAGATGCTGGTGAAGCAGAAAGCGACTGGGCAAATTGGTCAACGAGTCAGTATGCGCGATCGACTGCAAAAATGAGTGCGACGACTGGCTATAAGTCTGTAAGAGGACTGCTTTTTTTTTAAGGCGTGACTGAATAGCTTCTAGCAAGTCAGCGATGGCACAAGGCTTCGTCAAATAGTCATCGGCTCCTAAATTCATGCCGCGACGAACGTCAGAACGATCGCCCTTAGCGCTGAGAAAAATCACCGGAATCGTCGCCGTGTCAGGGTCTTGGCGTAGACCTTCAAGGACACCATAACCGTCAAGTTCGGGCATTCTGATATCGCAGAGAATGATATCGGGTCGATAGGCTTTGGCTTTGGCAATCCCAGCGGCTCCGTGTTCTGCCCCGATCGACTGAAAGCCTTCTAACTCTAAAATCTCTAGTAGATTATCAAGGATGATGTCCTCGTCTTCGATTACTAGAATAGTCGCCATTTGTTTATTCAAGGAAATTTAAGAGAGCGGTCACAGAACGTCGAAAAAATGATTTAGCGATAAGACTTGGGCAAAAAGAGCGTGTGTACAACTCAACTTAAGAAACAGTTTACACGCACTAATTTTGACCGCAATCCTGGTTGTTGAGGGGCAGATCATCAATTTGAACGTTGCAGAAGCGCTCAACAGGAGTCGTCACCCTGATCGCGCTTGAGTCAATCAGGTTAGCTCTACTATTTCGTTTCATCAGGGTCACAGTCTGGCCGCTACAGTCTTGACTTATCTTGATTGAGCATACTGGGCTACCTGGGTTCTTGATTCTCATAATGGTCACTCTTCATGCACCCTTGAATTGTTTGAAGGTAGTTACAAACTCAGGAACTCTGGTTTCAGCGATCGCCGATCTGACAAAAATTACCTTACCGATCTTGATGCACAGATCTTGGTAGGGGGAAGCTGGAAAGCTACATCTTACACTACTCGGCTTCTTACTTAGATCTAATCATACTACTGAGGTAAGTAAAGTGAGTTTTGCTACCTTTATACAGCTTGCATCTCAAGGGAATCCTTGACTACTCAAGATCACTAGTTAAGCACACAAGTTAGAAAAAGACTCAAGACAAGAGCGAGTGCCAAACTTGATGCAGCGCGATCTTTCACTTCAAACGGTGAGCAAAAATTGCAGGAAATAAGCTGGCTTCTGATAAATGATGACTATTTTAGGCGCATCACAATTAGATACTTGAAGTATTAACTCCGACCTGAAGTAATTTATATAGTTTTAACCTAAAAAAACAAATCAGATCCACAATTTAAGCCTGATATAGTGACGAGGCAATGATTGTTAATTTTTAGCTCACTCACTGCGGATAAAAAGCGATGATAAAAAACGGCAAAATCTTCACCTTTCGAGAGGGTTTTGATGAACTTAAGATCGCCTATTCTCCCTTTTTCTTACTCTTAAAAGCCAGACAATTAAATTGTAATGCTGCATCACAGAAGAAACTTGTCGAGTTTGCCAGTTAGCTTGATCAACCGCTCAACAACTTTTCTATCTCCGTACAAAGTGATCATTCTTTGAACCTGGAAACTGTCCTGTACGGTGCAACGACAGGGTGAAATCGTATTAGAATGCTCCTTTCATGGTCATCCGGTTTCTTCTGTGTCGTCCCCCTTTACCCGCATGTCGCAACGCCCTCATCAAATCAAGCGAAAACGAGGAATCATCCTAAGCTCAAAAGGGTGGCAACGATTGCAGACCGCAGAGCAACGATCGGTCAGCCAAAGCAATTTTGGAAAGCCCTATACACTGCAAGAATTGAGCGATCGTACCGGACTTAGCCCCAACACGTTGGCCCGGGTGAGAAGTCGTAAAGTTGCGGTCGATCAGCAGACGTTAGAAAACTACTTTCGGGCGTTTGACCTGACGTTAGGAGCCGAAGATTATGCGGACTCAGACTCCCTGGGGGGAAATCGGCAGCAAGTATTGTTGAGTGGTCAACTACCGCTAGACTCCAACTTTTATGTCGAACGGCCCCCGATCGAGACATTGGCCTACGACACCATTCTTCAACCAGGGGCGTTGTTGAGAATTAAAGCTCCCCGCCAAATGGGAAAAACTTCCCTCGTCGCCAGAGTACTTTCTCAAGCCAGAGATCAGCGATTTGCTACGGCCATTTCCAGCCTGCAACTGGCCGACTCGACTGTGTTCACTGATTTGAAGCGCTTTTTGCAGTGGTTTTGTGCCGTTGTCACTCAGAGCCTGGGCCTCCCCAACCAGCTAGAGAAGCATTGGGACGATCTGTTTGGCAACAGCTACAACTGCACCAACTACTTTGAGAACTACATTTTGTCAGAGGTCGAGACCCCTTTGGTGCTGGCGTTTGATGAAGTCGATGTGGTGTTTGAATATCCCGAAATTGCCACCGATTTTTTTGGCATGTTGAGAGCCTGGTACGAAAAAGCCCGCTATGGCGATGGTAGAAGTGATCTCTGGCAAAAACTGCGCCTCGTGCTGGTGCATTCTACCGAAGTCTACGTGCCGCTAAATATGCACCAATCGCCCTTTAATGCGGGGCTGGCGATCGAGCTACCAACCTTTACCCAAGAGCAAATCTGCGATCTGGCCCAGCGATATGGACTAGAACAACCCGAAACCTGCGCTGACGATTTGCTGACGCTGGTGGGGGGCAGTCCTTATCTGGTACAGTTGGCGCTACATCACCTCAGTCTAGAAGAGGTCACCCTCGAACAACTCAATGAAAACGCCATCTCCACCGAAAGTATCTATAGCCCCCATTTGAGAAACCTGCTGTGGGATTTGCAGAAATACCCCGAACTGGTAGAGGCGCTCAAGCGAGTTGTGTTGTCTCCGACCCCGATCGAGCTAGAAGCCGTTCAGTCTTTCAAACTTCAAAGCAAGGGGTTGGTCAAGATTCGCGACCAGCACGTTGTACCAAGCTGTCACCTGTATCGCAAATACTTTGCCCAGTCATTGGCGGTGAGCTAGAAAAGTTTTGAGTAAAGTATAGAGGAGCTTGGACTTTAGACTTTAGACGTTGAACTTTAGACTTTAGACTTTAGACCTGGGACTGAAAATCAATGACCGAAGACTAGACCTCCTGCGCGAATCCGGAAACGCCCCCTGAATCCCCCCACAAGTGAGGGACTTTGAGCCAAGACTTGCGGTTTCAAAGTCCCCCAGAATGGGGGATTTAGGGGGCACAAGCCGACCCAAACGGAGCAAGACCTAAGCGGCAGGTGACATCGAAAATTCTATTCACGCAGGGGGTCTACTGAATACTAAACTCCAGCGTCCAAAGTCCAGCGTCCAAAGTCTACAGTTTAGCGTCTACAGTCCAGCGTCCAGATCAAAACTTAAAGCTTCTCCTATGGTCGCATCTCAGCTTCCCGTCTCTCGCTATCAAGTTGGCGGCAGTCTTCCACCTAATGCGCCCAGCTACGTTAAGCGTCGAGCCGATGATGACCTGTATGTGGCGTTACAGCAGCGAGAATTTTGCTATGTCTTTAACGCCCGACAAATGGGAAAGTCAAGCTTGCGGGTGCAGACGATGCAGCGACTCCGCGAAGAGGGAATCTTTTGTGGCGTAATTGACATCACCGCGATCGGCACCCAACAAGTCACCGCAGAACAATGGTACGCCTCGATCGCCGCTTCTCTGGTCAGCAATTTTCAGCTAAAGGTCAATCTGGGAAGCTGGTGGCGCGATCGCACCCATCTCTCTCTGGTCAATCGCTTGAGTGATTTTTTAGAAACCATTCTTCTCGCTCAGGTGACGCAAGATATCGTAATTTTTATTGACGAAATTGACAGCGTGCTGGGCTTAAAGTTTCCGACGGATGACTTTTTTGCGCTGATTCGGGCCTGCTACAACAAACGCGCAGAACAGGCTATCTACAACCATCTCAGCTTTGCCCTCTTGGGGGTCGCCACGCCCACCGATCTGATCACCGACAAAACACGAACGCCTTTTAACATCGGACAGGCGATCGAGCTAGATGGCTTTCAATTGTCGGAGGCGGCTCCGTTGCTCCCGGATCTGATTAGCGTCGTCAGTTACCCCAAGGCTGTGTTGCAGCAGATTTTAAATTGGACGGGCGGCCAGCCGTTTTTGACGCAAAAAATGTGTCAGATCGTTGTCCAAGAACTGGGAGGCGCAGAGCCAGCCGCTCAATCTACTCAACCGCTGACCGCTCGACTCGAACACATCTTTCACAGCCGCATCATTCACAACTGGGAAACTCAAGACGAGCCAGAACATCTGAGAACGATTCGCGATCGCCTCTTGCGAAACCAACCTCAGTCGGGCCGACTTTTGGGACTCTATCAACAAATTCTTCTCTCGCCGCCCGCTGCTCCCGCTGACTTGCCCACGTTTAGAACCAGTCATCAGGGCATTCCCGCCGATGGCAGCCGAGAACAGGGAGATTTACTGCTGTCGGGTCTGGTTGAAAAACATCAGGGACAGTTGAGAATCAAAAACCCCATCTATGAAGCGGTCTTTAACCTCGAATGGGTCGAGCGACAACTGGCAAAACGGCGGCCCTACGCAGAGGCGCTGACGGGATGGCTGAATTCTGGCTGTGCGGACGATTCTCGACTGTTGCGAGGTCAAACGCTGCTGGATGCTCAACTGTGGGCACGGGGAAAAAGTCTCAGCGACCAGGACTATCAGTTTTTGGCGGCCAGTCAGGATCGCGATCGCCAGGAAGTCCAGAAAACCCTGGAAGCAGAACGGCTCAAAGAAGTGCAGGCTCGCCTCAAAGAACAGCGCACTCACCTCAAACGACAACGATCGCTGCTGGCGCTAATGAGTGTCTTATTGGTGGTGGCGATCGGGCTGGCGATGGCGACGTTTTGGCAATCTCGTCAGGCAACTCTAAGTGAAATTCGGGCGAGTGCGACATCTTCGGATGCGCTGTATGCGTCTGATCGACGGTTTGATGCGCTGATGGCGGCTATTCAGTCCAAGCGCCGACTTCAAACTGTTTATGAACATGACCCTGAAACCGAGGAAAAAGTCGAAACCGCTCTGCAACGATCGATCTATGGCGTGGTTGAGTCCAATCGCTTCTCAGTCGGAACGGGCGTTTTGGGGGTGGCGTTTAGTCCCGATGGGCAGACGATCGCCTCTTCTGATTCAGACAATGCGATTAAGCTGTGGCGACCCGATGGCACGCTGTTAAAAGATCTGCATGGGCATGGGGGAGCCGTCTACAAAGTCACGTTTAGTGCCGATGGACAAACGATCGCGTCAGCCAGCTTAGACAACACGGTGAATCTCTGGAAGCGCGACAAAACGGGAAGCTTCACCACCCCCTATCGCACGCTCAGAGGACATGTTGGGCCCGTTTGGGATGTCGCCTTTAGCCCCAATGGTCAGCTAGTCGCCTCGGCCAGCGCAGACAACACGATCAAACTGTGGCGATCGGACGGGACGCTGATTTTGACCCTCAAATCCCACAATTCTCCGGTGTGGAGTGTCGCCTTTAGTCCCGATGGAGGCACGATCGCGTCAGCCAGCGCCGACAATACGATCCAGCTTTGGCGACAAGATGCCGGAAAGTTTTCACTTCAGCCCTTTAGAACGCTCTTGGGGCACGAGGCGGCCGTTTTGGGAGTGGCGTATAGTCCCGATGGGGCGTTTATCGCGTCGGGCAGTGAAGACAACACGGTGAAGTTGTGGCGGTCAGATGGCACGCTGCTTCACACGCTAAGAGGGCACACGGCAGGCGTAAACGAGGTTGCCTTTAGTCTGGATAGTCAACTGATCGCGTCTACCAGCGTCGATAACACGGTGAAGTTGTGGAAGCGAGATGGTTCACTTTTGACGACGCTCAAGGGGCACTTGTCGGGGGTGTATAGCGTGGATTTTAGTCGAGATGGGTTGATGTTGGCGACGGCGGGGGCAGATAGCACAGTCCGTTTGTGGAAGCCGCGATCGACCCTGCTCAAGACGCTGAATGGTCACAGCTCTGTGGTTTGGGGTGTGGCGTTTAGCTCTGATGGGCAAACGATCGCGTCGGCGGGGTCGGATAAAAGCGTGAAACTCTGGAAACCTGATGGCACCGTTTCAAAAACCCTCAAAGGACACAGTGCGGCGGTGAATAAAGTAGCGTTTAGCCCGGATACGGCTCCGACGAAAATTTTGGCTTCTGCCAGTGACGACACGACGATCCGATTGTGGAAGCTCGATGGCACTGCGTTGAAAACTTTTAAGGGACACGGAGCGGGAATTATGGCGATTAAGTTTAGTCCTGATGGACGGACGATCGCTTCGGGCAGCGACGATACAACGATCAAACTGTGGAAGCTAGACGGCACCCTGTTGCAAACCTTGCAAGGACACAAAGCTAGAATTCTCGATTTGGCCTTTAGCCCGGATGGGCGTTGGTTAGCGTCTGCGGCAGGTGACGGCAAAGTACAACTCTGGAAGCAAAATTCGGCAGGGCAGTTTTTGAGTCGGCCAGACAAAACGCTTTTAAACGGCAGCTCAACCGTGTGGGGGGTGCAGTTTAGTCCCACTGGAGAGGCGATCGTTTCAACTGACAGCGAGGGGACGATCCAACTCTGGACACAAAATGGTCAGGGTCAGTTTCTCGATCAACCTCGCAAACTGACTTCTGGGAGCCATGCGCTGATTCGAGTAGACTTTAACCCCACAGGTCAGGTGATCGCCGCTTCGAGTATGGATGGCACCGTCAAACTCTGGAGTATCAATGGCACGCTTTTGACGACGCTGACGGGACACCGGGGCACGGTTTGGGATGTTGCTTTTAGCCACAATGGGCGATTGTTGGCTTCTGCAAGTGATGATCAGACGGTGATTTTATGGGACTTGTACCGAATTCTCAATCTAGACTTGCTGAAATATGGCTGTGACTGGGCGCGAGATTATTTAAGGACGAATGGGGAGGTGGAGGCGAGGGATCGATCGCTTTGTGAGGGATGAGCGGTTGTCTTCGATGATCTGTTCCCCCTTTGGGGGTAATCCGCTTTGCGAGAGGGATGAAGGATGAGGGACGGGCTTTAAAGCCAGGTTTGAAAATATTTACAACGGCTCAGTGAGTTTACGGGAGAGTCATGCATCACAATAGTTCCGTGGGACTGTTGAAGGTGGACTTGTAGAATCGGCTGAGTGTCGTCAGGTTGTTCATATTTCGTCGAGATTTTTGGAGTGAATATGTCAAATCCCGGATGGTCTGATCCAGTGCGTCGTCCGTTGCCTGTGATTTTGGTGCGCGGCTTTGGGGGGACGGATACCGTTGATGAGCGGCGACTAACCTATCAAGGTTTTAACGATGGGAGCGTCTACCCACAAAAACGCGGCGAAAATTACATCTATGAGGGGCTGATTCTGCGGTTTATCAAGTCTGATTGGCGCTATCACGATGCGACTAATGTGGTCGGTTATTATGCCAACCAGATGACGGCTCCTCCGGTGATTCCTGAAGCGCTGAAGGTGTTTGATCCGAGCTTTTTTCAAGGAAAGGTGATTATCGACCCGGCGATGGCCTTGAAACTGCTGCGATCGACGGATGATCCCTGTCATAGTTTGTGGGTGTTTCGCTACTACGATTTGTGCGATCGCCGATTCTCTGTTTATGGGGAGGCGCTGGTGCGGCTGATTGAGTTTATTCGCGCTCTGATTGCGATTAAGCAGGCGTGTACGCCCAAGGTCAACATTATTGCTCACTCGATGGGCGGTCTGGTGGTGCGAGAAGCGATTCAACGGGCGTATCCCAAACGGGGCGCATTGGCAGCCGATCGCGCCATCAACAAAATCGTTACGCTCGGAACGCCCCACAAAGGCATTTCTTTTCAACTGGTGCGAGAGTTTCGCTGGCTAAATTTAGAGTCATCAAACGAGATAGAACACTTCAACCCTGACAACCAGAAAGATCCCAACAACGATGCAGCGTATGTGAATTTCTCAAAGCACTTTCCGCTCGATCGCTTGCTCTGTGTCGTGGGGACGAATTATCGCTCTTACGCCAGTCAGGGTGCGGCAGTGTTAAATCGTTTGTTTGCGGCGGCGGGAGAAGATGGGCTGAACTACAATCGCAGCGATGGGTTGGTCAAACAGTTTTCTGCTCAGATCGAAGGGGCCCCTCGGACATTTTTGCACAAGCCACATGGGGGATTTGATTCGTTAATTAGCGCTCGTGAATCGTTTGAGGTGGCAACCAGATTCTTTTTGGGCGATGTGCGATCGCGCCTTCGTCAGGTGAGCGCTCAGATCAAACGGGGCTTTGATTTGTTTGGCAAAAGTGAGATCTTTTTGGGCGTGTCAGTTAAGCCGCGCGGCGTTGATTTTGAGTTGTTTCACCAAAGTAAAGAGGCCGAAAATTGTTATGGGCCGTTTCGGTCAGCCGACTTTAGCGAAGACCCTAGCAAGCTCTCGTTTCCTTGGGCAGACGACGATCGACTGATTTGGGAGGGCTTTTTGAATACGGGTTCGAGCGTGACGCAAACGGACTTAGTAATGCGATTAGAATTTTACGTGGGCGAGCGGGATTTGTTTGGGTTGGGCTTTTCTGACAATCTTGTGTTCTCCAAACAGTATTATGTGCGGGCAATTTTGCAGCCGACGCTTCAGCTATATCTCTACACGGGCGAAGAGTTTGCGGATGGAGAGGATGATCTCAAAAGCGCAACCCCCATGCGAAAAGTAGACGGCGGCTGGGAGTTTGATATTGGTGGCACCGGATTTTCTGGCACCTATCGGATCGAAGTCGATCGTATTCCCGAAGAAGGTCAGCCTGTACGATTTATGTAGAAATCTGTCCGTTAACCCCAGAGACTTTGGACTCAATTCTAAACGAGGGATAAAGTCTGCATTCTGTCTGGTTTAACTGATCCATGTAAGGCGATCGCAGTTATTTTGACGATCGCTTTAATTCGATCAAGCCGATCCGGTTAGTTTGGGTCAGACATGATTGAAACAAAATCAGGGTGGTTCTATTTTAAGTTCTGAACCCCGACGAAAGACTCTTTACCAAGATTTAATTGCATTCTCGATCGTAATTCTTCAACATAGTGCCAGTGCGGCCAAAATCAGGGAAACCATCAAAACTGGCTATTCCTCCTTTTGGTCGTGTTCAAGTTTGTTGAGATAGACTACACCCATAGTTCACGGGCAATTATTCTTATGACAGTTGCTAACACAGTTCAAACAAAGCCTGCTTTGACTGATGAAGAACTGCACAAAATGAACGCATACTGGCGTGCAGCAAATTATTTATCCGTTGGACAAATCTATCTGCGCGACAATCCTTTGCTCAAAGAGCCACTTAGATTAGAACAGGTGAAACCTCGTCTGCTCGGTCACTGGGGCACCACACCAGGCTTAAATTTTATCTATGTTCATTTCAATCGAATTATCAAACGCTACGATTTGAATGCAATCTATATTGCTGGGCCGGGACATGGTGGGCCTGGAATGGTCGCCAACACTTATTTAGAAGGAACTTACAGCGAGTTTTATTCCAACATTTCGCAAGACGAAGCGGGCATGAAACGGCTGTTTACCCAGTTTTCTTATCCCGGTGGGATTCCCAGTCATGCGGCACCCGAAACCCCAGGCTCGATTCATGAAGGCGGAGAATTGGGGTATGCATTAGTTCACGCTTATGGAGCCGTTTTTGACAACCCTGATCTATTAGTCTGCTGTGTGGTCGGTGATGGCGAAGCAGAAACGGGGCCGTTGGCGGCAAGCTGGCATTCAAACAAATTCATCAATCCGGCTCGTGACGGCACAGTGTTGCCCATTCTGCATCTCAACGGTTATAAGATTGCGAATCCCACAGTTTTGGCACGATTAAGCGATCAGGAGCTTGAACACTTATTCACTGGCTATGGATATAAACCTTACTTTGTGGAAGGGGACGATCCAGAAACGATGCATCAATTGATGGCAGAAACGCTCGATACGATCGTTGCAGAAATCCAATCCATCCAGCGAGAGGCAAAAACTCACGGGTTCACGGAGCGTCCTCAGTATCCGATGATTATCTTACGATCGCCCAAAGGTTGGACAGGCCCCAAAGTCGTCGATGGCGTTCAAGTTGAGAATACGTTTCGATCGCACCAAGTGCCTTTAGCGGAGTTAGCCAGCAAGCCAGAACACTTGAAAATGCTGGAAACCTGGATGAAAAGCTATCGTCCAGAAGAACTATTTGATCAGGCGGGAAAGCTGATTCCTGAATTGGCAGAACTGGCACCGACGGGCGATCGTAGAATGGGCGCAAATCCTCACGCAAATGGGGGGCTGTTGCTCAAAGCTTTGAAAATGCCCGACTTTAGAAAGTACGCCGTGAAAGTGGAGCAACCCGGCACGATAGAGGCCGAATCGACGCGCATTTTGGGGCAGTTTCTCCGCGATGTCATGGTCGAGAATCTGGAGAGCCAAAACTTTCGAGTGTTTAGTCCTGACGAAAATAACTCGAATCGGTTAGGGGCTGTTTTAGAAGTGACCAATCGCGTTTCGACAGCAGAAATTTTGCCCACGGATGATCATATTTCTCCCGATGGGCGCGTGATGGAAGTTCTCAGCGAACATCTGTGCCAAGGCTGGCTAGAGGGCTATCTGCTCACTGGAAGACATGGATTTTTCTCATGCTATGAGGCGTTTATTCACATTATTGATTCGATGTTTAATCAGCACGCCAAATGGTTAGAGTCTTGTCGAGATATCGCCTGGAGAAGACCGATCGCATCGCTAAATTACCTGCTGACCTCACACGTCTGGCGACAAGATCACAATGGTTTTTCACACCAAGATCCTGGCTTTATCGATCATGTTGTGAATAAGAAAGCCAGTACAATTCGCGTCTATTTACCACCGGATGCAAACACTTTATTGTCGGTCGCGGATCACTGTTTACGCAGTCAGCACTACGTCAACGTGATTGTGGCCGGAAAACAACCGGAATTGCAGTGGTTAAACATGGAGGATGCGATCAAACACTGTACGGCGGGTGTGGGAATCTGGGAATGGGCCAGCAACGATCGAGACGCTGAACCCGATGCTGTGATGGCGTGTGCGGGAGATGTGCCGACTTTAGAAGCATTGGCGGCCGTTGATTTCTTACGTCAACACTTCCCCGATCTCAAAATTAGAGTGGTGAATGTGGTGGATTTGATGACGCTGCAACCTAAGATCGAACATCCGCACGGCTTGTCTGACAAAGATTTTGACTCGATCTTTACGACGGATAAGCCGATTATTTTTGCCTATCACGGCTATCCCTATCTCATTCATCGCTTGACTTATCGCCGTACCAATCATTCCAATATTCACGTTCGAGGCTTTAAGGAAGAAGGAACGACGACCACGCCGTTTGATATGGTCGTACTGAATGACCTCGATCGCTTTCATCTGGCGCAGGATGTGATCGATCGCGTGCCTCGACTCAGAAGCACTGGCGCACACGTCAAGCAAATCATTCGAGACAAGCTCATTGATCACAAACATTACATCAACGAGAATGGCGAAGACATGCCAGAAGTTCAAAACTGGAATTGGGGATTTTACCGCAATCCTGAAACTCGTGAAACGCCAAAAACATCGCTAGATCACACGGATGGAGGAGGAACACCCGCTCTAGAAGGAGCAGAAGGAGGGGCGCGATCGGGTTCTTAATGTCAGGTCTACAAGCAAATGTGTAAGATGCGGGAATGGGCGATCAACGGTTACAAAATCCAACGATCGCTCATTTCCCACCCCTATCCCTTACTCTGAGTCAATGAGCCTAAAAATTTACTTTCTGCGTCACGGGCAAACCCCTTTTAGTCGAGAAAATAGCTACTGTGGCGGATTAGATCCTGACCTCACACCAGAGGGAGTGCAGATGGCAGAGGCCTTTGGTCAAGCGTATCGGTCACTTCCCTGGAAGGCTATTTTTGTCAGTCCGATGAAGCGCACGATCGCGACCGCAAAACCGCTTTGTGATGCGATTGGAATGGAAATGCAGTTACGAGACGGATTAAAAGAGATTCAGTATGGCAAATGGGAAGGTGAAACGGTCGAAACGGTAAAAGAAACGTTTACGGATGACTATCTAGCATGGCTGACGGAACCCGCCTGGAATCCGCCCACCGCAGGAGAGACAGCCGTTCAGGTGGCCAATCGATCGTCTACTGTGATTACCGAAATTCAGCGACAGTGCGGCAGTGGGAATGTTCTCGTGGTTTCGCACAAAGCGACGATTCGGATTATTTTGTGTAGTTTGTTGGGGATTGATCTGGGTCGATTTCGCGTTCGGATTGGGGCACCTGTAGCCTCGGTGAGCGTGGTTAAGTTTGATGCGAATGGGCCGCTGTTGGAACGGTTGGGCGATCGCACTCATCTCAGCGTTGAGTTGCAGAATTTGCAGGGAACTTAGAAGGGATGAGGAATGAGGAGTGAGGAATGAGGAGTGAGGAATGAGGAGTGAGGAGTGAGGAATGAGGGATGAAAATTTTGGTGTTGAATGCTGGGTCGAGTAGTCAGAAAAGTTGTTTGTATGAGATCACCGGAGATACGCTGCCGGATCACTTTTTGCAACCAATTTGGGAAGCGACTGCGGACTGGACACATCAGCAAGATGTTGTAGAACTTAAGGTTAAAACACAGGGGGCGATTCTCAAAGAGGAACTGGAAGCAACGGAGCGATCTAGCATTCTGACTCACATGCTAGATACTTTGTGGAATGGTGAAACTCAAGTGATTGAGAAGCCTTCAGACATTGATGTTGTCGGACATCGGGTGGTACATGGGGGAGAAAAATATCGGCAAAGTGTCCGCATTACGTCAGAGGTGAAGACGGCGATCGATGAGCTTTCTATGTTTGCTCCGGTTCATAATCCGATTAATTTGGAGGGGATTGAAGCGATCACAACGGTATTCGCTGAAGTGCCACAGGTTGCTGTTTTTGACACTGCGTTTCATGCCCAATTGCCCCTCGCTGCGACGGTCTATCCGATTCCTTATCAGTGGTTTGAAAAAGGCATTCGTCGCTATGGGTTTCATGGCATTAGTCATGGCTATTGTGCCGATCGTGCCGCTCAGATTCTCAATCGGGACTTGTCAGAATTGCGCCTGATCACCTGTCATTTGGGCAATGGCTGTTCGTTGGCTGCGATTCAAAATGGTCACAGTATTGATACGACGATGGGCTTTACGCCGCTGGAAGGGTTGATGATGGGCAGTCGATCGGGTTCGATTGATCCAGGAATCTTGATTCACTTATTGCGTCAGGAGGGCTTGAGCGCCGATCGTCTGGATGAAATGTTAAACAAATCGTCGGGACTAAAAGGCGTGTCTGGGGTGTCTGCGGATTTGCGGCCAATTTTGGCGGCGATTTCAGAAAACAATGCTCAGGCGAAATTGGCGTTTGACGTTTACATTCATCGGCTTCGCGCTCAAATTGGGGCAATGGCAGCCTCGCTCAAAGGGTTAGATGCGCTGATTTTTACGGCTGGCGTGGGCGAAAATTCCCCAGAAATCAGGGCGGCGGCTTGCGAAGGATTTGAGTTTTTTGGCTTGAAAATTGACCCCGAAAAGAACGCAAATTCTCCCAAAGATCAGGACATTTCTACGTCAGATTCGACCATTCGAGTGCTGGTGATTCAGACTCAGGAAGACTGGGCGATCGCGCAAGAATGCTGGCAATTGAGACAGTAAGCTAACGTGAATTCGATGAAATCTTTCGCGACGGTTATCAATCTGGGCACCCCCTAAATCCCCCACGAGTGAGGGACTTTGAACCGCAATTTTTGTCCGAAAGTCTTCCAGAATGAGGAGTTGGGGGCAGAAGACGCTAACACCGCAGCGAAAGACTTCATCAAATTGAATTCACGATTCAGCCAATTTTCGTCGCTGTCGGGTGAGAATACTCATCACTTCGCCAAATGAGGGTGCAGGCAGCAAAGGACTCCACTCAGTAGCATTCGCAAATCGTCGAACGTGCAAATTTTGAATCGTTTCGGTCACGCCGTCTGAAGAACCGATGATTAACACGCGCAACACTTCAAACTCATCAGATTGAGGAACGACAGCATCAGGTAAAAGATCCTGAAGCGGAATGCGAAGCGAAGTAATCGTGAAACGGGGAATGGAATCGGGAAGGAATCGGCGTTGAATCAATTCTAGAAATGCGTAAGCAAAATCGCACAGCCAAAAGCCAGCGTTCAAGAGGCGCTCTGCCATTGTCATTACTCCAAATTAGGTTTCCGAAGAAACCCAAAAAACTAGCCGCCCCGACAAGCAGAACAAGTTAGAGCGACCAAAGGAGTGATAAAATCCTCCATTAGCCCTCCGGACTGCGCTATCAGTCTCGTGGGTTAGCTGCCCTTCGTTGTTTCAGCAACTTGGGGCGGCGACAGACTAGATTTTTTGGGCGATCGGACAACTTCCCGCAACGAAAAGATGTCCTTGATTTGAGAGAATATCTGGAATTTCGGTTCTCGTCAAGTAGCTAGTTCAGCAATTTCCAAACAAGACTTTAGCAGAATAGCCCTTAACTTAAGCAAACTTCACCTTTAGTCAGTGCCATTTCCTTTTTAGGGTATTAGAGCGATCTTGTCTTTGATGTGGTGAGTGATATCACTGCTGAAAACCTCCCTTCCCCTGACCAGGTTTTCTAACATTGTTTTTTTAGCATTGAAATATAGCAATCCTAAATGAGTCATGAACAGATTTTTGTCGCTCCGTTCCAGTCCGCTTCGCCCCCTAAATCCCCCATTCTGGGGGACTTTGAAACTTGGGAATGGGTCTTGAAATCTAGGAAGTCTCTCTGCTCAAAGTTCCCAAAGTTGGGGGATTTAGAGGGCACGATCAAGTCTGCATTTCACGAGTGATTTGGGATTGCTATAGCAATAAACCTGAGTCTTCCATTTTCCTGCACGCTAAATCTAAAAGGTAGACTGTAGCCCGACTCGATAGGTTAGCCCAGGTTGATAAATACGATTGACTTTCTCATAACTACGATCGGCTAAGTTCTCAATAAAAATCGTCAGCCCTAACCCTTGTGTAATAGGAATTCTCGCACTCAAATCTAGATTGACCCAGGCAGGGGAGAAATCAGTGCTAGTATCACCAAAATTGTTGAAAAAGGCTCGACGCGCCCCACTGTAGTAGCTGGCATACAAATTAAGCTGCCACCCATTTGACTCGTAGCCAATTCCCATCTGCCCCACAGAGAACGGAATTAACCCAAGCTGTAAGCCCTTTTCGGCACCTGTTTCGATCTTGGCATCGGTGTAAGTGTAGTTGAGAAAGGTTGACCACTGACGAGATACTTGCCACCGCAGCGCCGCTTCCAATCCATTGGTATTAACCAGACCAATATTTGCCCAACGACCTGCTTGAATGCCTAAGCGATCGTTTAATCGACTCCCAAAATAAGTTAACTGCCCCGTCACGTTTTGCGTCAAGCGTACATCAACCCCCGCCGTCCACGAAGACCCTGTTTCTGGATCGAGATCAGGATTGGGTAACCAGTTATGCACCGTGTCAAACACATACAACTGATCCAACCCAGGATTGCGATGCACCGACACCCAGCTTCCTCGAAAGGCGATCGCAGGTGATGCGTCCCAACGAGCGCCCACACTCGGATTAAGATAGTTGCCAAACTGACTATTAAAGTTTTGCCGCAAGCCTGCATCAACTTGAAATCCTTTCGTGACTTGCCAGGTGTTGAGCGCAAACAAGGCTCCGTGAAACTGATCCCGATTTTCAGTTTCGTTTAGAGAAATAAATCGGGGAATATTACTCAGCGTTTCGCCATCTAATGAGGAGTTTTTGAGGTCTACTCCCCAGCGTAATGTGTGGTTTGTGGACGTTCTCCAATCATGCTCAACCCTGGCGCTGATTGCTTGTGAATCAAGCTTTCCACTGCGAAAAAACCTGCCTTGAGCCGGGCCATAGGTGCTGAAATAATCTTGATTGAATGCCAGCGTCGTTCTGAGATTAGAATCTTCTCCAGCCCCTAATTTTGAACTCAAACTCAAGCCCACATTTAGCGCATCATGATCCAAACGATCGCGCTGCAAGGGAAACCCAAAATACAGCAGTCCGCGCCGACTTGTAATTTTAGACGCATCCAAGGTTAGGCTATTTCGAGCATTCAAATCAAGAATGAAGTTGCCAAAGTAGTTATCTTTAGTTGAGTCACCATTAAACAATCGACCATCTGGGCCTCGATTAGCCGCCCCAACCGGAACTCGATAGTTGTTTTCAGCTTTGGCGCGATCATATCCAAAGTTATATCTCAACTCGCCCACAGAGCCACCAAACTGACCTTTATAGATAGATTCATCAAAAGACCCAAACTGTGAGGCTCCAGCAAATTTAGACTGTCTTGAGCCTTCTTTGGTGACAATGTTAACAACTCCCCCGATCGCTTCTGAGCCGTAGAGCGTGGCGCTGGTGCCGCTAGACAGTTCGATCCGGTCGATCGCGCCAACTGGGATAGCATTAAGGTCTGTTGCGCCGTGATAGGTGTTGATGTTGCTGCCGATTGGTCTGCCGTTGATCATAAAAATCGACTGATTAATCGACGCTCCTCGATAAGAGGTTCCGGTATGAATATCTGCACCAAATCCAGCGTCATTAATTGCGAATCCTGGTAAACCGCGCAGCACCTCTGCCAAACTGTCTGCACCCTGCTTTTCGATTTCGGCGGCTGGAATCACATATACTGGAGTCGATCCCGTTCTTCGCTTTTCTTCGACCACCAGTTCTTCTTCAGGCGTATCAGAATCGGACTGACTCACTTGCAGGGGGGTCGCTTTGAGCGATAACTGACTAAACTGAAACTCAGGAGTTATCAACAGCAGACTGGCTTTTGTTTCGGGACGATCGATTTCACTCAAGCGAGAAATATTGATTTTGGGTGCGATCGGATTGGCACTCACAGCAGGCCCAAATCCACAGGTAGCAAAAACTGCACCCATCCACATCAACATCAACTTTGATTTCATTGGTTTGTACTAATTAACTTACTCACACGCAGGAAGCAGCAAATACAATTGACAGCATTAACTTTTGTGCAACAAAAGCTTATTCCCATAGTGTGATAGCCCTTGTCAAAAGACGACTCGTCAAACTTGTGGTCTACAGAACCTATTTGACATCTGTTGGTTTATTTCCCAAGGAGCTTGCGAAGCAGATCGCCACGCAGAAGGTTTTGTCAGTCAATCGGGTGCGATCGCACAGTAGTTCGTGATTTCAGAAAGCTTTAGTTGAAGGTTACGTCAACTTGATGAAGTTTTTTCGCTTCGATGTTCAAATCTTTTGCCCCCAACCACCCAATTCTGGGAGACTTTAAAACAAGATTCTGGGTCAGGCTATAGCAGTCCTAAATTAGTCGTGAAATGCAACGTTGATCGCGCCCCCTTATTTGTATTGCGATACGCCGTTTGTGTTGCCGCATTCGCGATCGGAGTTTTACCAAAAATCAACGGACATTTTATTAGAGTCGTGGGATCAGGCGCGTCAGACTCCGAACGTTTACAAGATGCGAGAGAAACGGCTGGTGCTGCGTCATTTGGCGGCTTGTCTGCAAGAACAACAAGGGAGCGATCTCTTCGAGTTATCCGCTAGGGGTCGTCGCAGTCTCAATTTTCAGTCTGTGTTTGCTCAAGTTGCGCGGGTGTTGCCGAGTCTGAATCTGGAGGTCAAAGATACTCATACCAAATCCACTAGTTACTGATACAGATCCTCGCCCCCTAAATCCCCCAGTTTGGGGGACTTTGAAACGGCTTCCCTGATAGGTTCTTTTCAAATCTAAGAGATAGAAATCGGTTAATTAACTGATTTTTTATGAGTATCATTTGTTGGTTGATTTGGTATCAGCCATTGTTGAAGGAAGTGATCGAGCGCAGTGGATTGCTGATGGAAATTGATGGGGGCGATCGCTATCAGTTTGCTCATTTGACGTTGCAGGAGTTTTTTGTGGCAGATCAGTTTCGCGATCGGGCGGATGATCTGGTGGCTCGATTTGAGACAGATGCGATCGCGTGGCGGGAGCCGATCAAACTCTGGTGTGGATTGGTGGGAGACAGCACTTCGCTGATTGAGCGGATTTATCAGAGGGATGCGATCGCTGCGTTTGAGTGTTTGGCAGACGCTCAACAGGTCGATCAAGCGTTGGCAGATCAAATTATTGAGGCGTTCAAAAGTCGATTGGGAGAGGTGACGGAAGGGGAAGCGATCGTGCAGGCGTTTGCGGCGGTGGCGGCGAATACGCGATCGAGAGGCGAGGCGGTTTTTCAGTTTTTGGAAGCGAGTTTGAGAAGTGGAGGGAGCAGTCAAAGAATCGCGGCGGCTCAGGCGTTGTCGTTAAGCAATTTGCCCAAAGCGGCTCAGGTTCTCGCCGATCGCTACTCCTCAGATGTGCGGCAACCGTTGATTCGGATGGGAGATTTGGCAGTTCCAGCGCTCAAAAAGTTGGCGGAGTCGGGCAACCAGAATGCACTGAATGATTTGGCGAGAATTGGGACTCCGGGAGCGGCTCAGGGGTTGGTGCCGTTTTTGTGGCATTCAAATGCAGAAATGTCGGGGCGAACTGCCTGGCACTTGGCAACATTGATTTCTCAACCAGAAATAGAAGCAGCGTTTCGAGAATGTCAGCTTGAACGATCGCAACTCGATAATAAATTCCTACTAAATTGGGTTTGGGAGCCATTTTTTGGTTCGACTTATGACTCTACAACTAACGTTTCGGCTGGTGACGTTTTCTCATCTCCACTTGTGTTGAGATCTGCCTTGCCGATCGTCGCCAATCGCATCGCCTATTTGTTGCAGGAGGCACCGATCGAGACAGCCCTAACTCCCTTGAAGCTTGATCCGCGTTTGGTAATTCCGGTGTGCGCGATCGCGCTTCGCCAACAGGTTGATTTACCCAAAAAGTTAAGTTCTCAAGCAGAAGCCTTACTCGAACAACAAACCATCACACCCGACATCGAACATCTTATTAGACAAGAAGTTAATAACTTATTAGGCGTTCAACAATCTCTTTTCAGATGGGCGTTTTTGCTCTCTGGACTTCCACCAAAGCTACAGCTTGATTTACTGAATCGATTAATCAACGGACGAAAACCAGACAAAGGCGATTGGTCACGACTCTTCCGGCGAATGACGTATCGATTCAAAACAGGCTGGCATTATCGCGTCATTCTAGGATGTGCTTTCTTACTATCTGCTGTAGCACTCATCCAAATGTTTTACTTGCCATTTCAGTCGCCGCAAGCTTGGACATCTTGGCTGTTTGGCTTGAATAGTCTGGTGATTGTTTGTTTCTGGGTTTTTCTACAACAAGGCATTGAAGACCGTTTTGCCCCCGATCTCTTCATGAATTTCGGACTGTTCGGCGTGGTTACATTTCTGGTCGAACTACGTCGATTGTATGCACAGCGTTTAGTGTGGGCTGGAATCGAGATTTTGTTTGAAACCATAACAAACCGTAAAACTGCTGCTATTACTGTTGCTGGCATTATTACCATTACTTTGAATATCACTGCTGGTTTTATCGGTGCTATTATAATCATTGTTTCTGTTGGTGTTTTTAGTAATCTTCCTGTTGCTGGTTCTGTTGCTATTCCTGCTGCCATTTTTGGTCTTATTGCCTGGTATAGAGATAAACCGGATTCTCGCAGATCTTTTGCAGCGTTGGCGTTTTCATTTTTTTGTTGGTTGCCTATCACTGTTTGTTATTCAACCCTGGCATTTCTGAAGTTTCTCTCTGGGTGGCAAGTGGCTTTGTTGTGGGGCGCGATCGTCCTCTCCTGCACCTTCCTCTGGTTTTACGGACAACACAAAGACTACCAGGCACGCAACCCCCTACAAGGCATCCCAGAACTCGAAAAATATCGCCGTGAACCGAGATGAAACTGAGAGGAGGAGGAGCGATCGCTTTCCTGATTCTGCCTTTTATAATGGTTGCTGAAGCGATCGGAGAACCTATGCTTTCTGAACAGCAACTCATCGAAAAATGGCGCAAACTCCCAGCCCCTCAACAGCAGCAAGTTAGTAACTTCGTAGAGCTTCTAGAATCTCAAGAACCAGAAATCAATAACACACTGCCCATTATCGAGATTTGGTCGCCCTACGAAAGCTATGCTGCCGCTCAAGACCTTCTGACACTTCTCAAAAATGATCCAGGAGAATGCGCTGTATGAGTCAAGCTACAATCGACCCAACGAAGATCTGAAGCGATCGCTCACATCATCTGCGAGTTAAAATCATTCATAGTCAGCAGTGCGATCGTATGACGCAATTACTCGACAAAACCCACGATACAGTGATGACCTTTCCTGGCACCTGGGAGAGTTTTAAGCTGATTCAGCAGGGCTTGACCGATTCCCCCGGTGTCAAACTAGCCTACTACAAGGGCACGATCGAACTTCTGATGCCTGGACAAGATCACGAATTTTTTAAAAGTCTAATTGGCTACCTGATCGAAACGTTCTTCTACGAAAAAGGCATCAACTTTAAGCCAACTGGCTCTATGACGCAAGAGAAAGCAACCGAAGCGTCTGCACAAGCAGATGAGTCTTATTGCATTGGTGAATTAAAACCGATCGCTGACTTATCAATTGAAGTTGTTTTTACAAGCGGCGGCGAGAGCAAACTGGCGCGATATAGAACATTAGGAGTCTCTGAAGTCTGGTTTTGGCAAGATGGATTATTTACATTGCATCACCTGCGAGAAGATGGCTATGAGCAGATCTATTGCAGTGAATTGCCAGGACTGGAAACGCTCAACATCGACCTGCTCACAAGATGTGTTTTGATAGCTCAAACAGACAACGGAGAAGCCGTCAGAGTCTTTCGGCAAAGTATCTAGATTGAGGCTGATTCGCTCAAATATTTGTAGCGATCGCGCTTAGATCTCAATAACCTACTGCAAATCCGATCGCAACCTTTCATTAAAAATATATCCATTAAAAATAGGGCCAGTCTCTTCTAGCTGTCGCATCGAAAAGTACGGCCCCACAATTAATTGGCTCAAATAATCAACTCAAAGCTAATTAGCAAGTACAGCCTTTGTGTCCACAGTCGCCATGTCCTTGAGGATGGCCGTCGGCACAGACTTCGCTGCAATAGAGTTTGCCATCTTTTTCAACTGCGCCACCTTCTGTAGACACCACACACAGGCAGGGTTCGCAAGCACATTTCATTTGGGTAACAGTCGTCATAATCGTCTCCTTTGGTTTGTGAATTCATCATAACGTATGAACAGACGTTCAGATATTAAGAAATTCAAACGCGATCGCTGTTTATAATGACGAAGACTCTACACGCAGATATTTCAATGGCTACACTGCCACCGTTTTTGGCGATCGACCCACTCCTCCAAAGCTGGCTGCTCGAAGATATTGGGCGCGGCGATCGCACCACGCAGAGCCTCTTTCCATCGGGGACTCAGCAAAATCACGCCGTCTGGATCGCCAAAGAAACAGGCATCATCGCCGGATTGCCGATCGCCGCCAGAGTGTTTCATCACTTGGATGCGGCCGTCAGGTTTCAACCCTTGATTGCAGAAGGAGAGACTTGTCAAAAGGGTGAAGCGATCGCCAACCTTCAAGGATCGTTTGATGCGCTGCTGACGGGCGAACGGGTGGCGCTTAATTTAGCGATGCGGCTGAGTGGCATTGCAACGATGACCCGAAAGTATGTCGAAAAAATCGCCGATTTGCCGACTCAATTTGTCGATACTCGCAAGACAACGCCAGGGCTGCGTCTGCTCGAAAAGTATGCCTCTCAGGTCGGCGGAGCCGTCAACCATCGAATGGGATTAGACGATGCAGTGATGATCAAAGACAATCATATTGTTGCTGCTGGGGGTATTGGATCTGCGATCGCCAAAGTTCGGTCTCACATTCCCTACCCGTTGACGATCGAAGTCGAAACTGAATCGCTGTCTCAGGTTGAAGAGGCGCTACACCATCGAGCCGACATTATCATGCTGGACAACATGCCGCTTGAGTTGATGAAGGATGCAGTGCAAAAGATTCGCCATTACAACGATCGCATCAAAATCGAAGCATCGGGAAATGTCAGTTTGGAAACGATCAGAGCGATCGCCCAAACAGGCGTGGATTTTATTTCAAGCAGTGGCCCGATGACGCGATCGCCCTGGCTCGATTTGAGTATGCGCTTCAACGTTTCACAAAGCCAACCCGACGCATAAGAGACTTCTCAACACAGCGGGATTTTATCGATCAAGCGGCTAACCTGCTACCATTCTCTATGCAGCGAGAAGAACAGCGATGACAGACTTCCCAAACAACCCATCGATTGAGCAGCAGTGGAGCCAACTGCCCGTACTTGTAACTCAACTTGTTCAGGCATCCAGCCGACAGAGCCAAAAACTAGAAATTCTGATCGATCAGATCGGACGGCTCACAGAATTGATTACGGTAGGCTTTCATGATGTGGACGAAAAATTTAGAAATCTGGACGATCGCCTCGATCGCCTCACCACCAATACCGAACACCTGCTCGAAGTTGCTACCCAACAAACCTTAGCAATTGAGCGTATGAATGAGGCTCAACAAGTCACCATTAGAGAGCAAGCCGCGATCGTTGCCGCCCAAACTGAAAACGTCAGCCGCTTGATTCAACTGCTCGATCGACGATGATTTAAGGCACAAAAAAGAACGATCATTTCATATAATCGTCCTTTATTGAATAGAGGAATTGAATAGAGAAACTGGCTTTACTTCCAGCGATAGTTTCTAACTCTTCAAGGTTTTGAGATGAAATGCACCCAAAAATTGCCGTCGGGAATGCATAGCCGCTTGATCATCTCATAGGAATAGTGGACGTATTTTCCTTTGGTGTCTTCGATGCCGAGAGTGTTGCGATCGTAGCCCCAGGAGTACCATTCTCCAAACGGATCGTGAACCAAAAAGCCATTTTCGTCAAAGCCAGCCAAAACGACAATGTGACCAAAATCAGTGAAATAGCCGTGAATCACAGCAGGTTTGTTGTCGGTGAGCCATTCTTTGACCTGGGTGATCGTGCCGTCTGCTCTAAAATCATCTCGGTAGCCGTAGTCCTCCACGATCGTCGCCAAATCATGGGGATCATGACGGCTCAAGCCTTTCTTCTCAGCGTAGGCATAGAGTTCGTCTTCAAACTGACCGATCGTAGATTTGCGTTTGACACCCAAAAATTCTAAACACATCGCCAGCGAAGTCACGTTACAGGAGCCATTGGGATTTAGCTCATTGTCGCGCTGAGATTTGTAGGGAATGTTGAGCTTTGTCGTAATCGGAATGGCTCTCGGATAAGCGCGAACCCCATCTCTACGAACTTCTACATGTTTACCAAACACATACCAAACATTCGTATCTTTGAAGGTATCTTTGGAGAAAAAGCAGCGAACGTGATCTCGCTCAATGGTAAAGGAATCGAGTTCTAAAACTTTGCCTGCTGCGATCGACTGCTTAAAATCATCGGGCAGTTCTGAAGAGGGAATCGGCTTTCTTTTGAGAATCGTTGAGGCGAGAATCTTAAGGGTTAGTGACATAATGCACCCACTGATCTGGATTGAGACGACTAGATTAAGAATATTGGATTGAGAAACGGAAAAGTTTGAGTTTAGCGTTCCCAGATTTTGGGATCAGCTTCTAAATCATTTATTCAGAGAGACGATCGCTCATTCCAGTTTTTGGGTCTTGAAAAATTTTCTGCAATCAATTTTCTTGCCCAAACGATCGCCCATGCTGAATGATAGAAAGTCAGGTCGCTATTCTAGAGTGGATGGCCGCTATTCTGTTTGCAGGCTTTTGAAAAGTATGGACGCTACGATTTCACAGTTAAAACATCGCTTTGAGCAGGCATTGGTTTCAGCGTTTGGAGAAACGTTAGCGGGAGTCGATCCGCTTTTGGTGCCGTCGAGCAATCCTAAGTTTGGTGATTATCAGTCCAATGCACCGATGTCGCTGGCCAAACGGTTGGGCAAGGCTCCACGAGCGATCGCAGAAGAATTAATTCAAGCCTTGGATGTGTCGGAGTTTTGTCAAGCGCCCAGTGTCGCCGGGCCGGGATTTATCAATTTGACCCTCAAGCCTGACTATTTAGAGGCGCGATTGAATGCGATGCAAAGCGACGACCCCTTGCGGGTAACTCGAAGAGATCGTCTTAGCATTGCTCCCGTTTCGTCGCCCAAGCGGATTGTGGTGGACTTTTCGAGTCCCAATATTGCCAAAGAAATGCATGTGGGGCATCTGCGATCGACCATTATCGGTGACTGCATCGCCCGAATTTTGGAATTTCAAGGGCATGACGTGCTGCGGCTCAACCATGTGGGCGATTGGGGCACTCAGTTTGGCATGTTGATCACCTATTTACGCGAAGTGGCTCCGGCTGCCTTGACGACGGCGAATGCGATCGACCTGGGCGATCTGGTGGCGTTCTACAAAAAAGCCAAACAGCGATTTGACGAAGATCCTCAGTTTCAAGAAGCGTCTCGTCAAGAAGTGGTGCGGTTGCAATCGGGTGCAGAAGATACGTTACGAGCGTGGAATTTGCTGTGTGAACAGTCGCGGAGTGAGTTTCAAGAAATCTACGATCTGTTGGATATTTGTCTAACGGAGCGAGGCGAATCTTTTTACAATCCACTGTTAGCTGATGTCGTCAAAGATTTAGAAACCGCAGGCTTATTAGTCGAAGATCAGGGCGCAAAATGTGTCTTTCTTGAAGGCTTTTCTAATCGAGAGGGTGACCCGTTACCTTTGATTATTCAAAAGTCGGATGGCGGCTACAATTACGCAACAACTGATTTGGCAGCGATTCGGCAACGCATTCAAAAAGAACAGGCTCAACGCTTGATTTACATTACGGATGCGGGTCAATCCAATCACTTTGCTCAAGTGTTTCAAGTGGCGCGTCGAGCAGGGTGGATTCCTGAAACGGTGAAGGTTGAGCATGTTCCGTTTGGGTTGGTGCAGGGTGAAGATGGCAAGCGGCTCAAGACCCGATCGGGCGATACAGTTCGACTGCGAGATTTGTTGGATGAAGCGATCGTGCGATCAAGAACAGATATTGAAACTCGACTGAAGGAAGACGATCGTTCTGAAACTGAAGAATTCATCGCCCACACCTCACAAATTGTCGGAATTAGTGCCGTTAAATACGCTGACCTGAGCCAAAATCGCACCAGTAACTATATTTTTAGCTTCGACAAAATGCTGGCGCTTCAAGGCAATACGGCACCCTATATGCTCTATGCCTATGCGCGAGTTCAATCCATCAGTCGAGAAGGAAAGATCGACTTTCAAAACTTAGGGTCAGATGCAAATATTCTCTTAAAAGAAGAAGCAGAATTAACGCTGGCAAAGCATCTATTACAGCTAGAAGACATCATCGATTTGGTTAGTCAAGATTTGTTTCCCAATCGATTGTGTCAATACCTGTTTGAACTCAGCCAAAAATACAATCGATTTTACGAACTTTGCCCCGTTCTTAAAGCCGAAGAACCTGTTAGAACCTCTCGCTTAATGCTCTGTGATCTAACCGCCCGCACGTTGAAGCTGGGACTTTTTTTGTTGGGAATTGAAGTTGTCGATCGCATGTAACTCGCCTGACAATCCCTTAAACGAATTTCGATTGATGAGAGCGTAATTAATCAGGGTGAGCGGTCGTCGTTCTGGGCAGACTTTCTTGAAATCGTAGCAGGCAGAGGAGCAAAGCGGTTTGGATTTTATCGTCATAGATACGGAAGGTGACCCAGAACTTCGCGAAGTTGCTATTCTCGACTGTCAAGGACGACTGATCTACGAAGCGTTTTCTGCTGATCACAAAGATTTCTCGGCCAAAAATGTAAAAAGTTACGATGGCAACCTTAAGCCGCTTAAGCAAATTGTTCAGGACATTGCTACGATCGCTCTATCAAAGCGTGTAGTTTGCCACTATGCCGAGCATGATCTTAAAGTGTTACGACATAGCTTTCACAGAGTTAAAGTCTTGTGGAAAAATTTTACTGTTGCCTGTACTTATGAGCTTGCCAAACAGCATTTTCAAGTAGATAGCTACTCGTTAGACCATTTGAGTAAATATCTACACCTCAAAGTCAAGGGCAAGCGATTCAATTCAAATCAGGCGCATACTGCTCGATACGACGCAGAATTTACTCACCAACTCTACTTAAAAATTTTAGAGAATCAGCAGGCAATGACACAGCCCCAATTGCATCACGCAAATCCTTTTAGCAGCAGTCGTGTTGATACGCCTTTTCAAGATCACGTTGATTTTCAGTCGATTTATCACACCGAGTTTGAGCTTCTTAAGTCCAGTTTGAGAGACATTAAAGCTGACGCTAATCAACAAAGCAAAGGTGCGGTCGTCATTGGTGAAGCTGGGTCAGGAAAGACGCATTTGATCATGCGAATGGCGAAAGAATTGCTGCGTACTAATCGCCTATTGTTCATTCGACAGCCCAACAACGCAGAGCATGTTTTGCACCACACGTATTCTCGAATTCTAGAGTCATTTGCTGAGAAAGTGGTTGGGAGCGATCGTACTCAACTCGAACTGCTTATCGCTAATAGCTTTGTCAAAATTCTTAGCTCATTAACCAAGGTGACTAAGTAGGTGGGTAAAATTAATTGTAAGATAGAGAGCCTACTAAATTCTCCGATT
>NZ_JBJPHT010000005.1:0-201474 GCF_052939475.1 Phormidesmis sp. 146-20
AGGGAACTCTTCTCCCCTAGAATGACCGGGATTCTATTTCTTGGCAAGTCCCTAAGCTATTCGATCTGAATTAATCGTTCTTTATCAGGAGAGTGAGACCAAGAAGCGAGGGAAGCAACTAGAAGTAATTTTGAATAGCCTGTTTGAGAGTGAGGGAATTTTGATCAGAGAATCTTTCACTATAAAAGGTGAAAACAATGAAGGAGTAATTCAGCAAGTTGATGGAGCTATTGAGGTGAACAGCCATCTTTATCTTGTTGAAATGAAGTGGTGGAAAGAAGCTTTGGGTGCTGGTGATGTTGCACAGCATGTCATGCGCCTTTTTGAGAGGACTGATGTTCGCGGTATCTTTATCTCAGCTTCTGGTTATACTGATGCAGCAATCATCAATATTCAGAAGGCACTTAATCAGAAAATTATTGTGCTTTTTACCTTAAAAGAACTTGTTCTTCTTTTAGAAGGAGAAAACTCTTTCGAGTCTCTTTTGAAGTCCAAGGTTGAGGCTATTCAGCTTGAGGGGAAGCTTGTGTATGACCTTTAAAGAGTGGATTTGCTTATTCTCTAAGTCATTGGAGGCAAACTAAAATATGCCCTAAAGCCGGATAAACGTCATCGTCAACTTTGTCAGGTTCATCTATGATTTAGATAGTTGAGTCAAAGCCAATCTATGCCAGTCTTAGCACCAAAATCTTATGTAGAGTACCGAAACGAGAGTTACTGGGTAGAAGGAACTCGGATTTCTCTTGACTCGATTGTCTACGTTTTCCAGAAAGGGTTATCACCTGAAAGTATTGTTCAGTCTTTTCCGTTGTTAACCCTTGAGCAGGTTTATGGTGCGATCGCCTTCTATCTTGCCAATCGTACTGAGATTGACGCTTACTTGGCAGCAGAGGAGGAGGCGTTTGACGCTATGTCCCAGCCGCTACAAACCACTGATCCTGTTTTGTATAACAAGCTTATGGCAGCGAAGGCAGCGAAGCGGCAGGTAGAATTGTGACCATACGTTATCAGGCTGATGCTGATTTGAATCAGGCGATTGTAACGGGTGTTTTACGGTGAGAACCTACAATTGATTTTCAAACCGCTTTTGCTGCTGGATTGGAAGGTGTTAAAGATCCAGAAGTGTTGGCAATCGCAGCAGAACAAGGGCGTATTCTCGTCAGTCATGATCGCAGAACGATGCCATTGGAGTTCGCCACGTTTATTACCAGCAGTCAAAGCTCAGGAGTTATCATCGTTTCGAGAAAACTATCGATTGAAGTTGTTATTGAGGAATTGCTGCTAGTTTGGGCAGTATCCAGTGCAGAGGAGTGGGTAAATCGCATTGCAAAGTTACCCCTTTGACGCAGGCTAACAACCTTGGTGCAGCGGACGGTATCAAGATCTTGTTGGTGATACAAAGGTGATCTGCCGCCGCTGACTAGGAACGGTAGCAGACATAGCGGATGCCCGATCGTTCCCAAGTACAAACTATTCACGAGCTACATTCGACACCTCCTCCCTCCTCACCTCCTTCCCTGCATGACTTTTACCATTCAAAACGCTCTGATCCCAGTTGACCAAGGCTATGAGACGACAGACATTTACATTGAACACGATCGCATCCAAACGATCGCGCCTCACCTTGAACCGATCGGCACCCTGATCGACGGGCGCAACAAATTACTCCTTCCTGGCTTTGTCAATGCTCACACCCACTCTTCAGAAATGTGGCAACGGGGGATCATTCCTCCCACACCGTTAGAGCTTTGGTTAGCCGAACTGTATGACTTCTCACCACTCGATCCTGAGCAAGCCTATCTGAGCGCCGTTGGCACCGCCGTCGAAACCTTGCTGACTGGGGGAACGAGCGTTGTCGATCATTTGGTGTTGATTCCGGGGAAGGAGTTGGAGACGATCGCGGCTGCGGTTCGGGCTTATCGTCAGGTTGGAATTCGGGCATTTGTGGCCCCGCTGATTCAGGATGAGGCGATGTCGAGCGGCATTCCCACGGGGGGCGGTGAGTCAGAACGCGAGACCTATGTGCGACCGACGGAGGCGACTTTGGCCTTGATGCAAGAAGCCGTGACGCAGTTTCACCGCCCGGATCAGGGGGTCAATATTCTCGTCGCGCCCACGGGCACCCAGCTTTGTTCGGATGCGTTGTTTGAGGGCTGTATTGAGTTGAGCGATCGCTACAATCTTTGTCGTCACGCGCACCTACTCGAAACCAAAGCGCAGCAGCTTCTCGCTCAAGAAAAGTATGGCTGTAGCGCGGTTGAACATCTGAAAAAAATTGGCTATCTCAGTCCTCGCACCTCACTGGCTCACTGCGTTTGGCTAGACGATGCCGATATTGAAATCATGGCCGCTACGCAATCGACCGTGGTTCACAATCCGCTGAGTAACTTGCGTCTGGGCAGTGGCATCGCTCCCATTCTCAAATATCGTCAGGCGGGGGTGAATGTCGCGATCGGCTGTGACGGCTCCGCCAGCAACGATTCGCAAGACTTGTTAGAAGCGATCAAAGTCGGCTCAATTTTGCACAATGTGACTGACCTGGATTATCACCATTGGATCACGCCGAGGGAAGCGATCGCAATGGCCGCGTTAGGCGGTGCGAAAGGTTTAAATCTAGCCGACGACATGGGATCGTTAACGGTTGGCAAGAAAGCAGATTTAGTGTTGTATGACTTGATGAGTCTATCGTTGTTACCGCGAACTGATCCAATTGGGTTACTGGTTTTAGGTCGTCCGGTCAACGCTGTCGCACACGCCTGGGTGAATGGGAATCTAATTGTCAAAGATGGCGAAATGTGCAACGTCAACGTCAACGAATTGAGACAAAATTTGTTCCATCGCAGCGAATGGAGTACCAAACGCCAGGCTCCCTCGGTCGCTCAAATCGAAGCCAAGTATCGATCGGTCATGGGGTTACCCAGCGTCACACAGGGCTACTCCTAATTGACTTTCAAGACAATCGCTACAGAAGTCAATGTTATTTGGTTTTCGTTCCTAAGACTCACTTCTTAACGTCAGTTCGATGAGAGTGACTCGCTTCGTTCCAATCGGCTTCAGCCCCCTAAATCCCCCACAAGTGAGGGACTTTGAACGAGAAATATTGTCTCAAAGTCTCCCAAAATTGGGGGGTTGGGGGGCAGAAGTGCTGAATAACGAAGTGAGAAAACTCCATCGAATTCACGTTAAATCAGGACATCTTCTAACCGTCAATGAGTCAACAGGGATGCGTAGTTTTCCTTCTGGTAAATCTTTCTGTTAATCTGGGCACAGCGATCGCGTAAAGGAAACACGGGCATGAGCGAGAGTGCCGTTTTGATCTCCGGTTCTGCTAGAAATCGAGTTGACCATGATGTGTTTATCTCCTACTCGCGGCGAGATGGTGAGTTTGCTCGGCGGTTGCTGGGGGCGCTCAAGGGTGAAAATCGGGATACCTGGGTCGATTGGCAGTCAATTCAGGCGGCGGAAGATTTTTGGCAGGCGATCGAGACGGGCATTGAGGCGGCCAATACGTTCATTTTTGTGATCAGTCCCGATTCGGTGGCATCTGAGTATTGCAACAAAGAAGTTGACTACGCGGTTTTGCACAAAAAGCGGTTGATTCCTGTGGTGTGTCGAGAGGCAGACAATGTTCATTCGGCACTGCGATCGCTGGACTGGATTTTTTTGCGAGAACAGGACGACTTTGAGCCTGCGTTTGCGCGATTGGTAAAGGCGATCGACACCGATCTGGAGCATACGCGATCGCATACTCGATTATTGGTGAAGGCAATCGAATGGAACAAACGGGGACGAGATGACAGCTTTTTGTTGCGAAAAATTGACCTGACAGATGCAGAATATTGGCTGACGGCCAGTGCAGAAAAGGAGCCGATTCTGACTGAGTTGCATCGAGACTATATTACTACCAGTCGTCAGGTTGAGGATGACTATAATCTACTGCTGGCAAAAGGGGAACGCGCACAGCGATGGGTGAAGCTGGCGGCGATCGTGGTGCCTGTTGCGGTGGCGATCGCGACGATCGCAGGAATTTATGCCTTCTCTCAAGCTCAAAGTGCGAAAGATGCAGATCAGAAGGCGACATTTGCAATTCAGAAGGCGGAAGGTGCAGAAAAAAGGGTGACATTTGCAGATCGGAAGGCAACGTTTGCAGATCGGAAGGCGAAAGATGCAGAAAAAAGGGTGACGGTTGCAGATCAGAAGGCGATCGTTGCAGTTCAGAACGCGAAAGATGCAGTTCAACAGGCAGATCGCGCTAAACAGGCTCAAATAACGATGCAAGAACTGCTGAAGCGACAAGAAGCAAAGCTCAACACGACCAACACGAACTTAGCCGAAAAACAAAAGAATATTCGAGATGTGTGGCAGTTCAGCGATGCCTTAGCTGAAAGCGCAAAGGGAAATTACGACAGTGCCTTAGATATTCTGAAAAGAGTGATTGATAAAAATTCTCGCAACACGTTCGCCTTAATGGGTCGCGGAGTTGTCTATCAGCAGAAGAAAGATTACCCAGCAGCCGAGGCAGAGTTCTGGCGGGCGATCGAGATCGATCAGAGTGATCCAACTGCCCGGTATGGCTTGGGCAATGTGCTATAAACCAAAACAAGCTGGATGAGGCAGTCAGTGCCTACCGCAAAGCTATTGAGCTTGACTCCAAATATGCCGCAGCTTACTACAATCTGGGACTGGCGCTGTATAACCAAAACAAGCTGGATGAGGCAGTCAGTGCCTACCGCAAAGCCATTGAGCTTGACCCAAAATATACCAAAGCTCACACCAATCTGGGCACTGTGCTATCTGACCAGAAGAAGCTGGATGATGCAATCATTGCCTACCGCAAAGCCATTGAGCTTGACCCAAAAAATGCCTTAGCTTACAACAATCTGGGCAATGCGCTGAGGAACCAAAACAAGCCGGATGATGCAATCATTGCCTACTGCAAAGCCATTGAGCTTGACCCCAAAGATGTCAAAGCTTACTACAATCTGGGCACTGTTCTATATAACCAAAACAAGCCGGATGATGCAATCATTGCCTACCGCAAAGCCACTGAGCTTGACCCCAAAAATGCCAAATCTCACTACAATTTGGGCATTGCGCTGGGGAACCAAAACAAGATTGATGAGGCAGTCAGCGCCCTCCGCAAGGCCACTGAGCTTGACCCCAAAGATACCTTAGCTTATACAGGTCTAGGCTATGCGCTGTATAGACAGAACAAATTGGAGGAAGCGATCGTAACTCTCAACCAAGCCATCCAAATCAATTCCAACTATGCACTGGCTTATGCCAATCGGGGGTTAACTTACTTCAAAAAGCAGCAGTACGATCGTGCCCTTGCAGATCTCGATCGTGCGATCGGACTTGGCTACAAAGAAGATTGGGTGATGAAGTTGCGAGAGCGGGTGAGAAAACAGATGAAATGAGGAGCGTTTTGAGTTGGGGAGGATGAGGAGCGATCGGCTGCTCTCGGTATAGGTGTTAGGGTAAAATCATGAAACCAGCAGAAGGAATTTTAGTCATGTCGTCTCCAACGATCGCCACCGTAGTCAAGATGATGGAATCTCTGCCTGAGAACCTACAAGAGCAGGTTATCGATCATCTTCGCGAATACATCGACGACCTGCAAGACGAACTTCAGTGGGATGACTCATTCAAGCAAACTCAGACAAAGCTCATCGAAGCGGCTCGACGTGCCAAACAAGAGATTGCTCAAGGGCTTTCTAGCCCACTAGACTACGACCAGCTATGAACTCGACAGCCCTGCCCTCTTTTTGGGATGCCTATCAACCCCTTGATGAAAAGACCAGGCGCAGCGCCAGAACTAATCTCAACCTTCTTACGGAATCAACCATAAACTTCTCGTCGATGCCTAATCCGGTTGATAAAAATGACTCTTTCCTCCTGGCTATATTCATAAATCACTCGGTAATCACCGACTCTTAGTTTAAAGAAGCCCGATAGATTAGCGGTCAAAGGCTGTGGCGTAATTTGGTCAAAATTCTCAGCCAGCCAATGAATCTTACTAACGATTCGCTCTCGAAGTGTCTGAGTTAGCCGCTCTAAATCAGCAAACGCTTCTGACTCATATTCAACCCAATAGCTCATTGGCGACTCAGTCCCAATTTTTGCATCACCTCATCTGCTGGAATGCCACGAACTCCCAACGCTCTACGCTTGCGAATCTCCAAAAGCTCTTGTTGAAGTTCCTCTTTAACCGTTGCGCCTTCATCGGGGTCTGGCAAAAACTCGTCCAAAGCTTCCATGACCGTTTCTCGAATCAGAGTTTTCAGTTCGTTAATCGTAAGGTCTTTAACTTGCATAGCCGTTCCATCTAGCATTGCTCATTTAGTTTAAGCGATCGCCCCACTTCAGAGAACCCTACACTCAACGATCGCGCTTTGACAAAGGTTCGATCGACCATCCGTGAAGCGTTAGACTAAACTCAAACAATTCTGAACGGTATGAGAACGACCCCTTGCGGGTAACTCGAAGAGATCGAAGCTACCGCAACAATCACCGAAGATGGGCAACTCATTCTACAAGTGCCGCCTGATATTTCTCCCGGTCAGCATCAAGTCGTGATTGTGATTGATGAGCAATCTGCCTCTACTTCACAGCGATCGTCCCTGCAATTTTCAACCTATCCTGTTGGGTTAGCTTCCCCTGATCTAACCTTCCGTCGAGAAGACCTCTATGGCGGTTAAGTCGCTTTGGGTTCTTCTGGATCTTCACCAAGCGTCTGTTGTGTGCCGTGTCGAATGTGCAAAATCCGAACGGTAGAAACTTCTTGCCCTTCTAAAATCGTAAAGATAATGCGGTATGAGTTGCGTCCACGACCGTAAAGCAGTTGTCGAATTTCTTGACTAAAATACTCATTCTCACGCGCAGGGGGGCAGCGTCTTGGCATTTGAGATAAAGAAGCGATCGCTTGCAGCAACTCTGAATACCATTGGCTTGCCCTCCTTAGATCTGTAACTTGAGACAACCGCAGAAACGCGCTATCTGCTTCAGCTTCTGCCAAGCTAGAAATCTCAATGCGATACTTCATAGATCAGATGACAGACCATACTTGCGGTGTTGATCTTCTGCAAACTCCCGAAACGATCGCGATCGACCCGCCTCAAAATCATCTAGGCCCTGCTGAATTCCAGTCTTCGCTTCTTCCAGGTCTTGCGCTTCCCATTCCAAAACGCTTGCCAATAGCTCAGATGCAACAAGATTGACATTTTGACCTTGCCGAGCAGCCCGCTCACGCAGCAATGCTTCTAAATCTGGACTCAGGGTGACAACAATCGCCATAGTCTGCCTCGTTATCCTGTAACGTCGCTCATCTAGTCTAATCGATCGCCCGACCTCAAAGAACCCCGCGCTGCGCGATCAGGCATCTCTGAAGCGTTATGGCTTGCCCTCCTTGGGTCTGTAACTTGAGACAACCGCAGAAACGCGCTATCTGCTTCAGCTTCTGCCAAGCTAGAAATCTCAATGCGATACTTCATAGATCAGATGACAGACCATACTTGCGGTGTTGATCTTCTGCAAACTCCTGAAACGATCGTGCCTTTCAGATTTCGATCGCACGATCAAACTTGGCTACAAAGAAGATTGGGTGATGAAGTTACGAGAGCAGGTGAGAAAAGAGATGAAATGAGGAAGAGCGATCGCTTGCAGCAACTCTAAATAGGGAGCGATCGCCACAACGCAACTCAATTCATTAGCGTCACATCAGCCATATACTTCTCGACGATGCTTAATTCGATTAAATCAATCTCTCATCCCTCCCGCTCCCCACCTCAAACATCCCCACCGAAGACTGCAACTCCTGAGCCACCTGCACCGTTTCCCGCAGCACGCCAGAGACGCGGCGCGACGAATCAGAAGTTTTGGCAGAAGTTTGGGCGACCTCTTGAATCAAACTCGTCACCGATCGCGAAGTCTCCACTTGAGAAACCGTTGCCTCAGAAATTGACTGTACCAGTTCATCAATCTGGCGTGACACATGCACAATGTGAATCAAACTTTGCTTGGCATTTTTGACCGAATGGGCACCCTTGACGACCTGAGCCGTCCCTTGCCCCATGACTTCGACCACCGATCGCGTCTCCAATTGGATCGCCTCCACAATCTGCCCAATTTCTCGTGTGGCCGCCGCCGATCGCGCCGCGAGTTCTCCCACTTCTGAAGCCACGACCGCAAAACCCCGCCCATGCTCCCCGGCACGAGACGCTTCGAGACTGGCGTTGATAGCGAGCAGGTCAGTTTGGACAGCAATCTCATTGATCAGCGACACAATTCTAGAAATCTGCTGAGACGCTTCGCCCAATTGTTTGACTTTTTTAGCAGCTTCTTCGATCGTTTCTCGCAGCTTGAGAATATTTTTCACCGTTAAATCCATTTCAGACTCACCCAGTTCTGCGACATTGGAGGCTTTGCGGGCGACTGTAGCGGCCTGAGTAGCGCGTTCGGCGACCGTTTGAATCGATCGCGTCATCTGCTCTACTGAGTTGAGAATGCGAGTCGTTTCCTCTGTTTGCTGAAGGGCGTTTTCGGCTAGTTGTTTCATTTCGCCTTCATTTTCGCCCAAAAGACGACTGACCTGAGTAGCAGACTGCTTGACTTGAAGAACGATTTGGCGCAGATTTTCGACGATCGCATTAAAGAAATCGGCCACCGTGCCAATGTCACCGGATGTCACTTCGGCGCGCACCGTCAAATCGCCCCGTGATGCCCCTTCTACCTCTTCAAGGAGCGCGACAATTTGAAGCTGAAGCGACTCTTTGAGCGTCTCGGAAGAGTGCAGCGCAGCTTGCTTTTCTTGCAAAAGTTGAGCTTGATCCAGCGTGTACCCAATTTGCGGCGCAAGCTGTATCAAAAAGTCAGTTTCAAAGCGTTGCCATTGGCGAGGTTGAGAACATTGGTGAACACAGAGTAAGCCCATCGCCCGCCCGCCCTGCCAAATCGGAACCGCCATCTCTGCCTTGACTTCAAACCGTCGCAGATAATCTCGACGACGTGGCCGAATATCTTCTCGATCGGTGTCGTTGACAATCCAGTTAGATTGCGTCATGTATTGCTCAAAGTGATCAAGATCCAGTGGATTATCGACCACACTTGTAATAATCTTTGCGTACTCAGATAAAACTGATTCAGCAATCACACTCGCATTTAATAAGTAATCTTCAAACCGATAAATAACGACGCGATCGGCTCTGAGAAAATCACGCGCTTCTTCAACCGAGGTTTGTAAAATCTGATCAGCATTCAGCGATCGTCGCATTCGTTCGGTAATGTTACTCAGCGCTTTCGCTTCTTTGGCTTGCTGCTCTTGACGAGAGGCTTCACCCGACAGCGCAATTTCTGAAGCCGAGAGATTGTCTGCCATCTGGTTAAACGCGATCGCCAGTTGCCCCACTTCATCTTGAGAAAAAACCTCAGCCCGCGCCGACCGATCGCCCTGAGCAAACTCCTGAGTTGTCTGCTCTAAGTGTTGAATCGGTTTGAGAACCGTCCGCCGAAACAGCAGGCTCCAGCCGACAATCAGCAATAGAGAAATCGCCAGCACGATCGCTTCTTGCAGCAAACTTTTAGAAATCAACTGATTCAGGGTCTCTTCGGGCGTGCCCCGCACCAGAATGGCGATCGACTCATCGTTATAAACAGGAGACGGCCCCTCCGGAGTTTCGACGATCCGATTGGGGACGGCTTTTGCAGCAACGGTATAAGTTTGGCCGCCCACCTCCAATCGCTGAGTGACCGCTTGCCCTTTGGCGCGGACTGCATCCGTCAACACCGATGTATCTGTAAGGGACACAGGTTGAGAACTGTTCTGGTCGAGGGCGGTTGCCAAAGAAAAGTCTCCCGTCGATCGCCGCAGATAAACCGCACTGTATCCACCGTCAAATGCCTTAAGCGTACTTTCTACGATCGGCAATTTGCCATTGACCACATCTCCAAAAATCAGCGCACCAATCACTTCTTGATTCTCAGGATTTCTCACCGGAGTCACCACATAGCGAATCAGCCCATCGTCCTTAATTTCCTGCGGGAGGGGAGGGGCTTCTCGGCTCAGTTCGTCTTTAGAAATCGTCTCGCTGGCTTTGATTTGTTGTCCGCTGGCGATCGACTGTTTGACCAGATCGGCTAAGTTGGGAGCGGTAATTTTTTCATTAGAACGATTTTTATTAGCATTAATTACAATTCGCAGATCCTTACTGACCAGCGTTGCATATTCTATTTTTCTCGCCTTGACTTCATTTTGCAGAATTTGTTTAACTTGATTCCGCAGATCTTCAGGAATGGGTTGTCCTTGCTGTTGATTTTTTGCTGCGTTGAAGATCGCAGGGTTATCAGATTGACCGCGTGAGCCAAATCCCATTTGATTCACTTTGATGTTGTAGTTTGTCTCCGTCACAGCGACTTCTGACTTGGCTTGCGCCTGTATCTGCGTGCGTAAACTACTGGTGATCACTATCGTTGAGCCGACCCCCAACGCCAAAATCGGAACCAATTCGCAGACAATCAGCGCGATCGCTTGTTTGCGTCCGATCGACAAATCACTAAACCACTTCAACCCAGAGGAACGATCGCCTCGAATTTCCACACCCACACTCCTTATTGTTGATAAAATTACTAGTGAATCATAAGTTGGACGCTGGAATCTAGACGTTGGACGTTGGACGCTCGACAGCGCAAGCGTTTGGTGTAATGTGAGTCTGAGTAGGCTCTTTCGCTTCGTTGTTTGAATCTTCTGCCCCCCAACTCCCCAATTCTGGAGATGAGAACGTCTTTCATCAAATTCACACCCATTCGTCTAAGGTCTAAAGTCTCCCCGCTAATTTAGAGCACTACTTTCAATCAGTTGCGCCAATGTTCGTAAAAGCACCTGCTCGTTATAGGGTTTTGAAAAATAAGCGTTTGCACCCAAATTTGTAGCGATCTGACGGTGTTTGTCACTGCTGCGTGAGGTGAGCATGGCGATCGGCACCCGTTCTAACGTCGGATTCGCCTTCATTTTGGCCAGCAGTCCGTATCCATCTAATCGAGGCATCTCAATGTCGCAAATCACAGCTTGAATCAGCGTCCCCGTTTCCAATCGCTCCAGCGCGTCGAGTCCATCTTTGGCTTGCTCAACTCGATAGCCTGCTCGCTCTAGCGTCAGAGCCAAAAAGCGCCGCACATTAATCGAGTCATCGACCACCAAAATCGTTTGATGATCAGCACTCAGGCGAGGAGTCGGCGGCAGAGGCGGCAATTCGGGAGGGGTACTCCGTTCGTAGCTCGTCAGCCAGCGCAGCATCTCCGAAACATTCACCAGCGGCACCACGCGACCATTTCCCATAATCGTGCAGTTGCTAAAGCCCGCCGGAAGTGGCAGATTGCCCTCGACTCGGCGAATCGTCGCTTCTTGCTCACCCCAGCAGCGATCGATTTGCAGCCCAAACTTCTGAGTTCCCTGATTGACAATCACTACAGCAGGGGCAGCGATCGTCGGAACGGCTTCAAAACTGTAGCGCGATCGAGCGCAGTTAAAATTGAGCCAGCGCTGAAGACGAATTAGCTCAACGGGTTGATTTTGCCAGTTCAACACTTCGCTGCCTGCGGTTTGAATAATCTGCTCTGGTTTGAGCAAAAACATCTCTTCGATAATGTCGGTCGGAAAGGCCAGCAGCATTTTGTGACTTTCGACCAGCAGCACGCGCACCGTAGACAGCGTAAACGGAATCGACAGCGTAAAGGTGGTGCCCTGTCCAGCCTGCGTGTTGACCTTGATTTCGCCCCTGATTTGTTTGAGATTACTCCGCACGACATCCATACCAACGCCTCGCCCCGATAGCGTGGTTACTTGGTCGCGAGTGCTAAATCCCGGTTCAAAAATCAGTGACAGCAGTTCTTCATCGCTGGCCGCTGCTAAGAGAGTCGCATCTAAGCCCATCTGCTCGGCTCTGGTACGAATCTTATCGATCGCGATCCCTTCTCCATCATCTCGCACTGTGATCACCGTTCGGTTGCCCTGATGAAAGGCGCGAATCTCGATCACTCCCTCGGCTGGCTTGCCTTTGAGAACACGGGTTTCAGGCGTTTCGATTCCATGATCAAAAGCGTTGCGAAGTAGATGCATTAAGGGATCGTTTAGCGTTTCCAAAAGGTTGCGATCGACGAGTGTATTTCCCCCTATCACCTTGAGATCAATCTGTTTACCATACTGAAGTGACAACTCTCTCAAAGCACGAGGAAAGCGATCGAGAATATCCGACAAAGGACGCATTCTCAGTTGAGTCAATCCTGATTGCAGTTGTTTCGCTGTTTTGTTGAGATTGCGATTTACCTGCTCGGTATCATCCAGACTCAAATCGATATCTTCACTGACTTCTTGAATTTGTACCAGCGTTTCCATCACCTGTTGTGAAAGCAGATGGAGATCGCTATATCGATCCAGTTCTAAAGCATCAAAATCTGAAGTTTGAGATTTAAATTTTGTGCTTTGGGAATTGAGCGTTAGGGTATTAGCGTTACCATTCTCAGAAGTGTCATCAGAACCTGCACTCAGAAGTTTTACACCGCGATTAAGAATCGGAGAGCCAAAGTTAGAAACGGTGACTTTATCGTAAGCATTTCGCATTTCAGAATTGACGTGATCCAGGGTTTGGAGGCGATCGTGCAGCGTTTGAGCCAGACTGCGAAGCCGCTTGAGATAGAGGTCTAAACCATTGCGGTCGATCGTTAATTCGCCAAACAAGTCATTGAGTTGATTTAACTGCTTAACCGGAACGCGCACCGTGGAATCTTGATCGCTTTCAGGCAGCATTTCTGGCTCTGTCTGCGTCTCCAATACTTTAAAGTCAGACACCTTAAAATCAGCCTGGGCCGCTTGCGTCTGGGACTCTTTTGCAGGCTGCAATTCCGTAAAGCCCTCGTCATCTACAGCCACCGAATCCGACGACAAAGCCTCCAGATACCACGCAGGCTCCTCTTCTAAAAGCGACTCCGCCGCACTCTCTTGAGGATCACTTGCCGCAACCGCCTCCCAATCCAGCAAGGACTCCGAAGCCTCCAATCCATCGTCAGATAACAGGTCATTCAATCCCATATTGTCTGGCTCTTTGAGGCCCGGCTGCGTCATCAGCGGAATCATCCCCGGAATTTCGGCATACTGTCCCACGATCGCCAAGGCCTGCGCCCGTCGCCAAGTTTGCAACGCAGAACGAGCGATCGCTGCCACCTCGTGATCCCCCACTTCCAAACAGTAGGTCACCGACTCACACAAGCTGCTAAACGCCGGGAGTTGCAGCATTTCGCCCAACCCGCCTAGCTCCTGCGCCAAAATCGACAGTTCTTCTTGCAAACAGGGCTGATCTGGCGTTTCTAAGACGCTTTCTAACCGCTGCAAGCAGCCCTCCACCTCCGTCTCAAACAACATCGGAACGATATCCTGTCCTTCGTCAGATGACAGCAGCGAAGCAGCACTCTCATCTTGAGGATCGCCTAACTGCTGGTGGAGTTGCGTAAAAATCGGTTCGACTTCTGCCTCGATCCAATTAGAGTCAAGGGTTACACTCTGGCGATCGCACTCGATCACCTGCCGCAGACAATGCACGGCTCTCAGCAACAAATTTTCGAGCGCAGCACTAATAACGATCGTCTTATCAACCTTGAGCACTTTGAGCGAATCTTCGAGCCGATGAGCCAGATCACTGAGCATTTGAAAGCCCATCATGCCCGCTCCACCTTTAATCGAGTGAGCCGATCGCAGTGCCGCGTTAATTTTTTGAGCATCCACTCGATGGTCTGCCAACCCAATGAGCGCCGCATCCAGCGTGTCCAGATATTCCTGCGCCTCATCGAGGAACTGGCGGCGAATTTCGAGTTCCTTATCGTGTGACATAGTTTTTTAAGAAGGGAGGAGGGATGAAAGGGTGAGGAGGGAGGAGGGAGGAGGGAGAAGTGAGAAGACGGAAGACGGAAGACAAGAGACAGAACGGGAGACAGAACTAGACTTTTGTCCATCCCTCATCCCTCTCGCGAAGCGTGCCGCCAGCGGCAACCCCTCACTTCATCCCTCAACTTTGAAGGCTCCGACCGACGCTTGCAGGTCTCTGGCGACTTCTACGGTTTGGCGGAGAGACTGGGAGACTTGGAGAGACGAATCAGAGGTGCGACCTGCCACTTGTACAATGTCTTGCATCAAATTGGTGACAGCTTGTGAGGTTTCGACTTGAGACACGGTGGCATCCGAAATCGATCGTACAATCTGATCAATCTGGCGTGAAACCGTGAGAATCTGCTCTAGACTTTGTTTGGCGTTTTCGACGAGGCGCGTTCCTTTGACGACCTGGGTGGTGCCTTCTTCCATCGCATCGACCACCTCGCTGGTTTCGCGCTGAATGGTGGCGACGATTTGTTCGATTTCTCGTGTAGCGGCCGCCGATCGAGCCGCCAGTTCCCCCACTTCTTCGGCAACGACCGCAAATCCTTGACTTTCTTCTCCTGCGCGGGCTGCCTCGATCCCGGCATTGATAGCGAGGAGATTGGTTTGCAGGGCGATTTGATTGATCAGCGAGACGACCTTAGAAATCTGCTGAGATGACTCTCCCAGACGTTTGACTTTTTTGGCGGTTTCTCCGATCGTTTCTCGCAAACCCAGAATGTTCTGCACCGTCAGATCCATTGCTGTGCCGCCTTCTTCGGCTGTTTGGGACGCAGTGCGCGTGACCTCGGCCGCTTGACGGGCGCTATCAGAAACTGACTGAATCGATCGCATCATTTCCTCCATTGAGGCCAACGTGCGAGTGGTTTCTTCGGCTTGTTGAAGCGCTTCTACCGCCAGATTGCGAACCGACTGTTCATCACTGCCCAGCGACGTGTTGACCTGAATGGCCGCCTGTTTGACCTGGGTGACGATTTGCCGCAGACTCTCAACGATCGAGTTAAAGAAGTCGGCTACCGTTCCAATGTCGCCCGCCGTCACATCTGCCCGCACGGTGAGATCGCCCATCACAGCACCTTCCACATCACCCAACAGATTCAACAACTGGAGTTGCAGGTCTTCTTTTTGCTGTCGTCGCTCTTCTGAAAGCGCTTCGGCTTCGTGGCGAGCTTGCTGGGCTTGTTCTAATAAATAAGCTTGATCTAGTGCGAATCCGATCTGTGTACTCAGTTGTGCAAAAAAGTCGATTTCTTCCGGTTCCCATTTCCGAGTACTAGAGCATTGATGAGCGCAGATTAATGCAATCAGAGATCCATTTCGCAAGATGGGGCCGACCATGTTGGCTTTGACTTCTAGACGGTCTAAGATCTCACAGTGACAGCGTGTTAGATCCCCATTGTGGACGTTTTCGGTAAACCAAATTCTGCCGCTGCGATAGCGATCGATATCCCCTGGTTTCAACGGATCTTCGATCGTCTTGCCCATCGCCCGAATCCAGCCCGACCCAACCGACTCGGCGGTAATGGTGCCACTGAGCCAGTCTTCATTAAATCGGTAAATCACGACGCGATCGACCTTGAGAAAACTGCGAATTTCATCGACTCCGGTTTGCAGAATGTCATCAAAGTTGAGAGATTTACGAATATTCACCACCGTCTCACTGAGAATCTGCGATCGCTGGGCGCTCAGAGTCTGACGATAGAGCAGGTCTTGTAGCTGATCCGCCATCTGGTTGATATTGGTACTCAACCCCGCTAATTCGTCTTCTCCCTGCACTTCGACCCGCGTATTGAGCGCGCCCTGTCCCAATTGTTCGACGGCTTGCGTCGCTTCCAAAATCGGACGGGTGACTCTACGTGCGATCGCCGCCGCCAAGATGCCGACCCACAGCGCTGTGATAAATGTCCCGATCGCCAGCGTCGTCAACAGTCCTCTTTGAGCCGCAAACGCCACATCGGTATCCGCCGCCAACATCACTTCCCAGTCAAGAGCGGGCAAGCCTTGTAGCGTAGTTCCCGGTGCGTAGCTGACGAGTTGTTGAGTGCGATCGAGTTGATTGGTCGAGACAAAGGTGCCTGCTTTCTTATCGGCTTGCAGTTTGTCTAACCCCGGAAAATCTTGCTTTGCGTCTCGTCCGACTTCCTCCTTTTGGGACGCGATAAAAAACTTACCCGTCGAGTCGAGCAAAAAGTAGTCTCTCGCCGAAACCTGATAGTCGCGGATTACATCCTCAATCTTTTGCAGGGTGACCACCGTGCGAACAATGGCGATCGTTTTTCCGCTTACGCTATCCCGCACTGGAGCCGCAAAATAAAGGGCAGAATCGTTGGCAGTCGAGGAAGAGACCACCCGTTCTACATAAGGATTATTGCTCCGCAACACCGATTGAAAATAATCCTGATCTTTCTGATTAGATAGCTTTGATCCGCGAGATTGCAACTGCACATTGCCATCGAGATCCAACACTGCAATATTCTGGTAGCTGCCATAAACCTCTACAAACTGGTCAAGAACCGCTTGCTTTTCATCATTCGAGGTGTTTTCTTTGATTTTAGAGTTGCTCAAAATGGGCAGCCGCGACAACACCTGAATATCTCCATACCGCTCCAGCATAAAGCGATTGAGCTTGTCAGAGAGTCCCGCTGCCGCTGCTTGTTGAGTGGTAATAATTTCTTTTTTAACCGCCTGATCCGCAATGTAGTAAGCGATTGCGCCGATCCCCAATACCGGAAGCGTGCCAATGGCCAGCGCGATCGCCGTTGCTTTGGTTTTCAGGCTCATCCGCCGCAGTTGGCCTCTCAGAGTTTGAGCTTTTGAGACTTCTGGCACAGGAGAAAAGTGGGTCTCGATCGCCATCCTATCCGTCGGACTCAACGGCAAACGAGACGAGGAGTTGGAATCTTTGGTTGCATTAATTTGATCGACCATAAGACATTCTCAAGCAAGTAAGGGGGTGAACACGGCATGATGCAGGGCTTCCTGAGTGTGAGGTGTGAGGTGTGAGCGATAAACCAAAGGGTTCAGTTCTGTCTCTTGTCTCTTGTCTTTTATCTCTTGTCTTTTGTCTCTTGTCTTCCGGCTCTTATCGCCTCACTGCCCCTGAAAAATAGCGGACTGCAAGATCGACTCTGCGTCTAATACCAGCAGGAGTTCTTGACCCTGTAAGACACAGCCGCGCAGGAAAGGAATTAGGCTGACTGCAATGTGTTCTGGAGGCGGCTGCACCGATTCGGGATTGACCCAAAGCAGACCATTGACTTGCTTGACCGCAACAGCGATCGACCCGGCACTCGACTTCAAAATCACCAGATCATACTGTTGAGGACTGCTATCTAGTGCGCCAACCTCTAGCAGATTTGCCAGGTCAGCCACCCACAGCACACGACTGCGACGATTGGTGAGACCAAGAATACAAGCAGGCATATTAGGCATCGGAGTCAATCGCTGCGGCGATAACACCAACACTTCCTGAACTTGCTTCATGCCAAACATGACCGGAATTCCCTGGCCAATTTCAAACTTGAGGTAGGACTCTCCGATCGCTTTTTGAGGTCGATCTTGAAGTAGCGTCAACGCAGACGTTTGCATGGGGTTAGCCTCCAACCGATCGCACAGCACGAATCAATTCTTCTCGCGTAAAGGGCTTGGTGATGTAGACATCGGCTCCCTGTCGCATTCCCCAGAGTTTGTCGATTTCTTGACCTTTGGAGGTGCAAATAATAATCGGTACTTTCTCAGTTTCAGGATTTTTTCTGAGGCTCCGACATAGCTCATAGCCACTCATTCCGGGCATTACAACGTCGGTAACGATTACATCAGGCTTGAGCGCGATCGCTTTATCAAGGGCATCTTTCGCGGTTACGGCACCAATCACTGCATAGCCACTTTCTCGTAGATAGTGACTGAGCAATTCCATTTCCGAAGGGGTATCTTCTACGACAAGAATTGTCCGCATTAGTGTTAAGCTCATGTTTCTCTTTGCGCTTTTAGTCGCTAATCGATCGGGTTGTAGCTAGTATTCGTCGGTTGATCCGCTGTCTGGATCAGTTTACGTTTGTCTTGCTGACTCTGTTACGTCAAAAACTTAAACATCATCTTGAGCAATTCTGATTGGGTAAATGGTTTTGTGAGATAGCCCGAAGCCCCGACTAGCTTGGCTCTGGCGCGATCGATAAAGCCTGTATGTCCAGTTACCATGATGATCGGCGTGTTTTTAAAGCTGGGATGGCGACGCAGCAAAGAACATAGCTCGTATCCATCCAGGTTAGGCATTCCCACGTCAAGCAAAATCACATCTGGTTTATTGCGAACGACCTGCATCAGCGCTTTAACCGGATCATTGATCATCAGCACTGAGAAGTTCGCATCATCCAGAAAGGTGCTAATCGCCTGCAAAATGGTAGGACTGTCATCAATACAAGCCACCGTATAGCACGTTTTAGCCACAGGCCCAGCCGCAGGAGTTGCCTTCATCCCATTCGTTACGGCATGGCTCAATTCGGCGACCCGTTGAGACCCTTGATAAGTCGATGCTTCGCGGGGCACTGAAGGAACGGTAGCGGAGCTGGTTTGTCGTTGGCGATGACACTGCTCGACGAGCGGACGCAAATCAAGCTGGCAAATCTGGGGATAGTGGATAAAACTTTGCTTGTCGATCACTTCATACATTCCCTCAGTGATGCCGAGAAAGGGCGTAATCACGTCTTGAGCGATCGCCGCAATCAAGGTAGCAGCTTGAGTTGTATTGAGAAAGCGTTGCTCAACAAGCCAACAAATTGCTTGATAATCAGCGCTGGTAGACGGGTAGTTTCCTTCTGCATTTTCGTACAGCAGGCGAACCTGGCTCCGCACTGTGCCGATCGCCGGAATGGAAGCACTGAGTTGATGCAGGTGTCGATCGAGCCGCTCAAAAGGAGCCTGAGAACTGGTTGCAAAGGTCAACCTTCCTTGATCGAGATAGATCAACCAGGATGAAGACCCACTGACAACCTGTAAGCAACCATTTGCCTGGCGGTTGATTAATTGGGCTAACAAACTCAGGGGATGCAGACGTTGAAAGGGTTTGTGGCTAACCATAGAAATGGTGTTCATTGAGGAATCGTCTCTATTTAGTGTGGGTGATGACAAAAAGAATCAACTTTGGGCAACAGCGCACACACCGGGTTGATGCAAAACTGAACGTCAACGGAGTATCCGTAGAAACACTAGCTTTTTAGTAGCCTAACAGCAAGTAAAAAATAGAAAGCGTCTTGACAAGAACTTGATAGACACTTAACAAACTTATGAACAAGTCTTGTATTACTCAGAGGTTAATCAACTGACCACACAAGTTTATTCAACCTTAAAAGAATTTAAGGATCAGCGTGAAATAAATGAGTGACCTCTACTGATACAAGACTCAGGTGTTAAATCAGCACTTTTAGCAATACTGGTGTGAATGACAAAAGCAATGGGTTCGCACATTTGCGATCGCAGATTTTTTTTGCAGCACAAGCGGAGGGTTACTGTCATCAAATGACCACGTTTTATTTGTTTAAATAATTTTGGCTAACCTCCCTAGATGAATGATTTGGGTTACGATCGACCCGGTTTTTTGTAGTTGACGCGGTTAGGTTAAAGATGTGCCAGCACCCCAATTAATCAAACTAAAGCCTTTATTCTCTAATCCTGACACTCTGACTTTGTTCAACTCAGCAGTCAATAAAAGGCTGCAAAGTTAGTGACCAATTACTCAACTTTGAGCGTATGAGATGTCAGTAGAGTAGTTGATCAATAGAGTACTCGCTACACTCATAAATAACAAGCTCTCGAAAAAATAATAGCCAGCTAAATGTGACTTGGTATACCAAGCTTGAAGCAGTTATTAATAACTTTGTTCGCGAAGAATTGCTGTCTACTGCTCCAGATGTCACTCTGTAGGTGATATCCAGCAGCCTTGTAATATCAAATGATGGTTAATGAGACTCCTAAAGCTGCTCGATCGAGAAAGCTAATTTTCAAACTGAACGTATTAGTTAAAACATCAATTTCTGAATTTTACACGTAATTTACACAAGGCATAATGCAGCACAGCGGCTCATAGATATGGACTGTACTCCTCTAGAATGTGGATAATGACTAGTGATAAACTATACTTGATTTGAAAGAAAGCGGCGATCGTTATTTTCTCTCACAATCACGCCTAACAAATTCAATTCATCCCGCTTCAAAGCCCCAATCAACCTGTCAGCAAATTGGCTGAAAAAATTCATTCAAATGACTTATGAAGTTTGTCCACAAAAGTAGCGTTGGTCAAGCATATTTTCATAAGATCATGACAGCTTTGTTGGAGACCTGCTCAAAGACTTTGAACCTGTTTTAACGTGAATTCGATGAAATCCTTTGCTGTGGTTATCGCGCCGGGCAGCCCCCTAAATCCCCCAAGTTTGGGGGACTTTGAGCAAAAAATCCCGTCCGGAAGTCCCCCAGATTGGGGGGTTGGGGGGCGAAAGTGCTGAATCACGAAGCGAAAAAACTCTGTCGAATTCACGTTGTTTTACGTCTCGCATCTTTCGTCTTCCGTCTTCTGTCTCCAATGTTCAAAAAAAAGCCAGAGATCAAAATCCCTGACTCAAGTAAATCGATCAAACGGTGGGTTAAGTCGCTCTACAACACGCCCATGTTAGACAATCCCAAAATCACGCCTGCGCCCAACACATGACCAAAGCTGGTAGCCCCCAAGACCGCAGGCAACCCAAACCCACCAAACAGATTAGAGGAAGGCATGGCAGGCGGCGCACTGGGGTTCTTCATCGTGTATTTAGCAAAGGCGATCGCCAGAATATTACAGGCAATCATGACCAAAGCTACGTTAGGGTTCCATTCGAGCGTTCTGGGAGCGGCGGTTAATAAGAGTGAGGTCAACATTTGATTTCTCCTTACAGCTTTTTATCGCTTGTCTTCAGGTCAATGAATTTCTACCAAAAAACTGTAACCTACTGGGTCAAATCGCATTAATCATTCACTTTTCTACAATTTTCGACATAAAGACCGCGATCGTCCCGTCTGCCTGCCCCCTTGCGGATCACTCCTCACCCTGAGGAATCTAGAGGCAACCCGGATTTGCAAGAAGGTGTAATGCCCTGGATTTTGATTGTGTACGACGCTCAAACAGACGTAACCTACTGGCTGTACGTGCAAGCCTATTTTGAGCAGCTAACCATTTCTGATCTTCCTCAAACAGGGGAAACGGTCACTGTGTATTTGAGCAAACAGAATATATTAGATCAAGAAGCCATCAGGACGTTTGCTCGGTACAGAGACATCGTTCTACAACAGCTACAGGGAGTAATACACCACGATGTCTGAGGATGTAACTTTCGCAGATTTAGAAAAACTTCTGTTAAGACTGGGTTTTATTTGCCGTCAAGCGGTTGGAACTCACCAGGTTTTTCAACACGCCGCATCAAGTACTCTGATCGTCCTCCCTGGATACAAACCGCAGGAACTTCTTCGACCTGTTCATCTGGTTTCCGTTCGGAAAATCCTCGCAGAGAACGGTCTGATGACATCGGCAGCGTTTGATGGATTTTTGGAAAAAGTCAATCAGTAAAAGCGGCTTCTAACGCACTTCTCAGGGCATCTCGCCTACAAAATCTAGTAGCTGGTGCGCCATTTGCAGTTTGCTGCTGAGTGGAATTTTGACCAAACGGCCAAAGCGATCGATTAACACTGCCTGATTTGTCTCGCTACCAAAACCGCTCTTGGGCTGATCAATCGGATTGGCGGCGATCGCATCCAACTTTTTACGCTGCATTTTCTCTAGGGCGGGTTTGATGATGTCTCCCGTCTGAGCAGCAAATCCGATTAGTTTTTGGTGAGGCTGCTTGAGCTTAGACAAATCCGCCACAATGTCAGGCACATTCGCCAAAGGCAACTGATCGGGCAACTTGCGCTTGGGCAACTTTTCGGCACTAAATGTCGCAGGCTTGACATCCGCAACTGCCGCCGCCATGATCACCCAATCCGCATCGCTGACGCATTCCCCCATCGCTTGGTGCATCTCAGCCGCATTGATTACAGAAATTTTGCGGACATTTTGTAAATGAGCCAACAGAGGACGATCGATTAGCCCATGTACCAACGTCACGATCGCTCCCCGATGCACCGCCGCCTGAGCCAGGGCTACTCCCATTTTCCCGGTCGAAGGGTTGCCAATAAAGCGGACGGGATCAAGATATTCTCGTGTGCCTCCAGCGCTGATCAAAATCCGTTTGCCCGTTAGATCGCGCTTGCCGTGGGTGTAGAGTAGCGATCGAATCTGAGGTAACAATTCTTCAGGCTCGGCCATTCGTCCCGCTCCGACGCGATCACAGGCCAGCATTCCCTCTCCCGGATTGGCCGCATGGTAGCGAGAATCAGACTGGAGCGATCGCCAATTGTGCTGTACAGACTGCTGTTGCCACATGTCTGTATTCATCGCTGGAGCCAACAAGACGGGACAAGTCGAAGCTAACACCGTATTGGTCAGCAAATTATCCGCGAGTCCGTAAGCGAGTTTGCCTAGAGTGTTCGCGGTGAGTGGCGCAATCACAAAAACTTCTGCCCATTCACCTAACTCGATGTGTAGCGGACGAGGGTGAATCGGTTGCCAAAAAACACTATCAGTATAGGCTGGATGACGACTAAGCGTCGATAACGTCAGAGGCGTAATGAACTGTTGAGCAGAATTCGTCAAAATGACTCGAACACTCGCCCCAGATTTTGCTAACGCCGAAACCACTGCACAGACTTTGTAAGCAGCAATGCCACCGCCAACCCCTACTAAAACTCGTCTGCCTTCAAGCATAAATAGTTAGCGAACAGGGAAAATCGAATCGTAAACTTTCCCTGGTTCCTAAATCAAGCTTCGTCAAAGGATTCTAGATCCAGCAGATGGAGATAAGGTTCGACGAGTTCGGGGCGCTGAAAGGCGATCGCTCTCAAGTAATGCCAATCTTTTAGCCCATCAAACACGTTTGCGTAATTGTCTTGTTCTAGCCGGGAAGCCAGATCCGCTACTTCTGCTTCGGTCAGCTTCGAGATATTCAGCTTCTCAAGATCTACAGTCGTCATGGCTTGCACCTCCATTAAATTTCTACCGCACGTTAACTGACTTTAACGCTGCAAGTAGAAGACCCCTGTCGAAAGTTTACTCCAGCTTGCGCGGCTCCTGCCAATCGTAAAGCTTTAATTAACGTGAAGTCGGACTAGTTCAACGTTTTCTGAATGAATTGCTGCATTTCGTTAAGGACTTGAGGAGAGATTTCGTGTCCCATATCAAACTCTTGATACTGAAGGGGTGCGCCCAAAGCGGTGAGACGATCGCGGGCAATCTGAGCGGCCTTAAGCGGAACGATCTCATCTTGTCGCCCATGCACGATCAATAGGGGAGGAATGGCCGTGTCTAACGGAGGAATCGCCCCATGCAGATAGCCACTCAGTACCATCAATCCCGCTAGTGGCAGCGACAGTCCGACATCCAACGTCATTGCGCCGCCTTGAGAAAATCCGCCCAGAATCGTCCGATTTAACGGAATGCCCGTCTCGGATTCCAATGATTTGAGCCAATCGGTGAGCAGTTGGCGACTGGTGAGTAAGTCTTGCTGCGTTGCAATGTCGGCTCGAAAGTTCAAATTGTCGGATAAGTCGTACCACATTTTTCCACCAATGCCATAGGGGTGAGGAAAGGGCGCATCCGGCACTCTAAACTCGCAGTTGGGCAATTCTAGCAACGAGCAAAGATAGGCGACATCTTGAGCATTTGCGCCCCAGCCGTGCAGAATGACGATCAATCCTTGAGATGCTGATTTAGAGGGGATGGCGATCGCACTAAGAGACATGGCCTGACCTAAAATTCGTCGCTCTTATCATACGTGAGGGGTGAGGCGTGAGGCGTGAGGCGTAAATTCAAAGTTCTCTTCCAGTTATCCTTTCTCAAGTTCCTCTATCCTAAATACAGCGATCTTATTTGAGTTGTGAGAATTCGCTGGTCAGTTATTAGTGGTGAGTTAGTGGCTAAGAACAAATCACTAAGAACCCGCTATTTCAAGATTGTCACAACTGATTTAAGACTGCTAGAGATGTGAATATGACTGGGGATTTTGACTCATGGCACGTCTGGCGCTGCTTAGTGTATCGGATAAAACAGGACTGATTGATCTGGCTCGTAACCTGATTGAGGAATTGGGCTTTGATGTGATCAGTAGTGGGGGCACCGCCAAAGCGCTCAAAGACGCAGGGTTGCCTGTGACCAAGGTTTCTGACTACACCGGATCGCCAGAAATTTTGGGGGGACGAGTCAAAACGCTGCATCCTCGTATTCATGGCGGCATTCTGGCTCGGCGAAATTTGTCTGAAGATGTGGCTGATCTGGAGGCGCAAAACATCCGCCCGATCGACCTGGTGGTGGTCAATCTTTATCCGTTTGAGCAAACGATCGCGAATCCAGATGTCAGTTTGGTGGAGGCGATCGAGCAGATCGATATTGGCGGGCCGGCGATGTTGAGGGCGGCGGCTAAAAATTTCGCGCATTTGACGGTTCTCTGCAATCCTGCTCAGTATGAATCGTATGTTCAAGAACTGCGCCAAAGTGGAGAAGCGTCTTCTGCCTTTCGACAAGCCTGTGCGCTGAGAGCCTTTCAACATACAGCAGCGTACGATCGCGCCATCGCCAACTATCTCGAACTGCGCGCATCAGAACAAGACCAGCTTCCTAATTCCTGGACACTCACGGGACAGAAACGACAAGAACTGCGCTACGGCGAAAATCCTCATCAGCCCGCCGCCTGGTATCAGACTGGAGACAGCGCGATCTCTTCGAGTTACCCGCAAGGGGTCGGATGGGCTGCCGCCACCAAGCTTCAGGGCAAAGAACTCAGCTACAACAACCTGGTTGACCTCGAAGCTGCCCGCCGAATCATTGCCGAATTTGCTCATCCTGAGAATGATCCGGCCGCGGCAATTCTTAAACATACTAATCCGTGTGGATCAGCGATGGGATCATCTTTGTTGGAAGCTTACGAAAAAGCCTTTAACGCGGATTCGATCTCAGCATTTGGGGGAATTGTCGCCTTGAATCGATCGATTGATGCCCCCACGGCCACTGCTCTCACCAAAACCTTTTTGGAATGCGTGGTGGCTCCGGGTTGTGATCTTGAAGCTCAGGCAATCTTGCAGGCAAAATCAAAGGTGCGGGTGCTAATCCTGCCCGATCTGTTGACTGGCCCCAGGCAGACTGTCAAAGCGATCGCCGGGGGCTTTTTAGTTCAGTCGGCAGACGATGTGATTGCTGACCCTGACCAGTGGCAAGTCGTCACCCAAAAGCAGCCCACGCCCGCCCAACTCGCCGAACTGCTGTTTGCCTGGAGAATTTGTAAACACGTCAAATCCAACGCGATCGTCGTCACTCAAAACCGCACCACGATCGGGGTCGGAGCCGGACAAATGAATCGAGTCGGATCGGCCCAAATTGCCTTAGAGCAAGCCGGAGAAAACGCAAAAGGGGCTGTTCTGGCTAGTGATGGATTTTTCCCGTTTGATGATTCTGTTAAGACGGCAGCCGCCGCAGGAATTGGAGCGATCGTGCAGCCAGGAGGCAGTCTCCGAGATCAAGAATCCATCATCGCTGCTGACGAACTTGGATTGGTCATGGTGTTTACCGGGATACGACATTTCTTGCACTAGAAAGCTATGCTAAGTTTTATGACAATCTTCGCTCATGTAACAGAGAACACTATGTCGATCGAGATCCCGGAGTCCGTTAAGGTTTACAGCCAGTTTTTTCACCCCGCCTTGATGTGGGGATTGCTGGCACTGTCAATTTATGCCCTTTATTTAGGCGTTCAGATCCGTCGCACCCGTGCCGCAGAAGGCGATGCCAAAAAAGAATTGATCAGAGGTAAGTTCAATATCAAACATTACCAAATGGGGTCAATTTTATTGGCGCTGATGGTGGTGGGGTCGATCGGCGGTATGGTTGTCACTTATATCAACAATGGCAAGCTGTTTGTCGGCTCTCATTTGCTGGCTGGCTTGGGGATGACGGGCATCATTGCGGTGTCTGCTTCCCTATCGCCGTTTATGCAAAAAGGACAAGACTGGGCACGATATACCCACATTGCGCTAAACGTTGGACTGTTGGGACTGTTTGGTTGGCAAGCGATCACGGGTGTACAGATTGTGCAGCGCATCATCAGCAAAATGTAAGCCGATATGCGAATCGTCTAAGTCTTTTCTTAAGGGAGTTGGGGAGATCTTTCCGATAGGCAACCTCACAGTGAGATCCCCGTAGCTCCCTTAAAAGCCTGACTCAAAAATCTGAATTCGATGGAAGTTTTTGGCTTCGTTGCTTAAGTCCTCTGCTCTCCAATTCTAAGAAACTTTAAGATAAGGCTTGTGGCTCAAAGTCTCTTACTGTGGGAGATTTGGGGGCATTCTTGAATCTGTAACCAGGGCAAATAGACTTGCCGAACCTTTAGTTAGAGTGGCTTTTGGTTAGAGAGAGAAGCTTGGGGTGAGGGAGTCTTGTAAGCCGTACGATCGCTTCTCGATTGACCGTTTCCGTTTGTCCCGTGTAGACGGGGGTCGGGTTGCGGCAGGTGTGGCTCGTCGCCCAACGGCTGAGGATCTTCGAGATATTTGAATTCTCCTTTGCCGTCCATTGAGGGCCCTTTAGCCCAACGACCTTCTGCACTCTCGGTGCCTTCTGATTGGTTCCAAAATTCGTAGGCGTGTTTTGACTTCTCCAAATCTTGGGGGAAAGAACTGGGCACGGGCGTATCATCCAGTCCGTCTGAAATGATCTCTTCGATCGCAGCTAACCATTGATTTTGGTGCATCGTGTCACGGGCAATCATAAAGCTGAGAGTGTCGCGCACACCTGCATCAGAAGTCATTTCATACATGCGAATGGCCTGCAAACGGCCTTGAGATTCTGCATGAAGATTAGAACGGAAGTCAGCCAACAAATTACCACTTGCGATAATAAATCGACCATTCCAGGGATACCCAACACTATCACTTGGGGTTGCACCCAGACCAGATACGATCGCGTGTTGCGGATTCATGCTGGCCATGATGGTATCGCGAGGGTTGGTTCCTCCCATCACAGAGGCGATGATCGGATCGTTGTTAACTGCATCTTCTTGAGCCTTGAGGGGGGCTTTGTCAAGCAGGTGTGCAATCATTGCTGCCAGCATTTCGACGTGACCGATTTCTTCGGTGCCAATGTCTAGCAACATATCACGGTATTTTGCAGGCCCTCGGCAGTTCCAGCCTTGAAACAGATACTGCATCATCACCGTCATTTCACCAAACGGGCCGCCGATTAGCTCCTGAATTTTTTTGGCATAGACTGCATCAGGCTGATCCGGAGGCGTGAAATACTGCATTTGCTTTTTGTGAAAAAACATTCTGACTCTCCTGGTATTTTTGAGAATGGTTGAGGTTTTGAATTAACGAAGACTTTGCGATCGCTGGTTAGCTAATTGAATTGGATTTAGCTTTAATGCAGCACAGATGCTTCTGTTGTAACGTGGGAGAAATTGTGCATACTCCACCAAGGGGAGGAAGCTGAAATCCTCATATTTAGGGAGCGATCGTCTTCTCTGGGGGTAAGTTTTTTTAATTAGAATTCGCTAATAAATCACACGCAATTTTTTGTGAATGATCAAATTGATCCAGAGCATTGATCTAAGAACGAGATGAACAACTTTGCTGTAATTACAAACTCAGAAGCCTCTTATTTCTTCTGGAGCGAATATGAATTCAATAAAGGTTTTTACTTCGTTGCTTAAATTCACGTCAGTTCGATGAACGCTTCGCTTTGCTTTTGATCCAGGAACGCCCCCTAAATCCCCCACGAGTGAGGGACTTTGAACCAGAATTCCTCTCTTAAAGTCCCCCAAAATTGGGGGGTTGGGGGGCAGAAGCTGTGAACAACGAAGCGAAAAAATTCTCATCGAATTCACGTTAAATTCAGACTGATATTAGTGAACTGGGTTAATGAACTGGGTTAATGATCTGGAGAGATTAGCTTTAAGGCTATTTCTACGAAGGAAGTGATCAAACGTAGGGTGGCAGTGGTGAAATCAATTGAGCGATCGTGTTTCAGTGAGCAGAGCGATCGTTCTAACTTCTCGGAATGCGGGATAATACAAACAGAACCCGACGCTGAAACACCATGATTGCTCAAGACATTCGAGACTGGCAACGAGTCGCCAAAGCCTTTGAGGGCGTGTTGGGTAAAGAGGGAGTCGTTCGCAAAAAGGAAGAACTGCTGGTTTATGAATGCGACGGACTGACCAGTTATCGTCAACGTCCCGAAATTGTTGTCTTTCCGCGCACCACGGATGAAGTGGCCGAAGTGGTGAAGATCTGCGATCGCTTCCAGATTCCTTTTGTGGCAAGAGGTTCGGGGACGGGGCTATCGGGGGGGGCACTGCCGATCGAGGGCTGCGTGTTGATTGTCACGGCTCGAATGAATCGCATTCTCAAAGTAGACCTTGAAAATCAGCGCGTCGTCGTTCAGCCAGGCGTGATCAACAATTGGGTGACGCAAGCCGTGAGCGGGGCGGGCTTCTACTATGCGCCTGATCCGTCGAGTCAGATTATTTGCTCGGTGGGTGGCAATGTGGCAGAAAATTCGGGTGGGGTGCATTGTTTGAAGTACGGGGTGACAACGAATCACGTTTTGGGGTTGAAGCTGGTCTTGCCGGATGGGGCGATCGTCAATGTCGGCGGTGAGCTTCCCGAAATGCCAGGATACGATCTGACGGGTGTGTTTGTCGGTTCGGAAGGCACCCTGGGCATCGCCACCGAAATCACGCTCAAAATTCTCAAAACTCCCGAATCGATCCGCGTTTTGTTAGCCGACTTTACCAGTGTCGAAGCGGCTGGGGCGGCCGTCTCTGACATCATTAGCTCAGGCATCATTCCAGGTGGGATGGAAATGATGGACAACTTGAGCATCAATGCGGTCGAAGATGTCGTCGCGACGGGCTGCTATCCGCGAGATGCTGAGGCGATTTTGCTAGTCGAAGTAGACGGGCTAGAGGTCGAAGCCGAAACCTACAGTCAGCGGGTTGCTGAAATTTGTAAGCAAAATGGGGCGCGAAATGTCGCTGTTGCCACCGATGCCGACCAGCGCTTGAAACTTTGGAAGGGACGCAAGGCCGCATTTGCGGCGATGGGTAAGCTCAGTCCTGATTACTACGTGCAAGATGGCGTGATTCCGCGCACCAAGCTGGAGTACGTTTTGCGGGAAATTGCGTCGCTGGGTGAGCAGTACGGCTACTTTGTCGCCAATGTGTTTCATGCGGGCGATGGCAATCTGCATCCGTTGATTTTGTACGATAATGCCGTTCCGGGAGCGCTGGAGCAGGTGGAAGAACTGGGCGGGGCGATTCTCAAGCTCTGTGTGCAAGTAGGCGGCAGTATTTCTGGTGAACATGGCATCGGGGCGGACAAGCGCTGCTATATGCCCGAAATGTTTACGCCAGCCGATTTAGAAACGATGCAGTATGTTCGGCAGGCTTTTAACCCCAAAGGGTTGGCTAATCCAGGGAAGATCTTTCCCACGCCTCGCACCTGTGGAGAAGCGGCGAAATCAATGCCAGCGGAGTTTGCCAACGTCGATCGCTTTTAGCCCTTCCTGAAGCAGGGAACTGCTTGGAGTGGAACACAAAACTGGTCAGGAGTCGGCTTTGGAGGGAGGGGAAGACCATTCGCAAAAAACATCAATGCCGATGTGAAGGATGTAGAGCGCAACGGCGGTGGCGATCGCAGAGTCGATCGGCAGCGGAACCCCAGAGAGATTGACCAGGGCAGTGATCATTCCGGTGACTAAAGTTGCGTTGGCGGGATTCTTTTTGGCTCCCTGGATTAAGCTGCGGAGGCTGTCATTTTCGCCGCAAACTTCTTGCTGGACTCGCTTGAGAAGCAGTTGCCAGAGCGACCCCTTGTGGGTAACTCGAAGAGATCGCGTTTCGTCACCAAACGTTCGGGGTTGGCCGTAGCGATCGACATAGAGTTGGGCAAAGGTGGCTTCAAAGTCCTGGGTTTGTTCTAAAAGATGCAGGGCTTGTGGGTCGGCGGCGGGAGATTGACGGAACTGGTTGATTTCTTCGAGAGTGGGAAAAGCGTTCATGATCTTTTAAAGGATTTTCTACCGTCGCAGACTGGTTTCCGGAGATTTTAGGAGACAAGTGTAGTTTGTCACAAGCCTTCTACTGATTTTGTATCATGCCGACGATCGAGATTCGACAAACAAGTGGATTTGAGGCGATCGTGGCGATCGCGGGATCAGAGTTTGAGATTGCGGTGGGCGATCCGTTTGCCGAACAAGATGAGAAGCAGTTGGAATGGTACTTTGAGGAGTGGATCAAGTTTCCATTTTCGGATGAGACGATCGCGAAACAAGTGGCGGAAAGTGTGCGATCGTATGGCGAAAATTTGTTTCAGCAGGTGTTTGGCGATCCAGAGGCTTATGCGGCTTATAAAAGTTTAAAGGTCAGTGAGTTAGAAATTCTGATCAAGGGATCGCCAGAGTTTCAAGGGTTGCACTGGGAAGCGATGCGAGATCCGAAGGCGGCGCATCCTTTGGCGATCAATGGTGTGATGGTGCGCCAGAAACGGGTGCAGGGCAAGGCGATTACGAGAGCGATCGAGCCTTCGACGGTGCTAAATTTGCTGATCGTCACAGCGCGACCCAATGAGGAGAAAGATGTCGGGTATCGAACGATTTCGCGCCCGATGGTGGAGGCGATTCGAGATGGGCAGTTGCCTGTGAATGTGGAGATTGTCCGACCGGGGACGTATAAGGCGTTTTTGGATCATGTGGAGGGGAAGCCGGAAGGGTTTTATCATGTCGTGCATTTTGATTTGCATGGCGGATTAATGGCGTATGAGCAGTTTCAGAAGACGGTGCCAACTGGGGAAAAGTATCTGTTTCAACGCGGGCCTCGATTAGAGAAACTGCCGGAATATGCAGGGGTGAAGGCTTTTCTGTTTTTTGAAGGGGATGAGTCGGGGCAGGCGGTTGCGGTGACGGCAGACGAGATTGTAGGAGAATTGCAGGATCGAGGGATTCCGGTTTGTATTTTGAATGCTTGTCAGTCTGGGAAACAAGTTAGAGCGAATGGGGATGCCGATCGTATTGATGAACGCGAGACCAGTTTGGGCGCACGGTTGATGGATGCGGGGATGCAGATGGTGGTGGCGATGGCGTATAGCGTCACGGTGGATGCGGCCAAGGTGTTGATGCAGCGAGTGTACGGGGAGTTGTTTGCAGGGGAAGCGCTGTCTAAGGCGGTGAGGGCGGGGCGACGGGAACTGTTCGATCGCAAAAGCCGATCGGTGTATTTCAATCAGCAGGTGGATCTCGAAGATTGGTTGTTGCCTGTGGTGTATGGCAATCAGCCTGTAAATTTTGGGCTGCGGGAGATGACGTTTGCGGAGTCGGATGCGTATTTTGCAAATCAGGGGACAGAGTATCGGTTTGCGGGGGCGACGTATGGGTTTGTGGGGCGGGATTTAGATATTTTGAAGCTGGAGAAGGGACTGCTGCGGCATGGGGTGATGCTGTTGCAGGGGATGGGCGGCACTGGGAAGACGACGCTGCTGCGCTATTTGCAGGACTGGTGGGTGCAGACGGGGTTTGTGGAGCGGGTGTTTTATTTTGGCTATGACGTGAGGGCCTGGACGCTGGAACAGATGATGTTTGAGATCGCGTCTGTCATTTTCTCGGATGTGGAGATGCGGCAGTTTCAGGCGATGCGTTTAGAGGCGCGGGTGGGGCGACTGGTGCAGGTGTTGCGGAGTCGGCGCTATGGTTTGATGTTGGATAATTTGGAGTCGGTGACGGGGCAGGCGTTGGCGATTCAGAATACGTTGCCTGGGGAGGAGCAGGGGCGAATTCGGGAGTTTCTCGATCGCATCGCAGGCGGAAAGTCGATCGCGCTTTTGGGGTCGCGCAGTCGGGAAGAGTGGCTAAAGTCGGCGTATCGAGACAATCGCTATGAGTTGCGCGGGTTGGATCAGGAGGCGCGATCGCAGTTGGCCAAAAAGGTCTTGGAGCGGCACGTTTTGGATGGGGCAAAGCGGAAGGCGATTTTGGCGGATCGAGAGTTTGAGCGGCTGATGCGGCTGTTGGCGGGGTATCCGTTGGCGATCGAGGTGGTGTTGGCAAATTTGGGGCGGCAGAGTGTGGCGCAGGTGTTGGCGGGGTTGGATGCGGCGGATGTGAAGTTGGATCGGCCGGGTGAGAAGACGGAGAGTATTTTGAAGTGTGTGGAGTATTCGCACAGCAATTTGTCAGCCGAGGCGCAAAAGCTGCTGCTGTGTTTGGCTCCGTTTAGTGGAGTGTTTAATCGTTTAGTTTTGCCAACGTATGCAAAACAGTTGAAGAAGTTAGAGCCATTTCAGGAATATCGATTTGAGCAATTTGATGAGGCAATTCAAGAAGCTGTCAGTTGGGGTTTGCTATCGCCAATCCCCATTGACAATCCAAACTTGCTTGAAATTCAGCCTGTATTTCCATATTTCTTGAAAACAAAGCTGGATCAACTGGATGTAGGAACTTGCGAAGCAATATCTGAAAGCTTTAAGAACCTCTATCAAGAATTAGCAGAGGCTTTCGATCAATTGATGAACTCGAAGAAGCCACAAGATCGACAGCAAGGCATCGACTGTTTTAGATGGGAGTCTGAAAATCTCTTCAAAGCTCTAAAGATCTGCTTGGAAAAGCAAGAATGTATTAATATTTCCTTCTGTTTGGGAAATTACTTCGACGTGATCAATGATTCGAGAAGCGAGTTGGAACTATCTACGATTGTTTGCAATGCTATTGATACTTATTCAGAATCATTCCTTAGCAGTAACCTGGGCTATCAAGCAGCATGGGACTATACAAGAAGAGCAATAGTCTCTACAAAGTTCAGACGGTACTCAGAAGCAAAGAGGCTTTATGAGAAAGCAATTGAGGTTCTTGACTCCCTAAGCAATATACAAGAGCGTAAAAAGCAGCTTTGGAAAGCAGACAATTACTACAATTTGGGCTTCAATTTACAGGAGATGCGGCAATACGGAGAGGCACGGCACAATTATAGGAAAGCCTTGCAAATCTATGTTGAATACAACGACTGTTCTAAACAAGCCAATATCTACACAGGGTTAGGTACAGTTGCGCGGGAAATGCGAGAGTACGAGGAGGCACGGCACAATTATCGACAAGCATTGCAGATTTTCATTGAGTTGAACGACCGTTACAACCAGTCTGGTACACATAACAACTTAGGCGTAGTAGCACAGGATATTCAGGACTATGAGGAGGCATGGGACAATTATGAACAAGCTCTGCAAATCCTTGTTGAGTTCAATGATCGCTACAAGCAAGGCTCCATATATGCCAATTTAGGCATTGTTGCGAACAACAGTCAAAAGTATGAGAAGGCATATCACTGCTATCGACAAGCATTGCAAATCTTTATTGAGTTCAATGATCGCTATTCCCAAGCGCGAATCTACTACAACCTAAGTACTATGGCGCGGGAGATTCAGGAGTACGAGAAAGCAGAGCATAACTGCCGACAAGCATTGCAAATCTTTATTGAGTTCGGAGATCGTCACTCCCAAGCACTCACCTATTACCAGTTAGGCAGAGTTGCACAGGAGTTGCGCCAGTGTAAGGAAGCTCGCCATATCTATCTACAAGCGCTCCAAATCTTCATCGAATTCAAAGATCGGTTTTACCAGGCACGTATCCATAACCAGCTAGGATTATTGGCAGAAGCAGAGGGGGATGTTTCTGGCGCTAGAGCGTATTTGCAAACAGCAATGGGAATGTATGCTGAGTTGAATAATAGGTATTACATAGCGATGACTCAGATGACTCAACGGAACCTCGATCGATTGTCGGAGTGAATGCGATCTGTTTAACTTGGCAGTGCGATTGCAATCAAATAGTTAGAGGATTGGTGATGCGATCTCTAGCCTATGACAAATGCAATACTCAACTATAGAACAGATGCTCACTTAGGCAGAATGGCTCAAATTCTTTCAGAAGAGTTCAAAAGTTCACTCATTGCGGCAATTGATCTCGCTAGAGGTCAGATCACTTGGAAACCTGGTAAAGCCGAACCCCACCTCGCCAAACGAATTCGTTTGAAGCATTTGCCAGCAACCTCATCCTTATCAGATTACGAATTGCGAATTATCAACATTCTGAATCGGCTTGATGCAAGCGTCTATGTCTATGAATTTAATGAGGTAATTTACCCAACCGTCATCGCCCAAGTCGATTTAGACCGCTGGTTGGTTATGATAACAATGAAAGGTGTATTGGAAACAGCATTTCCACCTGATGACCCAGAAGAATATCTGAGTAATCCTAACTTTTCATATGTTGGACGACTAGGAGAACTGTGATGAATGCTCTACTCAAACAGTATGCAGTGAGTACAGAATTTCCAGAAATTAGCGGCGCTGAACAGCTAGAGATGTTGCAAACGCGCGATCGACTTTTAGAAGTAGAATCCATTCTTTCTGACCCAGAAAAGAAACAACTCAGCCAAGCCGATCGCCGCCTCATTCAGCAAGCACCCCAAGTGCTTCTAGAACTTTCGCAGTTTGTGGATTTAGCCGCAATGCGACGAACCCAAGATATCTCCGCAGAACGGTGGTGGTGGTATTTAGACGTGTTGGCACAGATTCAAGAGAACGTTGCACTATCAACCGCATTGACGTAATTTCTAACTCCCCGATCGCCCAACAGCACCTCGATCGATTGTCGGATTGAAGTGCGATCTGTTTAACTTGGCAGTGCGATCGCATTGAGTTGTACGATCGGATTTAGAAGTGCGATCGCAGCTATTCGATCGCGTATTCACTAAAACGCCGCAAACTTGGAGAATGCAAACCTAGTACAATGTCTGATGCCTTTACACCCCATTCCAGCAGAGCTTTCGCCAAATCAATATCGGTGACATTTTCTTGAATCCAAATCTTGCCATCCAATAGCTCTAAATGAATCACAGGCTGAAAGATGCGATGACCCGCTTCATCCCAACCGATATCTAGAATCTGATACTGATGATGTGTCTCATCAAAAACTGGGACGGTTCGCACTGGCCCCGATACTTGAGATCGCTCAACAATCTCCTGCAACACATCCAAAATAATATTGCGATAACGTCGATCGCTCATCCATTGGTCAAGCGTCTCATCTGTGCCATTTATAGAGGTTTGGGTATCCATTGTTTTACCTCTTCGAGATCTGGATCGACTAACAGTAACCGGACTTGATTCTCCTCTAGGCTATCGTGAAAAAACGGAGTCAGGAAAAAACGGTGATGAATTTCATCAGGTAAAGCCAGATAAGGAATACGATTGGGCTGAGTTTGTCTTAAAACCATTCGATAGTGGATGTACTGCCCAATTGCTTGATGAAACTCATACACAACACTCGCTGCCGAAAAACTTTTTACCTCAATTGCAATTTGAACGCTGTCCTTCTGTGCGACTAGGACTTGTTCCGCTCCTAAGTCAACTTCTAATTTTGTTGCGCCATATCTCAAGGTGAGCGGAGCAACATTCACCCAACTATCCTTTACCAAGGCTTGCTTAACTGTTTCATGAAAGGAATCTCTTGCTGACATTAAAATTTACACCTGCAAAACTGTCCCAGACGAAGAATGACTTACATTCACAGCGATCGTATCAAGTATGAGCGCGATAGTCATTCAGTAGCGGTAATCGTAGGATTTAATCAGCAGTCTACAAAGTGCGATCGCTATGAGCAAGCCAGTACCTATGGTCAATTAGGGCTGTTAGCAGCGGAGGGAAATGCTTTGGAGGCTGGAGCTTGTTTGCAAACCGCAATGGAAATCTTTATGGAGTTTGGCGATGAGTATCATATGGCGATCACTCAACGGAACCTCGATCGATTGTCGGATTGAATGCGATCTGTTTAACTTGGCAGTGCGATCGCCTGTTGTTGAAGCGATTTCACTTGAATCACGTAAAATGGGGGAAAGCGTTATCTTCGGGACAGCCAATCTGCCTGTTTATCGTCTTATGTTAGAAGCAACTCAAATTCAGCAAGCTGTTCTCGACAAACTTCGCCAGCTTCCTCTGGAAAAACAGCAGGTCGTTCTTACCTTTGTCGATTCTCTAGACACTTCAGATCCCTCTTCAGAGCAAGAATGGTCACTGTCCGCGATCGCTGCTTCTGTCCACGACTTACTGAACGATCCTGAAGAAGATATTTACACCTTAGAAGATGGTGAACCGATCGCAGATGAAGCGTAAGATTGTCTTGATCGAGTTTCCCTTCGACGATCTATCAAATAGCAAAATTCGCCCCGCGTATTGTCTAACAAGCTCAGTTGGAGAAAATCGTCATATCATCTTCGCGCTCATTACAAGTCGAATCCCAACCCAACTCCTTTTAACCGATCTAGTCCTAGATCCTACCAACCCAGACTTCGCAACAAGTGGACTCAGAAAACCTTCCACACTCAGACTCAATCATCTGATCACATCACGAAGATCGATGATTCAGAGACAACTTGGAAAACTGTCCCCAAAAACTCATGAGCAACTGCTCGAAAAACTTTGTGAACTAATTGAGTAGCGCGATCGTTCAACAGCACCTTGATCGCTTATCGGCTTGAATGCGATCGCTCTATTTGAGAGGCACGATCTCTTCGAGTTACCCGCAAGGGGTCGCGCTTCATTTTTTGCGACCTGCTAAAATCTGGAACACTGACTACGACTGAAACAACATGAGCGATCGCTCTAGCTCAGAATATCCAGAACTTCCGAACCAATGGCAAGCGATCGAGGTGAATAAAATTTATTGCTTCAACAACGATCGACAAGTTTCATTCAGTCAATCTCAGATCGAACTCGGTACTTTGTATGATGGATTAGGCAAGCATCTTAAAGCGATCAAGAAAGGTGTCGTTCCGCCCAAAGGAAATACTGGGCTGGTTCCCTCAGAGGAACTCGATTATGATTTCAAATCTAAAATTTTGGGAAAAGGTGGCAACCGTCGATTTCACGCCAAAATAATAGAAGAAGTCCTCCATTTCCCAGGCAAAATGACCACTCATTGAATAAGCTCTGTGAATACAACACTCAAAACTCATCCAGTTTGGCAAAACTTCACTCAAGCTCTAGTACAAATCGATCCAAATCAAATCGCACACCAACATCTACAAGATTGCCAAGCTGAAATTCACGGCTATTGGGACGAAAACGATCGACCTTACGAAACGATTCGATTTAAACAACTGCCTACTCCTCAACTGATTAGCAGTTCTCTAGGCGTAACTCCAAATCAAACAGAAACCGCGCATTGGCTTCAACTTAGATATTTACTCCTCGTTCCTACAGGCTTACCTGTGGGCGAGTTACTTCTAGTTCTAGACGACAGCCTAGAAGTAATCGATGAGAACTGGGTGATCGATGTTCACTCGCCTCATGTTGTTGCGATCGCTGATCCAAATTGATGCCAGCGCTCAACCATTTCCAGATAGCGAGATCGTAGCCGTTTCTAGCACGTTGAAATTAGACCATTATTGTGAGAGCGGTGTTATGAACCTTCAGGTTGTCTCTCAATCCTCACCCGATTTCACCTTACACATTTTGCTAAAGCAGCAAGTCATATCTGGGCAAACGTTCCAGATCAACCAAACTGTACAGTCGAGCGATCGCTATTCGCAAACCAGCATATGGTCAATTAGGACTGTAAGCCGCACCCGAATCGACATAAACCTCAATCCATTCCCAACGATCTCCCAACTTCACACCCATTGGAATAATCGGTTCAAGATTTCCTCGCTTTTGAAGATAGGGAAACCGAATCGGAGCCACAAGGTACACCTTCTAAATCAACAAATCATACGATGTCTCTGGGTGAGGAACATCAATGACTAAGGGCAAAACTTCCACCCCTGCCTCAACAAAAGGACGGCAAACCTCTTCTCTAGTATCCGCAACGCCTACAATCTGCCCACCTTCAATCGCAACCACTCTACCAGGGTATTTTGCAATTAGCTCGTCATAATGCGTAGCAAGCCACTGACTATCTGACGCAAGAATATCGGCAAGCATTTGGACTTCCATACTCTCAGCCTCATTGACAATATCCTCAATTTTAACAACATCAATGCGATCGCTTAACGAAAGACTGTGAAGCGCGATTGCAGCCAAGGAAAAAGCGAGTGAGATGCGAGCGCTAACCTAAGCTGATTGCCTGGAAGTGCGATCGATCGTTCTTCCTTTCCTGCCCGCAAGCCTCCTCACAGTGACCACAATTCTCGAAAATCACGATCAAATCAAGTTTGCAGCCGATCCTATTGAATTGTGTGACAATCAAATCGAGCTTGCAGTCGATCGCCGTGAAGTACTTTATTGGGCAACCATTCCAATGTGAGCGGCGACGATTTGCCAGGTTCCGTTGGGGGAGACGGCCCAGACGCGGGTAAAACGAAAGTCACCGTTTGCGGGATTGCTATTGTAGGTGCCAACTATTTGCATTCTGACGAAGACGATCGCGACCTCTCCATACAGTCGAATCTGCCGTTCGGAAGGGGTTAGCTCGTAGATCTTAATCAAGCCAGATTTGTGTGCAGCGAGATCGTCTTGTTTGCTAATGATTTCTCCGAGATGACTGGTGGCGACGAGTTCAGGGGCGAGTAGTTCATCCAAGACGCTGACATCAGAAGTCAACATTGCCAGTCTAAGCCGTTCTTCGGCCTCAATAATTTGAGTTTCAACTGTTTTATTCATCGTGTCACCCCTATAAACCAAAGTAATTCTGATATTCACTATCCTCCAGCTTTGTCCATGCACCCTACGACAAAAGATGGATTGATACATTTGGCGGAGAATGGTAAAGTCTTTAAAAGTCAAATCGGTCAGCTTAATCTGGTGAGTTTCTAGTAAGTGACTTACTGGAGCGGAGGAACCAAAACATCGGGGCTTGTCTTCTGTGAAAGGTCGATCGCAAACGATTCAAACTTGAGTCGGCGACCAATACCAGAGAAGGGCATCTCTCAGCCCTCGCCCGTCAGCTAACTCCGTCGGCATTTGAGAGAGGACTGTAGAGTTTCAGCATTTTGCTTTAGGCTCATCAGTGTCTCTAATTTAGGTCGAACATTTAGTTTGAGTCTTTGAGCTTGAGGTGTTGACGATGATCCTTCAGCTAAACTTGGCTGCGATCGTGGCCGTTGCGAGTCAGACTACTTGGCGAAAAGTGCGTCCCGCGATCGCTCAAGAAGCGGTGTGGTTGCCTGCGATCGGGTTTTTGGGTGTGATTGTGCTCTGGTGGGCGATCGCGCTGTTCAAACACGACGTGATGCCGACTCCGCCAGAAGCGTTAATGGCAAACTTAGATTTCATTTTGCATCCCTTTTATCGGCGTGGGCCGGGGGATCTCGGAATTGGCTGGCTCCTGTTGGCGAGTTTGCGGCGGGTGTTGATTGGCTTTGGTTTGGGGGCGTTCGTCGCGATTCCGATCGGCTTTCTGATTGGCATGTCTAGACGAGCGATGTTGGCGTTGAATCCAGTGATTCAGATCTTTAAACCAGTGTCTCCATTGGCGTGGCTCCCGATCGCGTTGGCGATTTTCAATTTGGCCGATCCCTCTGCAATTTTTGTAATCTTTATCACGTCACTTTGGGCAACGATTATCAATACCGCGCTTGGTGTTTCTAGCGTTCCACAAGATTATTTAGACGTGGCAAAAGTGTTAGAAATGCCGCGCTGGAGACGAATCACCAGGATTATTTTGCCTGCTGCGTTGCCATACATTTTTAGTGGTTTACGAATTAGTTTGGGTGTGGCGTGGCTGGTCATTGTAGCAGTCGAGATGTTGACAGGTGGCATAGGAATTGGCTTTTTTGTCTGGGATGAATGGAGCCGCCTCAACTTAAGTTCAGTGTTTTTAGCCGTTCTAGTGATTGGTCTAACAGGATTGCTCCTAGACTTTGCCATCACCCAACTCGAAGCGTTTGTCACTCGTCAGCGGCGATCGACCTAAAAAAGCTTTAAGTTCTCCGCTAAACCCAGGTGAATTCAATCTTTTCACTAATTCAATCTCTTCACTGCGGTTATGAGAGAAGCCCCCAAATCCTCCACCCGTCAGAGACTTTGAATTAGAACTCTTGTCTTAAAGTCCCCCAGAATGGGGGCAGAAGCGCAGAACACCGAAGCGAAAAAACTTAATCGAACTCCCGTTAAACCAAACATCCCTCATCCCTCTCGCGAAGTGTGCCGCCAGCGGCAACCCCTCATCCCTCATCCCTTTTTTCCTCCCTCATCCCTATCCCTTCCCCGCTATGACTCAAGATTATTGGACGCGACGGAAGTTTATGCAACAAATGGGCGGAACGGCAACCGGACTCGTGTTATCGTCTTGTGCGATCGATGCCAATCGTGCCCCTCAGTCTCTTTCTCAAGCGGCTTTAGCGATCGACCAGATCATCAAACCCGAAAGTTTGGAGAAGCCAAATCTAACGATCGGATACGTCCCCGTCAATGACTGTGCGCCGTTTGCGATCGCCTGGGAGAAAGGCTTTTTTCATAAGTACGGTCTTAACGTCAAACTCAGCCGAGAAGCCAGTTGGGCCACTTCTCGCGACGGCATTATCTTTGGACGATTGGATGCATCGCCTGTGGTGTCTGGTGCCGTAGTCAATGCTCGAATGGGAGCAGAAGGGGCCCGACATGCCCCGCTTTGTGCCGCAATGACGATTCATCGACACGGCAACGCAATGACCATGAATCGAGCGATGTGGGAGTCTGGCCTGCGTCCCTGGTTTGAATACAATGGCGACTTGGAGACATTTGGACGAGATTTTCGGCGCTATTTTGACAACTTGCCGTCTGAAAAACGAGTCTGGGCGGTGGTTCTCAGTTCTGCAATTTATGAATACTTTGTGCGCTATTTGTCGGCGGCGGCGGGAGTCAATCCGATTCAGGAGTTTCGCGTCATGATAGTGCCTCCGCCTCAGATGGTGGTGAATGTTCGCATCGGGGCAATGCAGGCTTATATGGTGGCCGAACCCTGGAACACACGAGCCATTTCAGGCAATGAAGGAATCGGGTTCACCTTTGCTCAGGGTAAAGAAATCTGGCACGGACACCCCGATCGCCTTCTCTGTGTCACGCAGTCTTTTATTGATGAGAATCCCAAAACCTATCGATCGCTGCTCAAAGCCATGATCGAAGCCTGTCGCTACTGTGGCGATCCCAACAATCGAGAAGAGGTCGCCAAAATCATTTCTGCGCGATCGTTCACCGGGGCAAAACTCAACCTGACTCGGCCTGCGATCGTCGGTGACTATAACTACGGCGGATTCGATGGCAAAGATCGCACCGTGAAGGCAGACGACACGACTGTTTTCTTCGACCTTCCCTCAAATGTGCCGCAAGTGCCGAATGCTCACTCGACGTTTATGTGGCGATCGCACAGCATTTGGCTAATGACGCAAGCCGCCCGCTGGGGACAAATTAAGGAAATTCCTGCCAATGCTCACGAAGTCGCCGAAAAGTCCTGGAAGACTGAAATCTATCGAGAAGTCGCGGCTGACCTGGGAATTGCTTGTCCGAGTGATGATTACAAGATTGAACCTGCGGAAGTCTTTATCGACAAGAAAGCGTTTGATCCGAGTGATCCGGTTCGCTATTTGGAGAGTTTTGAGATTCGAGCCAATGCTCCTACCAAGATTTATCTAGCGTGAATTGGATGGAGTTTTTCGCTTTGTTCTTCAGCGTCTCTGCCCCCCAACCCCCCATTCTGGGGGACTTAAAGACAAGAGTATCTAATTCAAAGTCCCTCACTCGTGGGGGATTTAGGGGGCTGAAGCCTCAAACAACGAAGCGCAAGAATTCTATAGAACTGACCCATAGAACTGACCTTTGAACTGACCTTCATTGAGCCGGGAACCGATTCGCTAATTACAAAGTTCTCACCTAGGAGATTTATCATGAGTCAATCGATACCGACGATCGACATGCCTGACACCAACGCTCATCCAACTGGATTTTTAGAAATCGAGAACCTGCACAAGTCTTATAAGGCTCCTAATGGGGGCGAGTCCGTTGTGCTGAAGGGGATTAATTTGACGATCGGGCAGGATGAATATATTTCGATCATTGGTCACTCTGGCTGCGGTAAATCGACGCTGCTCAAGATTGTGGCGGGGCTGGAGAAATCGACTTCTGGATCGGTGAGACTCGACGGGCGAGAGATTCGCAAGCCGGGAGCCGAGCGGATGATGGTGTTTCAAAACTATTCGCTGTTACCGTGGTTGACCGTTCGAGAAAACATTCGGTTAGCAGTCGATGAGGTGTTGAAGGATCTGTCTGCGGGTGACAAAAAGCAGATTGTGAATGAACACCTGGTGATGGTGAATCTGACGGCGGCGGCGGACAAATACCCGGATCAGATTTCGGGCGGGATGAAGCAGCGAGTGGGGATTGCTCGTGCGTTGGCGATTCGTCCCAAAATGTTGCTGATGGATGAGCCGTTTGGGGCGTTGGATGCGTTGACTCGCGGCAAACTTCAGCGTCAGGTTCTCGAAATCTGGGAGAGCCACCGTCAGGCGGTGATGATGATTACGCATGATGTCGATGAGGCGATCTATATGTCCGATCGCATCGTTCTGATGACCAACGGCCCGGCGGCGACGATCGGTGAAATTCTAGAGGTGCCATTTAAGCATCCCCGCGATCGCCAACAGCTTCGAGCGTCGTCTGAATACTATGACCTTCGCAATCATGCCCTCAATTTTCTCGATCAGCATTTTGGCAGCGATGAATGAGTCTCTGGTAAAATTCATTCACGTTGAAGATGGTGAGGGGTTATGACGCAACCGGATTTTACGATCGGCATTCAGTATGAACTCAGACAGTTGGCAACGGCCACAACAGAGCTTGCTGAAAAGATTGATCACCTGACGGGTCGAATGGACGAACGGCTAGATCGTCTGACTGAGGTGGTGACAACTGGCTTTGAAGAACTCAAGCAAATCACTCAACAGCAGGCTGATACGGCTCGAATGCAGATGGAAAATTCACGAATGCAAGCTGAGAGTATCAATCGTCTGATCGCACTGCTAGAGCGCAAAGAGGGAAATTAAAAGAAATAACGTGTTATGGGTATTCAGTACGAACTGAGACAGTTGGCAACAGCTACAACAGAGCTTGCTGAAAAGATTGATCACCTAACTGAATTGGTGACGACTGGCTTCACCGAAATTAAGCAAATCACTCAACAGCAAGCGGATACGGCTCGAATGCAGGCTGAAAGTGTCGATCGGTTGGTGGCTTTGCTAGAGCGGAGAGAGAGAAGTTAGATTGTGCTGGTAAAATTTATTCACGTCCAAGATGGTGAGGGGTTATGACGCAACCGGATTTTACGATCGGCATTCAGTATGAACTCAGACAGTTGGCAACGGCCACAACAGAGCTTGCTGAACGCATTGAAAACACGAATGAGGGAATCGATCGCCTCAGAGAAACCATTAATACTGGCTTCGATGAGCTTAGAGAGCTGGTCACAACTGGCTTCACCGAAATTAAGCAAATCACTCAACAGCAAGCGGATACGACTCGAATGCAGATGGAAAATTCACGAATGCAAGCTGAGAGTATCAATCGTCTGATCGCACTGCTAGAGCGCAAAGAGGGAAATTAAAAGAAATAACGTGTTATGGGTATTCAATATGAACTCAGACAGTTAGCAACGGCCACAACAGAGCTTGTTGAAAAGATTGATCACCTGATGGATCGAATGGATAAACGGCTCGATCGTCTGACTGAATTGGTAACAACTGGCTTCACCGAACTCAAGAAAATCACTCAACAGCAAGCTGACACGGCTCGAATGCAGGCTGAAAGTGTCGATCGATTGGTTGCTCTACTAGAGCGCAGAGATACGTAAGTTTTAAGTTTGAGATCTCTAGTTCAAAGTCCCCCAATTTTGGGGGATTTAGGGGGCTGCCCAGATTTGTAGCCACAGCAAAATTTTGTCGAATTCACATTAAGGCTGGCTGTCGGTGGGTGCCCACGGGCCGATGATGGGTTCGCCCTGGGTTTCTTTGTGGGCGAGTTGTTGGTTGAGGTCGAGTAGTTTGGTCAAGATGTCGTCGGTTTTGCTGAAGCCGTATGCTTTGAGAACGAGAGCGTCAAGTTGGGTGTGATGTTTGGCGAGTTGGCTGCTGGGTTCGTGAAAAAATTGGTTGTATAGCTGAGTGATGCCCCATTGTTTTTTCTCCATCTGTTGGGTGCGGTATTCATGAAGAGCGATCGCTGCATTACGAATTTGATCAATTAGCTTTGCGCTGGGCGATTGCGGAAATGGAAACGTTTCAAAACAGGTGTTGTGAGTGTAAGCAATTCTATCTTCCAAAGTTGATTTTTGTGCATCCATCCAAGTGCGATGAACATTAGAAGTCAGAACACCAAAAACATAAAAATCATCAGAAACAACCGCTTTTGTTTTATTTCCTGGTAGCCAATCGCAAGGACAAGGAATAAAAATAGCCCATTTAGAAACTTCTGGAACAGCAAAATATTGAGATAGAGGAGCGATCGCTTTCCTCATCTTCGGAGCGTTTTCACCAAATTTCCACCAATTGAGCCTTCTAGTGTCTCGTCTATTAGTATCTCGCTCCGGTTTGACATGAGTTCTAATATGTTGAAATGGCAATGTGTATTCAATAGCATCTTCAAGGCTCATCTCATTAAAATCAATAACCCAACGCTCCGGTTTGCCATGAAGATTTTTAGCTAGATTTGCCCCCATTGAGAATAGCTTTAAAACTTTTTGATTTTTAATGTCAGCTTTAATCCAGTCTTTGGACTGCTGTTCTGTTACGATGAAACCTGCTCCCAGAGGGATTACACCCTGAAAGCATCGATTAAGGTTGACCTTAAGGCGTGTGGCGTGAGAGACATCAATTTCTGCTTTGAGTGAGGAGTTAATGAACAGAACAGATTGGCTATCAAGATATACCTTTATGTCATAGTAAGCCGCGACCTGAGCAAAAATGCCACCGCTGCCGCAAGCAGGATCAGGTACGCTTAAAGTAGGATAAATTTTAATACTTTTCTTAATCCAATTCACCAAACTGACATGAACGGCTGCTTCGCCTGACCAGGGCTGTGTAGAGATTGCTTCATGAATATAGCCATTGTTTTGAGTAATGTATTCTAAACTAGCTTTTCTACTTTTACCTTGACTAATTGAGTTTGTGCCAACCAATCCGGCTCTACCATTTTCGTCAAGATGATCATGAGCTAAACGAAACCAATAAGAACAAAAATCTACCGAGTCTTTTACATCTGGAAAGCGCTGAAACACTTGATTAACATATTCATCACTTAAATTAAGTCTCATATGTTTTCCACCCAAAAACGGCGGATTACCGATGATCGCATCTGCTTTTTCCCACTCGCTAAACAGAGCATCTTTGCAGACAATATTTTGATCCAACGTATCCAACGGTAAGGCAGGCTCAAACAAACCCAGTTTATCAATGGCAATCTTCCGCCCGATCATCATCGTCACCCGCGCCAACTGCACCGCAAACGGATTCGTATCCATCCCAAAAAACTGATTGGGAGTCACATAGCCGATCGCCATTTGCCCCGTGTCCGATCGCTTCCGTTCTGCAATCTTGTCAATCAACAGCTTCTCCAGCCGCTTTAATTCTTGATACGCCACATACAAAAAATTGCCCGACCCACACGCCGGATCAAGCACCCGATAAGCCTGCAACTCTAGCTGAAGCGCATTCAACTCAGCGATCGACCCCGCCCCATTAATCCGCTCTTCCCAAAAATCACTAATCGTCGGCCTGACAATCTGCCGAATATCCACCTCACTCGTAAAGTGAATCCCATGTGCATGACGCTTTGACTGATCGATCGCCCCCTCAAAAATGTTGCCAAAAATCGACGGACGTACATAAGTCCAGTTATCTCGCGCACAGACATCCAAAAACTTCAACTCCTCATGCGTTAGCTCGATCGGGTCAACGATCGCAAACAGCCCCCCGTTAAAATAATCCACCCCTTGATAGCGGCCCGCAGGCGTTTTGCCCCGCCGATTCATCTCGCTAAATAGCCCCCCAATCAAGTCATACGTGCTGCCCCCCGACATACACTCTTGAATCAGCAACACAAAAATATCACGCGGCAACAGCCCCCGATCTTCTGCAAACATCGCCAACACACACTGCAAAATAAACCGCTGCAACTGCTCCTCACTAAAGCTGTCAAACCCATTGTGCTTACCCCGCTCATACAGCAATTGATAAAGCTCTCCTAGCCGTCGCGCCGATCGATCCGTCACCTCCACCTGATTGTTATGAAACACCGGCCGCATCCCGCCGATCTCCATAAAAGTCAACGCGCTCGATCGCTCCGGCAATTGCTCTAGAGAAATCTTGTCTACAGGCTCATCGACCTGATTTTCAAAGTCAAAAATCCAAAACTCATCAAAATTGCACAACATCGCATACCGAGGCCTATTGGGCGTAATCCGCATCCAATAGCGCTCAACCTGGGCATAGTGCTTGCTCAGATCTTCGCCCCGCTTCTTCATCTCAATGAGAACGCCCGGAACATATTGGCGCGATCGCCACACCAGATCCGCAAATCCCGTCTTTCCTTTAGCACTGGACTTCTTGAGCCGATCCTCAAACTCCGCGCCTGCCTCGATCGCCCCCTCATGCCCAAACGCCCTAAAAAAACGATCCAAAAACGTCTGAGACTCGCCTTTCTCATCCCCCTTCAAACCCTGGCAAAAACTAACAAACGCTTGAAGGCTGGCAGGAGTCGCTGACATATCAAATCTTCTCGTAGGGGGCTTCTCTATCAGTATTCACACAGAGTCGTCAAAATCACGATCGTTGTTTGCTTAATCACAACTGTCGCCCAATTAACGTGAATTTAACGAAAAATTTCGCTGCGGTTACAAATCCGGGCAGCCCCCTAAATCCCCCACCAGTGAGGGACTTTGAACGAGAAAGCCCATCCGGAAGTCCCCCAGATTGGGGGGTTGGGGGGCAGAAGCGCTCACTACCGAAGCGGAAAATTCTATCGAACCTACGTTCAATTAACCGCCAAACTCAAATTTCGCTCAAGGGCTTGCTCATAGAAAAGGAATTCGCTATGCTGATGACACGCTTTAGACACTATTTAGACAAACATGAAACCGAAAGTAATCATCGATCTGTCAATTGTCGTTGAAACCGTCGTTCGCCTCGACCCAGAGAAGCCAGACGAAATCGATGAACAAGTCCGAATGTTAGTAGACCTGCTAACTGACCTAAAATCTTTGGTAGAAGGCAGAACCTAGCCGCGTGACTCGATCGCTGCCACCCGCGCCTCCAAAGCTGCAACTCGTGCCTCCAGACTATTCTCAGACTCCATTAAATATGCGCGTAGGGCATCATTGACGATCGTGTTGACGGGTCTGCCTGTTGCCTTTGCGTGATTTTCCAATAGCTCCCACACATCATCGTCATATCGGATTGTTCGCCTTTCTCTAGCCATGCCGTCTATGCGATCGTGGGGCGTGTTTGATCGTACCATCGGTCAGCCGCCAAGCAAGATTCTCAGCACTGATCTAAAGTCTTCCAGAATTGGCAATTTGGGGAGCAGAAAATGCAAACAACGAAGTCAAATAACTTCATCAAATTCATGGGGCTGTTTTTTGACGATCGCATCCCACCACATCCGTCAGTGTGTAGACCTGCCACCATTGGGCGTAATGCTGACAAATCGAATTCAGGTAGGACTCAAAAAATCAGGTAACAAATGGAGACTCATGGGGCAACAAGCATTGGATGCTGAACGATCACCGTTGATCGTTTTCCCCATGCTAATCACCCCCCAGAGGATTTAGTAATCTTGACGGCGAAAAGGCAAGAAATAACCAAGTCAAATTGACGCTAAAAAACGTCAGTTCGATGAACGCTTCGCTTCGCTTTTAGATCCAGGAACGCCCCCTAAATCCCCCACGAGTGAGGGACTTTGAACCAGAATTCCTCTCTTAAAGTCCCCCAAATTGGGGGGTTGGGGGGCAGAAGCCGTGAACAACGAAGCGGAAAACCTCTTATCGAATTCACGCTAAAAAATAGGCTGTAGTGGAAATCCGCAAAACTCGATCTTCAAGAGTTAAGTGGAGTGTCTCAACCACAGCCTTTGATAGTCAGCAATCAGTATTCAGAAATCTCAAAATTCAGAGAACTCAGGATTTGAGCTTCAAAGCTTGTCCCTGAACAGTGGGTGCTGATTCGATTCCGAGCAGACGATCGATCGTCGGCACTACGTCAATATTGCGAACTTGCTTCAGACTGCCCTGATCGATATCTGGCCCCGCCGCAAAAAACACCGCACTCATGTTGAGCTTCTCTGGATTGTAGCCATGTGCGCCATAAAAGCTGGGCACCGAAAGGAAGCCAGTCACCGAGGAATTATCCCCCAGTCGTGGAATCGAAGGGGTTTGTGTTCCGTCAAAGTTGTAGCCTTCAGCCATTGTCGCAAACACATCGCCGCTGTCTTGAGCAATGAATTCGTTGGTGCCCAGACCAAAGGGGCGATCGCTACCATCTTGGGGCAACGGACGTGGGTAAATCTTGTCAAAAATGGGTTGGTTTTTGGCGTAGTTGGGATTCGTGTCTACCAATTCTTGAAGCGCTTGCACAAGCTGCTGTTGAAGGGTGACATATTCTTCACGGCTGACGGTGCCATCGGGTTCGCGTCCCTGTAGATTGATGTAAATGTTGGTCGCTGGGCCCGACGTGATTGCCCGCACTTTACTCGGATCAAATCCTTTACTTGCCAGGTAAGGCGTGAGATTGACCGAGGTGTGAAAGGGCGAAAACCCGTGATCCGACACGACAATGATGTTACGGCGCGGAATGCCCCCACGAGTCCCGACAGCTCGAATCACTTGCTGAAGCGCTCGATCGGCGACTCGATAAGCCCTCTGAACATAGGTCGCATAGCGGGCAACCTTGGCAGCATCTTGTCCCCCGTTGATCGAGTTGGGATCAGTGGGATCGGTTGCCTGTCGCGGGTCGATCGTCAAAAATTGGTGTTCTGAGCCGTCGGGTTGTTCAAAGTACAGCAGCACCAGATCGGCATCAGGGTTCTTGGCGATCGCTCTCAGGGCGACACGGGTTTGATAGTCGGTAAAGGTTTGCACCAGGTCTTCGTAAATGTCTTCGAGTTCTCTGTCAGGAAAGGCATTCAGACCGACTGCCGATCGCTGAGGAATCCGAAAATCAGGTTGGGGTGCCCAAAATCCAACATTGTTATTGATATCGTCTACATCCGCCAACACAGCAGCGTTGCGAGGAATGGCATTAGCCGAATAGCGAACGAACCGCACCGTGGACAAATCAGGCGTAAGTCTGCTGACATAAAAAGCCGTTCCCGCTTTATTAGAACTGCCTTCAAAGTAAAACGGACTCGATTTTTTGAGTTTTGCCTGCACAAATGCCGACCCTGTAGCGGGCAAGCTGCCACCCACTTGAATCCCCAATTTTGCATCAAAGAAAACAATCGTGTCGTAGTTAGTCTGGCGATCGTTGCTGGTGTCAAGTGCCGCCGCTTGCAGATCAAAACTGGCTCCTCCGACGGTGACCTGCTCTAGCGAAGTTTGCAAAACGGGACTGTAGGAGACTTTGTTGACGGCGGTGAGTTGAGCAATCGTCGGCTCTGAGGCAGGCTGAAAGTCAGAACGAGTCAGGCTAAACCCTCTCGCAGACAGTCCTGCAAAGGCTCCAAATGGCACGGTGTAATCGACGGTGCGTTCTTTAGCAGATTGCAGTAGCGGACTGGTCGGCGCAGTGGTCAGACGAATATCAGCACCATCGGCACCCGGAAAGGTGGCAGCGACGACTTTTTTACCGTTTTGTCGCAGTCTGATCCAGATGGGTTCTGCGGTGGGTGTGGCGCTTTGACTCACGCCGTTAGCGTCGATCGAGTAGCCGCCGATCGGGGCTGCAAACCCGCTAATATTTTGCCGAAACGGACTGGCAACCAGGTGAAAACTGTTAGCGACTACATTGGTTTTGGCCGTCGTGGCCCCGGCTCCGATCGAGACGTGGCAAGCCGCCGTCAGTGAGGGATTACAGGTGATGTTACGCTCGGCAACGACTCCCCGACTTTTTAATAATCCCAGGCCCTGGTTCGGTTTGAGAATGCCTTTTTGTAGATACTCTTCAACAAATCTAGGCGTTGCGCCATCTAGAGAAATCAACACAACGGGCGATTGTCTAGTAGCACTTTGAGCAACCGTTGTATGAATACCAATTGCAATCAAAAAGGTGACGATCGCAAATGCCAAAAGTCGTCTAAATAAGCGAAAATTTGAAGGTCGAACAATGCTAGATAGAATCACCCTGATATACCGAGAGATTCTCTGAATGATTGAGGAAGGATTCAGATTTTCCCAAAAATGGTTATTCATCAACGTGCCTGGATTGGATTAACTGAATTGCTGTGTAGTCTACTACCAGGATGTTAAGCCCAGACTATGTTTGGATTAACGCGATCGACAAATTATCCATCTCAAACTAGCAATCATCTTAAGCGGTACTCTAACCCACACCTTTAGACTGCTGAATCCCTTGTACCAAATTGATCTTTGAGTGCTACAGATCTTGGAAGCTTCTACAACACTAAATCGAATGAAGGTTACATAGATTGATGAATCTTAGATAAACAATTCTGTCGTATCTGCTTACCACGAATAATGCACCATTAGGATTGCTTGCCTCGTTCGATTAGGGCTGCTCTTGCTTGTTCACGATCGTCAAAGTGAATTTTCTCCGTTCCCAAAATCTGATAATCTTCGTGGCCTTTGCCTGCAATTAACACGCCGTCTCCTGGTTTGGCTTGCAGAATAGCGGTGCGGATTGCGGTCGCTCGATCGCTCACCACCAGAGCCTTGACAGATTCAGGAATACCCGCCACAACATCTCGGAGAATGCGATCGGGATCTTCAGTCCGAGGATTGTCAGAAGTCACGATCGCCTGATCCGCCAGCGTTGCAGCAATATTGCCCATTTTGGGACGCTTGGTACGATCGCGATCGCCGCCACAGCCAAACACACAAATCATCTGACCCGGAATAAACGGCCGCGCCGCTTTCAGCATGTTTTCTAAGCTGTCAGGCGTGTGAGCATAATCGACAATCACGCTGATGTCCTGATCAGGTTTCACCTGCACTTGCTCCATGCGCCCCGGTACACCTGTAAAGTTGGGCAGCGTGTGGGCCATTTGTTGTAAATCGAGTCCGAGATGCAGACCTGCGCCGATCGCCGCCAACAAATTTGCCAAATTGAACTGACCCACGAGGGGCGATCGAAATTCAATGTCACCTTTGGGCGTATGGAGAAGTCCGCTCACATTGTCTGAACCGTAAACTAAATCGCTCGTCCACAAATCGGCTTTTTGCTGTGTGCTGTAGCTCCAGACGGCTGTAGCGTTTTCTTTTAGCTGCTCGATCAGGCGTTGTCCATAAGTGTCATCCAAATTAACGATCGCTCGACTGTTGAGATAAGACTGGCTAAACAAGAGCGCCTTTGCCGAAAAATAATCCTCCATGTCTTTGTGATAATCGAGGTGATCCTGCGTCAAATTGGTAAACACCGCCACCTCAAACGGACAGCCCAACACGCGACCCTGAGCCAGCGCATGAGAACTCACCTCCATCACGCCCACCTGACAGCCTGCGGCGATCGCGTCTGCAAACTGACGCTGTAAATCGACAGGAAACGGAGTGGTATGAGCCGCCGTCTGCTGAAAGCCTTTCCAGCGGGTGTAGAGTGTGCCAAACAGAGCGGTCGGTTTTTGCGCCTCGGTTAAAAGAAATTCGATCAAATGGGTGGTCGTGGTTTTGCCATTCGTCCCGGTCACGCCGACCAACTTGAGCTTTTGGGCTGGGAATTCGTAAAAAGCGGCCGCGAGTTGAGCGCACACCTGCATCATGTCGATCGCCGGAATCACCAAAGGCGGCCGTTCAGTCAAAAATACCGGATCGCCCATCGCCTTACTCGCCGCTTGAGAAGAGACGATCGCTGCCACCGCGCCGGATGCGATCGCACTTTGCCAAAAATCGCCACCATCGACTCGCGTTCCGGGCATCCCAATAAACAGATCGCCTGCCTGACATGCAAGAGAATTGGTCGTCAAGCCTTTTACATCCGCGTCTAGTGCCGGGTGGTCGGGCAATTCCCCTAATCCAGGCAGTTTCGCCAATAATTTTCTAAGCTGCATCGTTCACTCCTTTGCCAAAACGCTTGCGCCTATTATTAGCGATCGAGGCCCCCATATTTCTGTAGCATCTGTTCTAATTGGTGAACGGTAGCGCGAGGAGAAAGGCGGGGAAGCAGGGATGAGGGAGGAGGGATAAGGGATGAGGGATGAGGGATGAGGGATGAAGGATTTGCTCGATCGTCCACCAAAAAGAGAACGGGGATTTCGTACTGGTAAGCTTGAAACCAGTCGTCGCGGGTGGTGATGTCGCGGATTTCCAGGTCGATTTCCAGGGTTTGAATCTGCTCTAACTTCTCCTGTAATCCTTCACACAAATGACATCCCGGCTTGCTGTAAAGAATTAACTTCATTGTTTCATCCCTCATCCCTCATCCTTCATCCCTCAATTTACAACGCCATGACAAAGACTGTCTTGATCACCGGAGCCTCTACCGGAAATCGAAGGGGTTTCTGACTCGCTGCAATATGAATTGGAACCCTTTAATATTCGAGTCAAACTGATTGAGCCAGGGCCAATTAAAACTGATTTTTATGGGCGATCGCTCGACCTTGCCCAAAAGCCAGGACTGACCGCCTACGATGCTTTCGCCGCCAAAGTAATTCCCAGTCTCAAAAAAGCGGGAGAAACCGGATCGCCACCCCAAAAAGTTGCCGAAATCATCTATCAAGCTGCAACTGACAATTCTAAAAAACTTCGCTATCCCGCAGGCGGTAACGCTGGAATATTGCTTTTACTGCGAAAGTTTTTACCTAACAATCTGTTTAGTACAATAGTTCGTAGCGGCATTGTGAGTAAGAAAGGCTGAATCAATCGAGCTTTTGTATACACAGAGCATTTGTGTAGAACAATTTTGTCGTAGCTGCGGAGATCTTGGCTGATTGCTTCGCTTATATTGACAGCAGCCAGTTCTTTTGTTCTAGAGGACAGAATCCGTTAAGCAAGAATGAAACACATGACGGTCACGCAGTTCTTACATCATAAATATGTAACTTTGTGAAGGCTCTCTCATTTGCTGTGAATTGTCTGAAACCATCTACGGATTAGCAGAAGATTCAGACGATCGCTTCTTTAACTGTGTTCTGTATTCCTGAAGTTCCTTTGCTTCTCTGGGTGGGGCGTTTTTAAGCATTCTGTCTACAATTTCAATGGCACTGCTCCAGTTCTTCTTGTCTACCGCAATATATAGAGCATACCGAAGTTCCTCTTGAGTAGAACTGGATGAAATTAGTGGCACTTCTGTTATTCGGTTTATCGGTTCGCTGGCTTGACTTGGTTTTGAGCTAGAGTCAACTTTGGAAGGCGATTGACTCTGGGATTCTGAAGAGCTTGTAGATTCTGAGAGAGTTGTGGATGAGCGGTTACCAGCTAATGGAAGGCTAGGCTTGGGGGATGGTCTTAGCCTAAACTTTTTTCCTTCAGGAATCTCAAGCGACCAGGTGTTGGGTGAAGTTTCAAGCATACGAAATGCTCCTGATGCTCCTTGAGATTTGTCAGTCTTGATCTTCTTTGTCTTTTCATCAATTAAGACTTCATCAGCACTGACACCTCCAACAATCACTCCTTGCTTTTTAGAGGGAGGAAGCCCATCTATTTGCTCTCCATCAAGCGTGATGAAGCACTCTTCGGATTTGGGGTCATCTGATTTCAGTAAAAACCAACCACTTTTCGTTCGAGTTCCTGTTACGGTTGTTCTTTGCGGCTTCCCCCTCAAAAGATAGGAAATTTCCCCGGTAAAAACATCTTCAGAAGCATTTCTGATCTGTCTAATAGTAAATACGGCGTTGCTGAACAAAGGGATGAATCAAGTGAGTACGGGTATTGACCAATACTTTAGGTAATGGAGGAGCAATCGCAGCGAATGCTTTAGCATTTCGACCGACTTGGAGTAACACAAGGTCTTGCGATGCAATCGAGCTAAGTAGTGACGTAATCGGGTATTCTCGCCTTCGACTCTCGTCATATACGTCTTGCTCACAAGGTGGTCGCCTTCCTCAATAAAACCGGGATAAACCTTCCAGCCATCGGTGACATAGAAGTAGCAATGCCAGCAACAGACAATCTGCCACAAGGGTTTGAACGTCTCTGCGCTGTGATCTCCCACCACCCAAGCGAGAATGCCCGCCCGGAAATGGTTCACGGCTGTCCAGATCCAAATTTTGTTTTTTTTGACCCGACAAAGGTTTCTAGTTCGTCGAGTTCTCCCACCTCTGGAATCTCCGACTCCTGTGGGGCATCCGGCAGTTGCTGTCCGAGTTGCTTGACCCAATAAATCACCGTTGTGTGATGCACGCCAGTACAGCGCTCAATCGCGCGAAATCCCATGCCGTTGACGTAACGCATCAAGCAGTCCTGCTTGGTTTCCTCGCTGTAGCCTTTGGGTGGGTCATAGCCTTCAATAAATTGGCGACCGCAGGCGCGACAGATATGATTTTGCTTGCCTCGTCGTTTCCCGTTCTGGCGAACCTCAGTAGACCCACAGTATCGACACTGCATAGTACAACACCCTCATTCATCCCTCTATTATGCAACGCCGTAAATACTTCTGTTCCCTGTATTACACAAGGCGTTGCGTCAAGGGGCTTAGGTTTGAGAGGTTTGAGAGGAATTTTCAGTGATTCGCGTGAAGGACAACTTTCAGGAAAAAGGTGAGAATTAAGCCAGTTCAACAAAGGCACTCGCCCAAGAATTGAATCACGAAGGCAAGGATCAGGAATCAACCAAAAGCTGAGCAATAGTAGAGCAGCTACGGTGCCAACAGTAATTGGAGGTATGAGATGGGAGATTATGGGAACCGGGATCGGTGCCAACAGTCTGAGATTATGGCGAGTAACATTTGCACCATCAACATCTCCCAATGACTCTCGCAGGGTTAGTGCTTGCGTTAAGTAGGAACGGGCAGTAGTGTTATCTCCTAAGCACAAGGCGCGTGTACCAAGCTGATGTAATGCCCAAGATATAGACCGTCCATCGTTGAGTGCTTGTGAGGCTTGAAGCTCCCATTGCAAAATTCGCTCCCACATACCCCAAAGCCCGTTAAATGCAAGCGCGCCCTCAAACCCTTTACCCAGTTTAATCACATCTGCATATCGACCAGACTCAAAAGCCCATTCCAAAACATTTGAGATGGCAGCAGCATCTTGAAAAACCAAATCAGGTTGTGCCTGTTTCTGCCCAACTGTTTCTTTGAAGTAGCTCAGAGCTTTCTCTCTCAACTCGTTTAGATCTGACTCTTGACTTAAGATTTCGCCCATATTAGAGGTTAGCCTGTACTGAGAATCAGAAACTTGAATGAGATCCTGCCGAATTAATGAATTCAAATGCTGTTCAATATTGGGAATTTCAGCAGCATTAGAACGAGAGATAGCAATTAAAAGTACTACTCCTGCTGCGCCTAAAACAGATAGTAGATTTAGAATTAGGCGGGAGGGTTTTGGTAGAGATTGAATCCTTCGCCAAGTGATTGATGCTGTAGACGGGTCTTCCTTGATTTCCTCAGCAATATCTTCCAATGGTTTATTTTCATTTATTGCACACTTGACTGCTTGACGAATTTCCCAGGGATGCCCTTCGTATTTAGCTAGAAGGCTTTTAGCTGCTTGACGGTCTTCTTCACTCGTTAGAAATTCGCTCCACCGTTTTTCGCCTATAAAAGCCTTACGTTCTTCTTCAGTTAATGGTCGTCCAATTGCTTGCTCTTGGGCAACTAAATCAAATACTTCTTCTTTAGAAAAACCTTTCAGTTCAAATACTCGTTCACCTTCTTTGAAGCGATCTCCTTCTTCCCATGTGAAGACGAACGCTGAACTCGGCATCGCTGTACGCAAATCAGCAATTTGATCCGGCGGTAACCCAACATCATCTAGCAGAACCAACACTTTCTTGAGCAGTAATGTACTTTTGATTTTATTAAGATTGAATTTGACACCAGGAATATCCTCATTGAAACGGTAAAAAATCGCTTCAAGCAAGTCTGTCCAAGTACAAAACTGCTTTGCTGGCATATGCACTACACCATCGAGAAAATTAGATGCAATTTCATGATGGGCAAAATTGGCAAGCAGCATGGATTTTCCCACTCCGGGCTTGCCGTAAAAACCTGCTACTTTTTTATGTTGTATTGCCAACGCGGCATCTTCAAGTTCTGTCTTACGACCCAGTAGATCAGAGCATATGGGAGGCTTATTTAGCGGAGGCTGAAGGGCGATCGGTTGAGGAACATCCCTATCGAAGGGTAAAGGATCAACTCTGACTCCTTCCTGCAATAGAAAAGTAAGCCGTTGTTTACCAAAAATTATTTCTCCTATTGCCTGGGGAATCAGCAATTGCCAACGAGGGTCTTGATCATGAAATCCCTTATGATCACCTTCGAGTTCATCCCAACGATCAAAAATTACTTGTGTCGGAATTGCCTGACCGCCGAATGGTCTTCGTGCGTCCTCTTTAGTCTGTAAGTTGCGCTCGCTTTTGATTAACCCACATACATTAGATGTCCGTTTATTCAGGAGCGGTGCTCCACTCAATCCAGGCTGAATATATTCATCTTTAATTGTAAGCAGACGGTCTTCATCGCTGGGCCCAACACAAATAGGAGTGACTGAAAAGCCTCCTTCACGATTCAAGGGATAGCCGTAGCCATAGAATTCATCATTTGGTTGAGCTTCTCGATCCAAATAAACACATGGATGATCGACAAGCTCAACTCTTAAAAGCGCGAGATCCGGGTTTCCTGATTCGGTTCGCTCAATATTTGTAATCGTCGGTTCTTTACCCTTCCAGAACACCTTGATTTCATTATCTTTTATGCCCGCTATCACATGGTTACAGGTCAAGATCTGTCCTGGAGCAACGAAGAAGCCAGTTCCTTTAGTAAGTTTAGAGGTTCCTATCCGAACGGTGCAGTCTCGAAACAGCTTGTTGATCGGTTGATCACTCACTTATACACCTCTTATCTGAATTTATTCCTTAACCCATTCCATCGTGATCTTGAGATTTGCTTTGCCTGTGCCTTTGACAATTAAAGCTGTTAGATTTCCCGACTCATAGCCAAACTCAACACCAAACTCAATGCTGGACTTACTGGGCTTAAACTTGTTGAGGCTTTCAACAACTGAGCCAGCAATCCCCTCGATGGCATCGGTAACTTCTTTAAGAGATTGAGTTCTTACCCCCACATCTGACTCAATCTCTTCTCCCACTTCAACTTGAATGCTGGAGCCGATTACAGTTGCCTCAACTCTGATGAGAGAGCCGTTCTCCAAGTAGACTGGGATATTTTCGGTCTGAGACTCCTTTGAGATTTCCATTGCTTTGTGTTTCGGATTGTGAATTAAAGAGTTACGAATGCTTTTGCCTAGATACCAAACAGAAGCCAACAAGGCTTGTGTACAAGCCAGTAGAGTTTGTATACGAGAAAGATTACTGAGAGTTGCTGAGAGTGCTAATTCCCCAAATAGGAATCTTTGCTCAACAACTTTCCGGGATTATATCCTTCTACACCAGGTCGAGGCAAAAAACTTCAGTATTTTTTCCATTGGAAGATTCTATTATTAGTCTCATGGAAGGGTTGGCAGGATTGAGTTGATGAATCAACTTGGAACAAGCCGTTTCAGAAGTTACATGACTTGAAAGTAGTCTTGGATTCGTTTCTAAAAACTGTCTCGACCTACCTTAGCCCGCTCGAAATACGTAACTCCTCACTATTGGCTCAGCCACTCTCGGAGTAGAAAAACAATTCGCTACGCAAGAGTGAGGTATACGCAGTCACACGCTTGCTAACAAAAATTGACTTTACAAACGAGCGTACATGTTGAAGATTCCACACATAGAATCGACACAACATAAACACTATGTATAGCCTGACTAGATGTGATAACGTTGAATGGACTAGGAATGTGCAATCAGTTAGAGGAAGAGACACACAGCTACAGTGATGACCAAAACAGGGGCAAGAAAGCCTCGGTGATGTCCTCCAAAACTTTAAGCTGTTTAATCTATTCATCTAACTAAGAGCGCTTCCTAGCAGCCTGTCGGGAAACCAAATTGCTCTCGTGACCCGCTTTAGCGATAGCGTAAAAGACTTCGTAGCAGCTAATGGTGCACCATGTTGCCGTTAAAGCGCCCCATAGCAAATCCGCCTTCTAAAAAACTCTTAATCTCAGACAGGCTGCTAGTACAAAAATTACTTTTGTTACTTAATCAGAAGACCCACCCAACTCGAAGAGCCAGAAAGATAAGCAAGAGGCAGCCAATTTGTGATTAAGATTCTTCACCTTTCTGATATTCATTTAGGCAGCGGGTTTTCGCATGGAAAAATCAATCCAGAAACGGGGCTGAATACGCGATTAGAAGATTTTGTTGCCACATTGGGACGGTGTATCGATCGCGCCCTCTCAGAACCCGTCGATCTCGTGCTGTTTGGCGGAGATGCCTTTCCTGATGCCACGCCTCCACCCTATATTCAGCAAGCGTTTGCCCGCCAGTTTCATCGCCTGGTCGAGGCTCAAATTCCTACCGTTTTGCTTGTCGGCAATCACGATCAGCATTCTCAAGGAGCAGGCGGCGCAAGTTTGTGCATTTACAGAACGTTAGGCGTTCCCAATATCGTGGTAGGCGATCGCCTCGAAACGCACTGCATTCAAACTCAAAACGGACTGGTTCAAGTGATCACATTGCCGTGGCTCAATCGGTCTACTTTACTAACGCGACCAGAGACCGAAGGATTGTCAATGTCAGAAGTGGGACATTTGCTGCTCGATCGCCTCCGCGTTGCCCTAGAAGGTGAAATTCGCAAACTCGATCCTACCGTTCCCACCGTTCTCTTAGCTCACCTGATGGCAGATGCCGCAAACTACGGCGCAGAGCGGTTTTTGGCAGTCGGAAAAGGATTCACGATTCCATTGTCGTTTTTGACGCGCGACTGTTTCGATTATGTGGCGTTAGGTCATGTTCATCGACATCAAGTTCTCTGTCAAGATCCACCGATCGTTTATCCCGGTAGCATTGAACGAGTTGATTTTAGTGAAGAAAAAGAAGACAAAGGCTATGTGCTAATTGACCTGCAAAAAGGGAATGCGGCGATCGAGTTCTGTCCCCTGCCCGTTCGCAAATTTTGCACCATTCAGCTTGATTTGTCCGAAGAAGACGATCCGCAATCCGCCCTACTCGAAGCCATTGAGTCAGAATCCGTTCAAAATGCTGTTGTGCGAGTGATTTACCAGCTTCGTCCCGAACAGAGCGATCGCATGGACGACACCCAACTTCACCAAACCCTGAGCATCGCCCACAGCTACACCCTTCAGCCCGAATTAATTAGCCAACTGTCACGATCGCGCCTCCCCGAATTGGGAATTGGGACGACGATCGACCCCTTGAACGCCCTGCGCGCCTACCTAGACAACCGAGAAGATCTGCGCGACCTGCAAGAACCCATTCTCACGGCCGCCCAAAACCTTCTCGATCAAACTGACTGGTTAGGAGATAGCGATCTGGCGATCGATCTCGAAGATCCCGCCCCGACCCAACTCACTCAAACTCAGCTACGCCTGCTCTAACCTCTTAAAATCTCCCAATGGCAGCTTGGGGGGCAAAAGCTCCACGCAACGAGGCAAAAGAACGCCATCAAATTCACCACTTAATTAACTTCTAGCGATCGACCCCTTGCCAACCGCTAAAAGCAAACTTCTACTTGCGAATCAACTGCTGAACTTCTTGCTTTAGCTGAGGATTCTTTTGAATCGCCTCAAAGATCTGGTTAAAGCGCTGCACATTCAAACCCTGATCCTGTACCGCTTTTTCCATCTTAGATTGACTATCTTTTTGAATCGTCACTAACTTAGCAACTGCGCGATCGTAACTTTGCCGCTCCTTCGGCTGAATTTGGCTGGCGGGAGTTGCTTTAGGATTTGCCTGCGTTTTGTAAATCTCGTCAAACCGTTGCGGTGTCAAGCCTTCCCCCTGAATCGCTTGCACAGCCTGCTGCTCAGAAGTTTTGTTGATCACCAAAATCTGTTTGATGGCTCCCGCAAACTTCTGCACTTCGTCTTTACTCGGTTGAGGAGACGCAGCAGGGGCAGCTTGCGGAGCAGGAGCAGGATTTTGTGCTTGAGCAGGCTGAACGGCAAATAACAGAGCAACCGTGCAGAAAGCTGCTAGAGCGTTCTTGATCATCTTGAATTCTCCATGACGACTATAGTGAACCGATCGACAACCAAGCCTTCAACATTACCATTCAGCAATTGCTCTGAAGTTTGTTGTGATTTGCTCTGCACTATCCTATCGGGAATCAATCAATTTAACATCCGATTCTCAAAGCCATTCGCTCGTAACCAATTCACCCAAATTATCTCCATTGGCATACGTGAACTTACCAAATCCAAAACCGTTGACAGAGATAAGCGGGTTCAAGCATCGCTACAACTTAAGTTAAATGAATTTAATCTGCATCTAATCGCCAGCGCAGCCATCGAGGGGCATCACTTCCTTCAGATGAATTCTGACTGGGTTGATCGTATCAAGTGAGAAAAAACTGTTATGCCGCCCTCTGAGTCGATTTATTTACCTGTTCTAAAACAAAATATTGCTGATCGATCGACCCTGACTCAAGCCCAAACTTCTCCGCCTCCAGAAGTTTCGTCATCGGTTGCTAATCAAGATGCGGCGATGGTGATGATTCCTATTTGCTTTGTGGCAGTCTGGGCGGCCGTGGTCTGTGTGATTTCCAATACCTGGAAGGTCAATCGCAAAGACGTTGAGACCAGCAAATTGACGGCACAATCCCCCTGCAAAAAGTGCCGCTTTTTTAATAGCAATCCCTACGTCAAGTGTGCGGTCAATCCATCTCTAGCGATGACAACGGCTGCAAAAGACTGCACAGACTATCAGCCCAAAGAGCGCAAGCTGGTACGATAGCGGACTTTTACCGCAAAGTGACACTATAAAGCGACACTATTTTGTGAAACACTCCATCTAATGTCTCGAATTAATGTCTCCCAACTGGCCAGGGTTAGCTTTGCCTCTGGTTTTTGGCCGTTTTAAGGAAAGTCTGATGGCTAGTAACTCATCAAAAATCTTGATTTGTGAGGGATTGAGTGGACGAAGGCAGACTTTGCTCTTAGCGACACGGTTTGAACTGCCAGCCAAAAAATTACAGGTTATTAACTTCTCAACCCTGAGAGAAATTTGCAGGCTTAAAGTCTCTCAAAATCTGTAACGCTGAGAAGATCACGGTTCAATTGTTCTATTAGATCACACAGTCAGTCTCTTTCAAATTTTTACTCACGTGCTCCGCAATTTTGTCGATCGGTTTGCCCATACTTTCTGGTAGAAACAGAAGGAATTCTGTCTTTCTATCTCTGTGCTGACCAATCCTAATAGATGAAATATAAGCGATGAGCCTTGAGCCGACCAATCACAAATCCGCTAACCTTGATCAAGAAAAATTATTACATCGCATCATTGATCGCATTCGACGATCGCTAGAGCTAAAAGATATTTTGCAAGCAACGGCGGTAGAAGTCGGTGAGTTTTTGGGCACCGATCGCATCAAAATTTATCAGTTTCAACCCGATGGAAGTGGTCAAGTCGTCGCTGAGTCGATTCACAACGATCGCTTGCCGTCGCTGCTGGGGTTGACCTTTCCGGCTGATGACATTCCTCTCTACGCACGAGAATTGTTTGCCAAAACGCGGACGCGATCGATCGTCAACGTAGACACTCAGGAGATTGGCCAAAGTGCTCTCGAAGACGTAGACACCAGTATTGCGTTTGCAGACCTGGAATATCGAGCGGTCGATCCTTGTCATGTTGAGTATTTGATGGCGATGGGAGTCATCTCTTCTCTAGTCATGCCGCTGTTGGTGCACGATCAACTTTGGGGGCTGTTTGTCTCTCACCATTCTGAGCCACGAGAAATTCCAGAAATTGAGGTGCGGGCCGTTCAATTGGTGGTCGATCAACTGTCGGTGGCGATCGCTCAATCTACCCTCACCAGCCAAGCCCGCGCCAAAGCCACCCAAGAGGCGGCGATCAATCGTATTACCTGTCTGCTGCATTCGCTCTCGACGATCGAGCTACAGGCTGCCCTTGATGAAACGGTGACAGCCCTACACGGATCGGGCGGTCGGCTGTGGATTCGTCCTGAAGCGTTAGAGCTTTGCGCTGCTGGTTCTTCTGATTCGAGAGTGCCGAGTTGCTCGGTTCGGCTTTATACCAACGGAGTCCAGCCCCAGATCCCGGCTGAGGCTCGTTACCCGCTCATGGAGCAATACAGCGTCTGGAAGGAATTTTTTAAGTCGGATGAGCAGTCCGTTTGGGAGATTCAAAATCTCTACAAAGAGCCAGGTTTACGCAATTTGCAGTTTGCTTTTCGTCCTACTCCAATTCGGGGCATTTTGATTGTTCCACTCTGGCATCGCCATCTACTGTTGGGCTATCTGACGGTGTTTCGCGATGAAATTGAGACTGAGATTCTCTGGGCTGGGCAGGTTGACCCCGATCGTCGTCAGCGTCCCGCTCAACTCTCGTTTGAAGTCTGGAAAGAATCGAAAAAGGGTCAAGCCCAACCCTGGACAACGGACGAGATTGAAATGCTCCAAACCCTGGGTAAGCAGTTTGCGACTGCCATTCAGCAATACGAAATGCACCAGCATCTGCAAACCCTCAATGCTCGTCTAGAAGTCCAGGTCGAAGAGCGCACCGCCCAACTCAGACAAGCCACCGAGCAGCAGCAAATTCTCTTTGAAGTCGTGACCAAAATGCGCCAGTCGCTGGATCTCGACACTATCTTTAAAACGCTGACTCAAGAACTGCGGCGATCGCTGTCTGCCGATCGAGTGGGCGTTTACCGCTTTGACCCTGATTCCCAATTTAACGAGGGTGAATTCATCGCAGAAGATGTATTGCCCGACTTTCCTTCTGCATTAGCCACTAAAGTGCAGGATCACTGCTTTGGCGAAAGTTATGCGACGCTGTATCGCAATGGACGAGTTCAAGCGTTGGATGACATTCAAGCCGCAGGTCATAAAGCGTGTTTTGGTGGCATTCTCGATCAGTTTCAGGTTAAGGCGCTGCTCACGACACCGCTGCTGAGAGGGGATCAACTTTGGGGGCTGTTGTGCATTCATCAGTGCGATCGACCGCGAGTGTGGAAGCCGATCGAGATTCAGTTTGCGACTCAGGTGGCGGCCCAGTTGGGAGTCGCGTTAGAGCAGTCGGACTTGTTGGCTCAGACCCAAAATCAAACTGAGCAACTCAAGCAAACGCTGCACGACTTGAGAAAGACGCAAAACCAACTAGTGCAGACCGAGAAAATGTCTAGTCTGGGGCAACTGGTTGCAGGAGTCGCCCACGAAATTAACAATCCAGTGAATTTTATCTATGGCAATCTCAATCACGTCAACGACTACGCCCACGATTTGTTAAAACTGGTCGAAACCTATCAGGCGCAGTGTTCCCACCCTTCTGTAGAAGTGTCTGAGCAATTGGAGGCGATCGACCTCGATTTTCTATCCAAAGATTTGCCCAAAACGCTGTCTTCGATGAAGGTAGGAGCCGAACGCATTCGCCAAATTGTGCTGTCTTTACGAAATTTTTCTCGACTCGACCAGGCCGAAATGAAGCCCGTTGATATTCATGAAGGACTGGAAAGCACCTTGCTCATTTTGCAGCATCGCCTCAAAGCTAAAGCAGACACATCGGGGATTGAGTTAATTCGCGAGTATGGCGATTTGCCTCTAGTTGAGTGCTATGCCGGACAGCTAAATCAAGTCTTTATGAACGTCTTGAGCAATGCGATCGATGCCTTAGAGGAAGCAGACAGTCAAAAAAGCAAAGCCGGGATCAGGTCAAGCGACCCGCCGATTATTCGCATCCGGACTGAGCGATTGGGAAGCGACCCCTTGCGGGTTACTCAAAGAGATCGCATTTTGATTCGTATTGGTGACAATGGGTTGGGCATTCCTGAAAGTCTCAAACTACAGGTGTTTGATCCGTTTTTCACCACCAAGCCGATCGGCAAAGGCACCGGAATGGGACTCTCCATCAGCTATGAAATCGTCGTCGAGAAGCACGGTGGAGTCTTTAAGTGCAGTTCTCAACCTGGTCAAGGAACTGAGTTTTGGATCGAAATCCCGATTCGACCCTGAGTTGTCAATTAGATGAGAGTTTTTTGCTACGGTGTTTACGGCTTTTGCCCTCCAAAGTGCCAATTGGGGGAAACTTTCAGACAAGATTTTTGGTTCAAAGTCCCTCACTCGTGGGGGATTTAGCTTGCTCTCCTGAATTAACAACCGCAGCGAAGGATTTTATAGAATTCACTTTAACCCAAAACCCCTGCGCTGTAAGCGTTGTAGCTGTAGGCTAACGTTCCTTTGAGTGCATGAGAAGGCTTGAGGCTGCGGTTGATTGAATGGGCAAATGGCACCGAAGATCGACCCAACTCTTCGGGCAATAGAGCATAGTGGGTGTTGGGTTCGACAATGAATCCTGGGCATTTCGACCGCACATTTGCACTGTGCAGCAGCCTTTCAATTTCGGTAGCAGAATGCTGATTTAAGTAGATAGAATTTGCGCCAAAAGGCACGATCGTTCTGGATAAGTTTCTGAGCCAGTGAGCCGGACAGTTTTGATTGTGAAACGAATTATTCAAAATAAAAGCGCCGCCAGGTTTGAGAACGCGAGTCACTTCTAACATCAGCTTTTTGACCTTCTCTTTTTCAATATGCATCAACACCGCATTTGAGAGAATCAAGTCCACAGAATTGTCTTCAAGAGGCAAAGTTTCGGCTGAGTCGCAAATAATATTAAACTCGGCTGACGGATAGAAATCATAGACTTCCTTAAAGCGCAACAAGCGTCTCAGCAAGGATTCAGAAATGTCAATGCCGTAGTAGCGATCGCAGGTCAAATTCTTTTCTTTAGAAAGATTGATCGAGGCTCTCCCATAGCCACAACCAATCTCAAGAATAGTTTCAAAGTGTTGATTGTTAGCAAATCGATTCCAAAGACCGCCAATCTTTCCAGTGATTTCTTGATAGTGACTTTCCTTGAGAATATCTTCATTTGCATCCTCAATTTTCTGAGAACCGTAATAAGTTTTTCCAACTTTATCCCACAGTTGCTTTTGGGAAGTTGCTTTTAGTTGTTGATAGTTTCTAGGGAAAAAGATTCCGTTCTGCAACTGAAACTGTTCAAGTAGACGGGGGTTGGTTGAGACGGTCATGTTAGCTCCAAGATTTGACAAATTGACGGTGGGTAGAATGACCTGACAATCTTGAGAGGCACTCAGTAGCCTAAAAATTCTGGCGTTGCTGATTGGAGGGATGAGTCTGCGGGAAGTGTCCATCTTTTCGCCTCCTAAATCCCCCAAAATTGAGGGACTTTAAACCTTGGGGTTCCCGCCGCTTTGGGGCAATTCATCCCCTGATTCAGCAACGCCAAAATTCTGACTCACATCGCAAATTTACTGAATTACAAGTGAGTGCGTTAGCACTATCTAAACGCTATTACTCGTAATAATACTGACTGATTCTTCTCCGTCAGGATTATTTAGCGAACTCCACATTATTTATGTCAAACAACTTGCGTTTGAGAGGTTGCCCACCGATCTAGCCCTACGCAGCGTGATTTTGCAGCCCGATCGTCGCCTCCTGCAATCACCCGATAAACTAGAAGTATGGGGTCTTGTATTCAACCATTACCAACCGAAGTCATTCATCTCATTGCGGCTGGCGAAGTCATTGATTCTCTGGCGGCCGTAGTGCGAGAACTGGTAGAGAACGCGATCGATGCCGCTGCCACTCGCATTACCATTTCAGTTTGGGGCGATCAGGGGCGCATTCAGGTCGCAGACAACGGCGCAGGCATGGACTTGCCAGAATTACAGCAGGCCGCCTTGCCCCATACGACTAGCAAGATTCACGATCGCCACGACCTCTGGAAGATTCGCAGTTTAGGCTTTCGGGGTGAGGCGCTTCACAGTTTGGCGCAGCTTTCAGACTTAGAAATTCTCAGCCGTCCCATCCACTCAACTCAGGGTTGGAAAATTCTCTACAACACTCAGGGAGAAGTCGCCCAGGTCGAAACTGCCGCGATCGCGCCCGGTACAATCGTCACCGTCAACAATTTGTTTGGCAACTGGCCCGCCCGCCGCGAAGGATTGCCTCCGATCGCTCAACAACTCCGCGCCATCCAGTCCATCATTCAGCAAATCGCTTTGAGCCATCCCCAGGTCACCTGGCAGGTTCAGCAAAACGATCAAGAATGGTTCAATCTCTGGTCAGGTAAAACTGCTCGGCAAATTCTCCCTCAAATTTTGCGAAGCGTTCAGAATACTGATTTGCGAGAAATCAACCTCCAAGTTCCTCCGGAAGGAGTCAGCCAAGAAAGCTCAAACCTGCAAATCCTCCTTGGACTGCCCGATCGCTGTCATCGTCATCGTCCAGATTGGGTCAGAGTGGCGATCAATGGGCGATCGATTCAGATGCCTGACTTAGAGCAGACTATTTTCAACGCCTTTCGACGCACCTTGCCCCGCGATCGTCACCCCGTTTGTCTGCTGCATTTACAAGTGCCCCCCGAACAAATTGACTGGAATCGTCACCCCGCCAAAGCCGAAATCTATCTGCATCATTTGGAATTTTGGCAGACAAAAGTTAGTGAAGCGATCGATCAAGCTCTTCGGCTCAATCCCGAATCTGTTGGCGAAACGCTCTACAGCGATCGCGTCGGCAAACTGCTCAAAACCGCCGAATCCGGAGGCGGCTACACCGTTGATCGAGAAATCCAGCCTGACTCCTCACCCCTCACCCCTCACTCCTCACTGACCGCGATCGCTCAGGTTCACAATCGCTATATTCTCGCCGAACACCCCGCTGGTCTGTGGCTCGTCGAACAACACATTGCCCATGAGCGCGTTTTGTACGAACAGGTCTGCGATCGCTGGCAGCTAGTCCCTTTAGAACCCGCCATTATTCTCCATCACCTGTCTACTCATCAGTTAGAACAGTTCGATCGTCTAAACCTCACCGTCGAACCGTTTGGCGACCAGCTTTGGGCGATTCGTACCGCACCCGCACTTTTGGCGCAGCGAGAAGATTGCCCAGCAGCCCTGCTAGAACTGAGCTTGGGCGGAGATCTGCAAACGGCACAAGTCGCCACCGCCTGTCGCAGCGCAATTCGCAATGGCACCCCACTGACGCTGACCGAGATGCAAACCCTACTCGACCAGTGGCAACAAACCCGCAACCCTCGAACCTGTCCCCACGGCCGTCCCATCTTCTTGTCTTTAGAAGAAACGGCCCTTGCTCGATTCTTTCGTCGGCATTGGGTGATCGGCAAGAGTCATGGGATCTGAAACGACCCCAGCCAGTACATTACAGAAAATTTTCAGTTGCTTAATTTTGGTAATGTGTGTAGAACTTGCATGTCATAATTCCATGCAGGAACAAGTGCAGAAATTTGCGTCTTGTGCGAGTTTTACTCAGTGAGGAGTGTATTTAAATGATCAGCCTTCAGAACAATCGTTGGAATCAAGCGATCGCAAGTGTAACCATTATGGCGATCGCCACCAGCAGCCTGCCTGCCGCCGCTCAAACTCCCGCCTCCCTGGTCGGACAGTGCCGTGCAGCCAAACAATCTACCGCAATTTTTAGTCAGCGATCGTCCACCAGCGCCGTAGTCACCGCATTACCCGCCGAGCAGCGCGTTACCCTTTCTGAGAACGGTGGAACCGATGGATTTATTGGCGTAAGTGCCCCCAGCAAAGGATTTGTGCAGACGGTTAACCTAAAACTCTGTGCCAACAATCCCGCGCCTACGCCTCCTGCCAAAGGGCTGTGCCGTCGGGTCACTCAAACCCAAGGCCTCGTCGTTCGTCAAGGGCCGAATACGACTTCTAGTGTTGTCGGGGGTGTTGATTTTAATAGTCAAGTTTTCTTGACCACCACGCCTGCAACCTCTAAGGTTTCTCCCGATGGTCGGATCTGGGTGCAAATTGCCAAACCTCTGAGTGGATGGGTCTCCAACGGCTTCCAAAATACACCCGGAACCAATCTGGTATTTTGCCAATAACGATCGTATTCAACGATCAATCTAAGGCTTGCGAATTTAACAAAGTCGCCGGGAAATCCCCTCCTTCAACGCAGTAGAGCAACAGCAAAGCGTCTTGCGGAACGGAGTAAGGAGGGGATGAAAGGCAGGGCGCTGTAGCGAAGCGAAATCGCCAATCTCTCGAAACTTTCTACGAAAAATTGTAGTATACTTGCATTGGTCGTTGACCCACCCACATGGCTGACCACAAAAGGCTTTTAGCCCTGCAACTAGCATGAGAAAGGGGGAAAGAATCCGCTCTGCTGGTCGGCTATTGCTGTAAATCCAAGGCGAATTGTACGAGCAAAAATATACTCCTGCGGAAGGTGGGAGTCTGGCTGTGGACGCTGTGTAAGTCCTACGTCTTGCTTGCAGGATGGCGGCAACGGCGAATGAAGCGGCAAACCCGAAAGACGAATAAAACCGTCCTTACTAGCTGTGTTGGAGAGCACCCAACTTCAGCGAAGCAAGTTGGGGTACTTCACTAAAACCGAATATTACGTAGATAACGATTTTATTGAATTCACGACCCTTGGTGGAGCGCAAACTGATGTAATTGCGGCGATCGCCCACGCTCAATCTCTCCCAGGGGATTAGGAAAGATCGACTCGTGAGTGTTCTCCTAAAAATGTTGGGTTGCGATCGACTGCATCTCGAAAAGCCCAGGTCGTCGGATCTGGGTTTAATTCTGGGATGAATTGTCACACTTCCGTTCTTTGGCGGTAGTCTAGAATTTATGACAGAAATTCTCTAAAGTTTTGGGTAATTGCCTTATGACTAAGACTCTTTTGAAAGCTTCTAAGGCTGTAATCTTTCAGGGAATCATCGCTGCCGTGGCTGCCCCCGAAAAGACGAGCCAAACAGTTCGCAAAACGAGTCCCAACTATAAGGTGATTGTTTTGAACGATGACTTTAATACATTTGAGCATGTGTCTCAGTGCTTACTCAAATATATTCCGGGGATGACGGGCGATCGAGCCTGGAATCTCACCAATCAAATTCATTTCGATGGGCAAGCCATTGTTTGGACGGGGCCGCTAGAGCAGGCAGAGCTTTATCACATGCAGCTAGGCATGGAAGGGCTGACAATGGCTCCCCTAGAAGCGGCATAGGTGATTAATAAACTGATAGGAGTCAACCGTTTGATATGAAAAACTCTGGTGGACGGTTGGTTCTAAATCACTCCACACATGTTCCTGGGTTGATTGCTCTGCTCGAAAAGCTGACTCACTATCCTGGCATTCAGACCATTACGCCCGGCGTGATTGCGTCTGTGCGATCGCATTCTCCACACTTCAAACTCAAAATATCAGTGCCGATTCGCGGCGGTTACAAAGCGATCGCTCGTCACGGAAAAACTGCCCAAGAAGTGTTTGTGTTGACGACTTTAGAACAGGCAGATTTAGAAGCCGCGATCGCTCAAATCATGTCAAAGTAGCAACCAGACGGAGCGACAAAGCTGGTTGACTGACAAAACTCCTGAAACCCTCGATTTTTCGTAGGTTGGTGTTAAGCAACGCGAAACCCAACAGCAGCCTTTCTACCGTTGCTAACGTTGGGTTTTACCAAGTTAACTCAACCTACCTGAAAAGATTTGTCAGTCAATCAGGCGACAAAGAGTGAATGAGAGAAGATCACGGGGGCAAGCTTGCTGTCGCGATCTTCTGCTCTCCATAAAAATTAAGGCTCTGTCTGCTTCTGTCTAATTGACATCCGGTGCAGAGGCAGACTCAACGCGCTGGAGAATGTTAGTAGATAAGAAAAGACAGCAGTAAACTTTAGGCTTAAGGCGGCAATCTCCCAGTCAGGTGACACCATTCTTTGGGCCCCGACTGCCATGCAATGCACCACCCAATAGCCAAAACTCAACGCAAACAGCGTATGGTCAGCAGCGTCTAGCTCCTCACCTGGCTTAGAGTTAACGTGATGTAAAACGTAAAGACCAATAACTGCTGCAAAAAAAGAAATCAGACTTAAATATGTTTGCCAAACCGAATGCGCCATGACCGTTACATCAAGAATTTACATTGGAGATCAGTCTAAAGGATTAGAGATCGGCAACCTAGAAATTCTTACAAACAGCAATACTTGACCAGAGTAATTTACAAAACTCAAAACGCCTTTCAGACAAATGCTTCAATGGATTTGCCAATAATCTACCATCCGCAATACGTTGCGCCGTTACCGCCGGATCATCGCTTTCCCATGATGAAGTTTAAGAAACTTTACGAGATGCTGCTGTTGGAGAGCGTAGCGATCGCGCCTCAATTCCATTTTCCCCAGCGGTCTCCTCAAGCGTCGATTGAGTTTGTCCATGACTCCGATTATGTTAATGCCTACTGCAATGGCACCCTTGATCCCAAGGCCCAGCGCCGCATCGGGTTGCCGTGGAGTCCTGAATTAGTGAATCGAACTTGTGTCGCGATCGGGGGCACGATTCTCACCGCGCAACTGGCGCTCAAACAAGGATTAGCCTGTAATACGGCTGGCGGAACGCACCACGCCTTTCCTGCGTATGGCTCAGGGTTTTGCATCTTTAACGATCTGGCGATCGCCGCTCGCTATGTCCAAAAACACAAGCTTGCTCAAAAGATTCTCATCGTCGATTTAGATGTTCATCAGGGCGACGGGACGGCGTTTATCTTCCAAAACGATCCCAGCGTGTTCACGTTTTCGATGCACTGCGGCGTTAACTTTCCGGGTACCAAACAGCAGAGTGACCTGGATGTTCCACTCCCAGAAGGCATGGAAGACGACGACTATTTACAAACCCTGTCAAATTATTTGCCAGACCTATTATCAGAAGTGAAACCCGATCTGGTGCTGTATGATGCTGGCGTTGATCCACACTTGGGCGATCGTCTGGGCAAACTCTCGCTCACCGATACCGGAATCTTTCGCCGCGAAATGCAAGTTTTGATCACCTGCGTCTCATTGGGCATTCCGATCGCTTGTGTGATTGGCGGCGGTTATGCAGAGGATCTGGATGCTCTGGTGTATCGTCACTCTCTATTGCATCGGGCCGCCAGCGACGTTTATCGCCAATATCGGTTGTAGCAATACGTAAATTCGATGAAATTCCTCGCTTCGCGCTATCAGTCTTGTTTGAAAGTCTCCCAGAATTGGGGAGCAGAAGCGCTGAACAACAAAGCGAACGAACTTGATGGATTCAGCTAAAAAAAAGCGGAGCAACCTTCATCACTCCGCGATCGCTTATCGTTTTTCTTCGGTTGCGGGAGGCGACTCAAACTTGTAGCCAACGCCACGTACCGTTTGGATCAAAGCTGGCTGGCTCGTATCGATTTCGATCTTTTTGCGGATCTGACCAATATGGACATCTACCACCCGCTGATCGCCCACATACTCATAATCCCAAACTTCTTGAATCAACTCTGCCCGTCGCCACACCCGACCCGGATGGCTGGCTAGAAAGTGCAGCAGATCAAACTCTAGCGCCGTCAAAGGCACCATATCTTCGTTAAGCTTGACCTCTCGCCGGACGGGATCAATCACCAACTTGTCAAAACTCAGGCATTGCTGCTCGGCGGTTGTCACGACTCGCTGACGTTTTAAGATCGCCCCAACTCGAACGCCCAACTCGCCTAAGCTAAAAGGCTTTGTGATGTAATCATCCGCACCCTGGCTAAATCCGCGAATCCGATCTGCCTCATCTGTCCGACTGGTGAGCATTAATACAAACACTCCGGTACGGCTCTGCATTTCTTGACAGAGATTGTAGCCATTGGCATCTGGCAAATTCACATCCAAAATTACTAAATCAGGATTGAACTGTTCAAACGTTGTCATAGCCGTTTTACCGTCTTCGGCAGACTCCATCTGGTAGTTTTGCTTCGTGAGAAAACGATGGATCAAATTCCGGATTGCCGAGTCATCATCTACTACGAGAATCTTGGCTGGAGCCATGACCATAACCTTGCGTTGAAAGTGTAGGGGTGGAAACTAGGTGTGATGTGCAGAGCTAGTTGAGAAGCTGTCTATTTCTGTAATACACAGGATATATTTGCCATCAGCATTAGTATGCCTCAGCTTTTGTCTAGAATATCCTCAGATACCGTGGTTTCCGCAAAAAAGCTTGTGGGAGAGGCGGACGATAGACGGTAGACTGGAGACGAGCAGGGAATTCGTTTTTAGCCGAGCAGCCCGAAATGATCAAGGTCTGACGTTCTTAGTCTAAAGTCCAAAGTCTAGTTGTGAACCTGTGTTGAGCTAAGTTACCCTGAATGAGAAGGTGGAGTAACGGCTGATGAGCGATCGAAATCCCTACGAAAAACTCGGTGTCCAAGAAGGTGCGACCTTTGAGGAGATTCAGAGTGCCAAAAAGCGTCTGTTGACAGAGTTTGCTGACGATCAAAAAAAACTAACCGAGATCGAAACGGCCTATGATGCCGTCCTGATGGAGCGCCTCAAAATGCGCCAGGAAGGGAAAATTCCGGTGCCCGATCGCATTCGCTTTCCAGAAAAGCTAGCCCAATCAAAGCCCAGTCCGTCTCCGGCTCCGTCTAAAAGTTCTCCTCAGTGGTTGAGCAATCTGCTAGACGTGCCCGCTGCCAAAGAGATTGCTTTACCTGCGGTGATTCAGCTTGCTCTGGGGGGCGTGGTGTTTTTCTATCCGCAAGATTCTACGTTGCAGTTGGCAATGGCGGTGAGTGTGGCTTCTACGCTGTACTTTATCTATCGTAAAGAGCGCAAACTGGGGCGATCGGTCTTACTCGGTCTGGGCGGATTGATTCTGGGATTTTTGATTGGTGGCTTGCTCGATGGAGCGCTGCGATCTGCTTCAGCAGATATCTCTTTGAGATCACAAATTCCAGGGTTGCCGATCCCAGATGTGGTGGTGAGTTTGGTCACATTCTTCATTTTGTGGATATTCAGTAGCTTCTTGAAGTAAGCGAATATAATGTGGAGTCTAAGCAAGAGGCGTGATTTATTGCGTCCGATCGCTCTCACGTCTGGATGAGATTCCTGCATGTCTGCTGCTTTTGAGAAAAATAGTTTTGACTGGCAAGCACAGCAGATTTTTAGGCGCGTTGGGGAGTGGCTTGAGCGCGTGTTTGTAGCTCCCAATCTGCCAAATCTGCCGGATGCGCCTCAATGGTGGTTTCCAGAGAATCTGCTGGAAACGGCTTTTTGGACGATCGTAATCTTTGCCTCAATTTGGTTAGGCTGGCGGATTTGGCGATTGTTCACTTATTTCAACGCTCTAAATCCTGACAATGCCCGCTGGCTCAACCGACTCGCTAAAGGTGATGAGGAGCGCGATCGTACCGTTGCTGCTTGGATGCGTCAGATGCAAGAATTTCAGCGTCAGGGCAATTATTCGGAAGCCTGTCGTGCCTTATACATGGCGATGCTACAGCGCTTAAACGATACGAAGCTGTTGCCGCATCAGTCTAGCCGCACGGATGGAGAGTATTTACAGGTCGTCCAGCAGTTGCCGCAAGCACAGTCTTATCAAACTCTGATTAGCACTCATGAGCAGTTGTGTTTTGGTCAGGCTACCATTTCGTCTGAAGAGTTTTCGACCTGTCAGCGAGCCTATCAAGAGATTGAGCAAGGCAGGGAGGGGCAGATCAGATGAAGCGGATCGATCGACGGCTCTTGTTTGCTGGAATTGTGCTGGTGGCGATCGTGTTGCTTACCCTATTTGCGGCTCCGAGAGGTCGCCAGGTCGGTGGCTCTACGTTTAGTCGCGCTCCCGATGGGTATGGGGCCTGGTATGCCTACATGCAGCAGCAGGAAACGCCGATTAAACAGTGGAAGCGTCCTTTTGCGGAGTTTGAGAAACAGGCTAGTTTAGACAAGGCTCCGGTGACGCTTGTGACGATCGACCCTGGAATGGATCGGGCATCGCTGGCAGAAAGCAATCTAGAGTGGGTGCGTCGAGGCAACACCCTGGTTATTTTAGGGAAATTTACGCCTGCGACAGAAGCGCCTTTCAGCACAACTCAGACAGGTGGTGTCAAAATCGAGACTTCTCGCCGGGAAAAGTTGGAGCAGGGTGAAGCGCAGTTGTTAGGCGATCGCTATGGAGCTATTGTCTGGCAAAGAGCGATCGGTAAAGGACGGGTTATTCTCGTCAATACGCCTTACTTGGGTGCCAATGCTTATCAAGACCAGCCGAATCTTGCATTTCTAGCCAAACTGGTCAAACAAAACAGCAAGACGATTTGGGTTGATGAACACAGCCACGGCTACCAAGAAAGCGAAGTTGTAGCTCAAAAGAAAGGAAACTGGCTGACGTATTTGACCCAAACGCCTCTGTTGCCAGTGTTGGTGCAAGCGATCGTGCTGCTTTTGGTCTACATCTGGGCAAACAATCATCGCCTGGGTCAACCTCTGCCCTTGACCAATACCAAAACTGACAATAGTGAAGCTTATATTCAGGCACTTGCGGGCGTTTTGCATCAAGCAGGTCGCAGTGAATTTGTGGTGGATGCGATCGGCAAAGCAGAACAAATTCAAATTCAGCAAGCTTTGGGTCTCGGCTCAACGCCCTTAGACCCCGAAACGCTGATTAACCTCTGGGTCAAGCAAACCGGCCGCCCCGCCACCGACCTCCAACCAGTCCTTCAACCCCTCTCCAAAAAACAACGCCTCAGCGAACAAGACCTGACCACCTGGATCAAAAATATCCAAACCGTCCACCAACACCTCCCCTAGCTAGCTCCTCCCTCCTCCCTCCTCCCTCCTCCCTCCTCCCTACCTGCTATGTCCGACCTCTACGCCACAATTAATCGTCTCCGCCAAGCCCTCGATAAAGTCGTTGTGGGTCAAGGCGCGATCGTTCAACAGCTTCTCGTCGCGCTACTTTCGGGGGGGCATGTGATTTTGGAGGGCGTTCCGGGAACGGGGAAAACGCTGCTCGTTAAAGTCATGGCTCAGTTGGTGCAGGCTGATTTTCGGCGGATTCAGCTAACGCCCGACATTCTACCCTCTGACATTTTGGGGACGAATATTTTTGACTTAAATACGCGCAGTTTCACGCTTAAGAAAGGGCCGATTTTTACGCAAATTCTATTAGCCGACGAGATTAATCGCACCCCGCCCAAAACTCAGGCCGCCTTACTCGAAGCGATGGAAGAACAGCAGGTGACATTAGATGGTGAAAGTTTGGCGCTGTCTGAGTTGTTTTGGGTGATTGCTACACAAAATTCTCTAGAGTTTGAGGGCACTTATCCCTTGCCAGAGGCGCAACTCGATCGCTTTCTCTTTAAGCTGTTTGTCTCATACCCAGATGCCGCCGCCGAGAAGCGCATGTTGCTCAACAGTGAGGCAGGATTTCAGGCAAAGCGATCGGACTTAGAGAAGCTGAATGCGTTGGCAACCGTAGCGCACATTGTCCAAGCGCGAAAATTGGTGAAAGCGATTTCGGTTCAGGAGTCAGTTTTGGATTATCTGTTAGCTGTTGTCCAAAAAACTCGTCAGCATCCCGATCTGGTGTTGGGCGCGTCGCCACGATCGGCGGTCAGTTGGCTACAAGCAAGTAAGGCCCAGGCGTGGCTTTCTGGACGCGATTTTGTCACTCCAGACGACATCAAAACCATTGCTCCTCCCTTGTTACGGCATCGTCTAATCCTCCGTCCCGAAGCTCAATTAGACGGCGTAGGAGTTGATGCAGTGATCCAATCTGTCTTGAGCCAGGTTCCCGTTCCTAGATAGCGAAACTAGCAAATCTCGGCTGAAACGCAGAATCAACTTCATCCCTCATCCCTCATCCCTCATCCCTCCCATGATTCCTTCTCGTCGCACCTATGGGCTACTGCTGTTGGGAATGGCTATCGCGGCTCTCATTTCCCTAATTTGGGCTGAAAATCGTCTAAGCGCATCCCTTCTAACTCTTTTGATTTGGGATGGAATTGTGTTGGGGTTGGCGATCGTTGATAGTCGTCGGGTCGAAAAAGTCAGGGTGGAGCGATCGTCGTTGTCGCGGTTGTCGATCGGTCGAGATAACCTGGTGAGTCTGTCGGTCGAAGCTGGGAAGCAACCTGCTGAAATTCAAATTCATGATGCGTATCCCTTAGATTTTGGCGTGTCGGTCATGCCGCTGGCGGCAAAGTTACCGAGCAATAGTCGTCAAGAATTGATTTATACGGTGCATCCTACCAGTCGCGGGGAACATCAATGGCGGGGGATTCAGGTGAGGCAGTTGAGTCCGTGGGGGTTGGCGTGGCGAGATTGGAAGATTTCTCAAAATCAGACTGTGGCGGTGTATCCCGATTTGATTGGACTGCGATCGCTCTCGATTCGGTTGACTTTGCAGTCTTCTGGAGCGATGAAACGGGCAAAACGATTGGGTATCGGCACCGAGTTTTCAGAACTGCGTGAATATGGCGTGGGTGACGATCCCCGATTCATCGACTGGAAGGCGACTGCTCGACGAGGCCAGCCTTTGGTGCGCGTGTTGGAGCCAGAGCAAGAACAAACGCTGATTATCTTACTCGATCGCGGTCGCTTGATGACGGCCAACGTGAAGGGACTTTCTCGCTTTGACTGGGGGCTAAATGCGACACTCTCTCTGGCTTTGGCGGGTTTGAATCGAGGCGATCGCGTGGGAGTGGGGGTGTTCGATCGTCAGATTCACACCTGGATTCCACCAGAACGCGGTCAGTCTCATTTGACGCATTTAATTGAGCGATTAACACCTATTCAGCCTGAGATTTTGGAACCCGATTATTTGGGAGCAGTGACAACGCTGGTTAATCAACAGTCTCGTCGCGCTCTGGTGGTGCTAATTACTGACATTGTAGACACCACCGCTTCGGCAGAATTGTTAGCGGCAATGGGTCGATTAACGCCTCGTTATTTGCCGTTTTGTGTGACGCTTCGAGATCCGCAAGTTGACCTTCAAGCTCATACGATTACTGAAAATATTCAGTCTACTTATGCGCGGGCAGTGGCGTTAGATTTGTTGGTTCAGCGTCAAGTTGCGTTTGCAGAATTAAAGCAAAAAGGGGTGTTGGTTTTGGATGCGCCCGCCAATCAAATTACAGAACAACTCGTCGATCGCTATCTACAACTCAAAGCCAAAAATCAACTTTGAAAACTCGATTCGGTTTCTCCAACCGCATCAAAATCTGACTTCATCGTAAAGATCTTTGATAGCAATCTGAAACTCAAAAGAAGTGAAGGATAGAACAAAATTCGGATCTTCATATTCAGAGAGTAGCCATTGATTTGCGTTAGTTTTTGAATAATGCTCGACGTGAATACTGTATTGGTCAATCAGCAAATATTCTTGAAAGCTGGGAATTGTCCGATAAGCAGAAAACTTCTCGCCATGATCATAATCTCTGGCTGATTTAGAGAGAACTTCTGCAATGGCGATCGGGTTAACGATCGTATCTTTTCTTCCTTCTTGTAACTGAAATTCTCGCGGCGTAATCATTACATCAGGATAAGTATAAGTTCTCTTTTGAGGTATCCAAAGACGCTGATCAGTGACAAAAGCTCTGAACGTTTGGCGTTTCAGGGCAAAGTTGAGATGAGCGTAGAGATTGCCAGTAATTTGATTGTGTGTAGGAGTACCTCCTGTCATGGTAATTATTTCACCATTAATGTATTCGTTACGAATTTCAGAGGAAATTTCGAGTTCTAAATATTCTTGGGGGGTGTAGTAGCGGCGTTCTGTGGCTTGCATGACAATCACTTTCAATACTTTAGGTTTTAGGATGATTCAGAAGTTCGGTACTTTGTTGATTCGTTGAATGCTTTAGGTTGAAATAACTGATTAGCAAGACAAACAAGACGATTCCGGTGATGTATTTGAGAAGATCAGGAATCGCAGGATTGGGAGAAAAGAAGCCTTCGATCGCTCCCGCAATCACCAGCATGGGCACCAGTCCACAAACCAACTGAGCCGCTTGTAATCCATAAAACTTTAGTGCATCGGCTCGACGAAACTTTCCCGGTAATAAGATTCCTCGTGCAATCAATAACCCTGCTCCTCCGGCTAAAAAGATTGCGGGAAGTTCTAAAGAGCCGTGGGGAAATACAAATGCCCAAAATGGAAAAGCTAAATCGTTTTGACCCACTAAAGTCCCGATCGTTCCGATCATCAACCCGTTAAAAAATAGCAGCAAAACGGTGATGATTCCTAACGTCATACCGCCTGCGATCGCTCTAAACGAAACCATAATATTGTTGATCATGATTTGACTCGAAGCGGTCGGTTCCGTTCCCAAAATCGAACCCATCCACAGCTTGCGATCGTCGCGCACCATTCGCAGCATTTCATCGGGCACAAAGAGCGACATAAAAGCCGAATCACGCCACGCAAACCACCAGCCAATCAAGCCACCTAAGATGAATAAAGCGGTGGCGATCGCAATACAAACCCAGGTTTCTTGCACCACAGCCGGGAAGCCCCAGCGATAAAAGTCGAGAATTGCCTTCCACTCTTGACGGCGTGACCCCTGATAAATTTGACTGTAGCCACGAGAGGCTAACTGCTGTAAATCATGAACCAACGTATTTCCAACTACGGCTTGATTGGTTCTGGCGCGGGCCAAATCAGCCGAAACCGATCGATATAAGCTGGCCAACTGTTTGATCTCATTGGTCTGGAGCGATCGCAATCCTCGCTTTTCGACTCGTGTGAGCAGCGCATCCAACAATTTCCAATTCGGTTCTCGTCGTGCAATCCAACGTTTGACATTCATTTTGAACAATCTTAAATTTTCCGGAAACTAACTGTTAGGTCGCTTAAGATAGCGTCAACTCTATCGTTGTTAGAGTTTAGACCGCAAACTTTGCAGCACCTCAGCCTCTAGAAGGGCTTAGACAGTTTCAAGTCTATTGCCACACCTCATTCGCCTCCTCAATCAATAACCCAATCTTATGTCAAACGTCAGTCCCGCCAGTCCCCTCGGCCCGCTTAGTGTCGGTAACGTTGTCAGCACTGGAATCCGAATTTATCGCTCCCATTTCAAACAGTACCTTATTCTTTCTTTGATCACCTACCTGTGGATTTTTGTTCCAGTTTTTGGATGGGCCAAGATGGCTGCCATTTCTGGCTTAATTTCGAGACACGCCTACGCAGAATTGATCAACCAGCCAGAAAGCATCAGAGACGCTCGACGCTTTACCAATAGCCGAATCTGGCGTTTCTTTGTAGCATCAATTTTACTAGGCTTGATTTTTATTGGCTTGTATATTGGAATCGTGATCGTTCTCGCTCTTGTGTTTGGTCTAAGTGCTTTGGTGGGCCCGATCGGTGTTTTATTCGGTATCGTTGGCACCATTGCTGCGTTAATTGTTTTGATCCGAATCTATTCTCGATGGTTTGTTTATGATGTGGCGATCGCCGTTGAGGAAAATATTGATGCAACGACTTCTCTTAGCCGCAGTTGGGACTTAACTGAAGGGGCTGTAGGTCGTATTCAGTGGGTTGTGTTCGTCGCATTTCTGGTTAGCTTGGTGGTACAAATTCCGACGCAGGTTTTGAGTACAGTTTTACAGATCTTTATCCCCAGCGATCCAAGTTCAGTGCCCGTGCTAGCGGTGTTTGTGGGTCTGGCGGTTCTTGTGGTTCTAATTGTCAGTTCTGCGCTGGTGATGCCCTTTTGGCAGGTGATCAAAGCCGTGATTTATTATGATCTTCGTGCTCGTCGTGAAGGGTTAGGATTGCAGTTACGCGATCGTTAAACAATTTATGCGTTTCTTCAATCAAGTCAAAGTTCAGACACCCGAAAGTGTCGAGTTAGAGTTTACGCTGGCAGGCATTGGCAATCGAACGCTGGCACTGTTTATCGACTACATCGTTTGGATTGTTGTCCTGCTGGCGTTTGCGCTCATATGGATGATTGTTTATTGGCAGTTGTCCGACTACATCAATTCCAGGAATCTGAACCTGTGGATGCAGGCGATCGGAATGCTGGTCGGCTTCAGCCTTTACATTGGCTATTTTGTATTTTTTGAGACACTGTGGCGCGGACAAACGATCGGAAAGCGCTTCGCCAAAATCCGCGTGATTCGAGATGATGGGCAACCTGCGGGTTTGTCTCAGGCGATTCTCAGAGCGTTGCTACGACCAATTGATGATGTCTTGTTTGTCGGCGTTTTGTTCATTATCCTGGGTAAGCGAGAAAAGCGAGTGGGGGATTGGGCAGCGGGAACGATCGTCGTTCAAAATGAGCGCCCTGTCGTCTCTGCAACGTTTCAGCTATCCACAGATGCACAATCTCTGGCGAATGAATTGTTAAATACGGCTGAGATTGGGAAGTTATTACCCGATGATTTTGCTGTGATTCGGGAGTATTTGCAGCGCAGAACGCTAATGGAATCAAAAGCGCGATCGGACTTGAGTATACAGTTGGCTCGTCAAGCTAGACAGCTAATCGGAATGCAAGAATTACCCTTTCAAATGACTGCCGATCTATTTTTAGAAGCCGTTTATCTCGCTTACCAACAGCAATCTAATCAGTTTTAATACCATCCATAGAATTTGTGATAGCCTTCTACGAAACGCCAGAGGAAAGCTGATCGTGAAGGCTATTTGTGTATTTTGCGGCTCCAGCATGGGGGCGAACCCCGCCTATCAACTTGCTGCACAACAACTGGGTGAAACTTTAGCAACAAAAGGTTTAACGCTCGTGTATGGCGGCGGAAACGTTGGGCTGATGGGCGTTGTAGCAGATGCAACTCTGGCAGCGGGAGGGCAGGTGATTGGAGTCATTCCTAAATTCTTAGTGGACAAAGAACTGGCTCATCAGAAGTTGACGGCGCTGCATGTGGTGAACTCAATGCACGATCGCAAAGCCCTGATGGCCCGCCTATCTGACGGATTCATCGCGCTGCCCGGTGGATATGGCACTCTGGAAGAATTCTGCGAAGTGCTGACCTGGGCGCAGTTGGGCCTCCATCAAAAGCCACATGGACTGCTAAATATCGAAGGCTATTACGATGCGTTGCTGACCTTCTTTGATCACGCCGTTAATGAGAAACTGGTGCGCTCTGTGCATCGATCGCTCGTTCTAGAATCCTCTGACCCCCAATCTTTATTAACGCTAATGGAAACCTACAAACCCCAAAGTGTAGCCAAATGGATTACACAAGATACTGGATCTTAAATAGCACACTCATTACTAGATAGAATGCTTTTATAAAACCCGAAAATCTATATTGAGATAGATGAGTTGATGAGATTAAAACGCTAAAAGAATCAAGATGTTTATGGCGATCGCAATGCGAAAGAAGCTGGCGTTAGGCGTATTTGTGGCGCTTTCCTTACTTACGACCCCACTTATTCACGCTCAGACGACTCCGACACCCGTCCCCATTAAACCGGATGTGCCCTACGTTCCGACTCCCGAATCGGTGGTGATGGAGATGCTAAAAATCGGAAATGTCACCGCTAATGATGTTGTGTATGACCTCGGATCAGGAGATGGCAGATTGGTGATTACGGCCGTGCAGAAATTTGGAGCGAAACGCGGCGTTGGAGTTGAGATCAATCCAGGATTAGTCAACAAAAGTAATGAGAATGCAAAACAGGCAGGGGTGAGCGATCGCGTTCAGTTTCTTCAGCAAGATCTATTCAAAACCAACTTTCAAGAAGCCTCTGTCGTCACGCTCTATCTGTTGCCCAAAATTAACTTAGAACTGCGGCCCAAACTTCTGAGCGAACTCAAACCCGGCACTCGCGTTGTCTCTCACGCTTTTGGCATGGGCGATTGGCGACCCGATCGTACTATTCTCGTCCAGGATGTCGGGCGACCGCGCACAATTTTTCTTTGGGTAATTCCAGCAACCGTTTCGGGCACCTGGCAGGGCAGCGTTTCTACTCAATCGGGGTCGCCACAAACCTATCGAGTACAGGTCGATCAGACGTTTCAAAACGTGCGGGCGACGGTTGATTTTGGGGGACAACGCATCAGCATTCCGCGAGTATTGGTGAATGGCGATCGCATTAGTTTTGAGCAGCGTCAATCAATCAACGGACAAGACGTTAACATTCGATTCAACGGCCAGGTGAATGCAGACATGCTGAAAGGAGTTGCGGAAGTGAGAACGGGAAGAGCGATCGCAAATTACAATCTCACGGCCCAGCGCCAACCCGTCTCTAAACTTCCAAACAGATAAAAGTTTAATCAGTAACAGATTAGAATGAACATTACCAGTGAACTGATCAACCAATCACATTGATAATCACTACTCACCTGTCGCTAATTCGCTAAGGATCGTGAATTAAACAAACGTGAATTAATTAAACAAAACCGTTATCTGTAGGGGTTGAGCCAAAATGCACGACCAACGGTTGAAATGAGAGGGATTTTGTGAAATGAGAGATTTTGAGAGTCGCCTGGTTTTGTTAGCTTTGAGCAGACTACTGTTCCCATTGATCAGGCAGCGTTTTGCCCTGTTTACGCAGTTCTGAATCTCGGTAGAGCCAGTAGAGAATTTGTTCGGAGCGATCGCGCTGTTCTGCTAATTCGTTCAGACGTTGGCTAAACGCCTCGTGCGCTTCAGGGGCGGTTTCTTGAAATGCCTGCTCAAATTGGGCCCGATGTTTTTCTTGAATCATCCGAAACAAAAAGGCATGTTCGTCTTTGTCAGGATCTTCAACCATCCAGCAGTGGTCAATAAGATGCAAAATTTCGTCTCTAGACAGGGGCGGTTTCATGGCGCTTTGAATACAAGATGACGTAAAGGCGGGTAGTCTGCCTTCTTTTAGCGTATCAATTTGGGGCACCCTGATTGTGATTTGAGTTGCAGTTAGACGAGAAAAGTTTTGAGGTTTGGACGACTCTTGGTTGTCTTGGCGTGGATTCTCGATCACTCTGCTGCTTGTGTTTACAATTCTCTATATAAGTAGTGATTTTTTTTAATATTTAGAATTGCAAAATATCAAAAAAATAGGTGTCATCATTCGTTAGTTTGAGATTTAGAGAGAACAAATTTTTACCTCAGATCCGAGACAGAAATGAGAATTTGCCTTGAGCGTAAGTTGACTACTTGCCCCGATCAATTAGTTTGCACCGTTTGCCGAGAACCCTTCTTTACAGGCAAAATTCGCACTCTTTTATATAGCGATCGCCGTCTCCTACAAGGAGATATCTGTTCGGTTTGTCTAAAACTCAGTGCAACGGGTATTCGCAAAAAAATGCGAGAACAAGCTAATCTGTTGATGCAACAACCCGCCGCTTGTTTTGTGCAAACCATTCCCTGTCACGATCGTGCGATCGAACTGCTTGAAGCGTCTCAAGAAACCATCAAATTTCCTAACCTTTTGCAATGGTGGCTCAAAAAGCTAGAAATTCTCTCCGAAGAATCTCAAGAACTCGAAGCCGCTCGCTTGAGAGCCAAACGGCGATCGCTTCTCCAAAAGATGCTTGACGACAATCAGCAGACCTGAGAGTAAGAAGGGATGAGGGATGAGGGATGAGGGATGAGGGATGAGGGATGAGGGATGGCTAGAATAGAGGAAGTTGTTGGTCATCCGATCGTGCTGTCTCCTAAACGTCTGACTGCTCTGAGTGTTGCTGCCTTTTTACTGCTCCCTTTGGCGAGTTGTACCAGTCCAGTAAGCAAATCCCTTCAGGATGCGTTGGCGGCTGACCCACGACTCAGAGATAATCCCTCAGTGTTTGGCTCTCCTCAAGCGACACCCAGCCCGATCGCTCAAACTGATCAAGCCCAACTCCCGGCTGATTTTCCGACTGAGATTCCGCTTTATCCCAATCGCGCCTTACTCGAAGTCAGCCAGCCTGAACAGGGATTTTTAACTCGTTGGAGCAGTCCTGATAGTAGCGATCGCGTCGTCGAGTTCTATCGGCAAGAACTGCAAAAAAATGGTTGGAAACTGGACGGACAGTCGATCGACAAAAACCAAGGCACTTTTGAGGCGAGTCGAGACGGTCTACAAGTGGCGGTAAATGTGCGATCAGGGGAGTTTGAAATTCGCGTCGATCGTCCTTCTACAACGGCTTCTGCTCCTCAGTCTGGGGCTTCTCCGTCCGCTGCTCCCAGTCCGGGCAGTCCTGAGTTTGTTGGCCCGATTCCTTCAGCGGTGCCAGACAATTCACCTGCCGCCACATCTTCACCTGCCGCCGCCACATCTGGAGACTTTACCGACCTCAACAAAGCGCCCAAAGAGCTTCAGAAATACGTTCAAGACTTGATCCAGTTGGGCGTTTTAGACTTATCAGCCAACAAATCTGCTTCCAAAGATCAAGGCTTATTTGAACCCAATAAGGTGATTACGCGCCGCGAGTATGCCCGTTGGCTCGTGACAGCCAATAACCGCATTTACGCCAGCCGACCTGCTCGACAAATTCGGTTAGCCGTCGATACGTCTCAGCCTGCCTTTCAAGATGTGGGTCGCAGCGATGCTGACTTTGCCACGATTCAGGGACTTGCTGAGGCTGGGCTGATTCCCAGTTCGCTTTCTGGAGACAGCACAACAGTTTTGTTTCGCCCCAATGCGCCGCTGACCCGCGAAGAAATGATTCTCTGGAAGATGCCCGTTGATATGCGTCAAGCTTTGCCCACGGCGACGATCGAATCCGTCAAACAAACCTGGGGCTTTCAAGATGCCGCCCGCATTGACTCTAGGGCGCTCAGAGCCGTACTCGCCGACTTTCAGAATGGAGACCAATCCAATTTGCGGCGGGCGTTTGGCTATACGACTTTGTTTCAACCCAAGCGATCGGTGACTCGTGCGGAAGCGGCATCTGTACTGTGGCATTTCGGGTTTCAGGGCGACGGCATTTCGGCTCAAGAGGCTCTAAAAGGCACGCCCCAATCGACAAACGCTAAACCCTGAGCAATTTTGTGAACCGTCTGCAAAACTTAAAACCATTGTTCAGGAACTGAACGCCCAAAGTGGGTAGTCTGAATCGAGTGGAGTGCATCGCTCCCAAAGATTATACAAATTGGATATGAAATGCAAAACGTCGATCGTATTGCTCTATTGTGCGCTGGCAATCCTGTAGGCGGAGACACTAAAGTTGTTCTCAATCTACTCAAAGGTCTGGCCGAGCGAAACCTTTTTGTGGATTTAGTGCTCGCTTCTGCGGCCGAGCTTGTGGTCGAAAATCTGCCGCCACAGGTGCGCGTCATCGATCTTCAGGTTGTGGCACCGCCTAGAGCCTTGGGCGCTTTTAAGCTGTTGTTGCCGCTAAGTCGCTACCTTCGTCAAGAAAAGCCCAAAGTATTGATCGCCAATCTTAGCTATACCAATGCGATTCCTGTGTTAGCAAAACTGCTGGCGCGCGCTGAGATTCGTCTCATTTTGGTGGAGCATCTAGCCCTGTCCAAAAATCAGAACCGACTCGACGAGCGACGCAGCCAGTTTGTCCCGTTGTTGATGCGATCGCTCTATCCCATGTCCGATGCCGTAGTGGCCGTTTCTCATGGACTGGCCGAGCAGCTACAAGCCGATTTAAAGTTGAGAGCCGGGTTACTCAAAGTGATTCGTAATCCGATCGTCGGTCAAACCCTATACGAAAAAGCACAGGAACCTGTCGATCATCCCTGGTTACAGCCTGGACAACCTCCGGTCTTCTTAGGTGTGGGACGACTGGACGCGCAAAAAGACTTTGAGACGTTGATTCGGGCTTTCTCGTGGGTGAAACGCGATCGCCCCGCTCGTCTGATTATTTTGGGTAAAGGCGGACTGAGGGCACCGTTAGCAGCGCTGATTAAACAGTTGGGACTGGAGGCAGACGTTGACTTACCGGGTTTTGAGGCGAATCCCTACAAGTACATGAGTCGGAGCAGTGTGTTTGTGCTGTCGTCTCGCTGGGAAGCGCTGCCCACAGTCTTAATTGAGGCGATGGCCTGTGGCTGTCAGGTGGTTGCAACTAATTGCCCCTATGGCCCCGATGAAATTTTGGCAGGTGGAAGGTTTGGTCAACTGGTGCCGATTGAGAATCCAACAGCCCTGGCAGACGCGATGAAACAAGCGATCGATGCCCCCATCTGCGTCGAGTCGATTCAGAACCAGGCGGCGGAATTTAGCTGCGATCGAGCCGTTTCTCAATACCTGGATCTGATTGAGCAGTCCAAACAACATTGGCTCAAACCTGCTTAATTGCGATGATTGTTGCTGTATCGAATTCTCGCCCCTGCCCATTGCAGCTTTTCTCTCAGCGTCTCAAAGTAAGAGTAGTTTTCTCGCAAAATAATAAACTGAGCATCACAATCAGCCATCCGAATGTCAACCCGCTGACCCGGCCAAATTGTCGTGGCCAAAACGCCGTCCATCCACAGCTTAGTCGTCAAGTCTCGATCAACCAGCGGCCAGATACTCACGACAGACCCCGGAGGCAAAATAATCGGCCGACTCGACAAACTGAGCGGGCAGATGGGCGTGACGGCGATCGCATCCATGCCAGGATGAATAATCGGCCCATTCGCCGCCACTGTGTAGCAGGTTGAACCCGTCGGTGTCGCCACAATCAGCCCATCGCCCTGATATTGATCGACCACTTCGCCATCAATTTCCATTTCCAAAATCGAGGTGATCATGCGATCGGCAGAAGCAGGCTTGACGCACATCTCATTTAAGGCGAGAAAGCGATCGCTCATCGGCTCCAAATTGGTGCGATTGCCCTCAAAAATCATCGCTTGCAGCATCATCCGCCGCTGGACGGCAAAGCGATCGTCTCGCAACCGATCCCACACGGTCTCTGTGTCAAAATCTTCTGACGACTCCGTGAGAAACCCCAAATGTCCGCCGACATTCACCGCCAAAATTGGAATTTTATCCGCCGCTAAATTTCTTGCCGCAGATAGAGCAGTCCCGTCGCCACCCAACACGATCGCCAGGTCGATCGGCGGCTGCACCGATGCCAAAAACACGGGATAAGGATTGTCATTGGCTCCACTTGGCCCCAACAAAACCTGACAATCAAGCTTCTCTAATTGACGAGCGCACTTCTCAGCCCAGCTACGACTCAGAGGATCGCCTGCTTTATGAATGATGATGACCTGCTTTAGCTGCACAGTACTTTAGCTGAGTGTGATCGTTAAACTCTACCCTGTGGTCGTCCGGTCTTCAAAGTCTACCGTCCTTCTTTCTAGGACTGACAACTTTCAGGTGGATTTGGCTTGTAGCTGTCGGACTTGCTCGATCGAGAGTCCTGTAACCTTAACCACGATGTCGATCGTCATTCCCTCATTCAACAGGTTGGTCGCAACTTGCTCCAGCGCTTCTGCCTTGCCTTCTGCCTTGCCTTCTGCCTTGCCTTTTGCTTTGCCTTCTAGAAGAATGTCCTGATAAATGACTGACTCTTGCATAAGTCTTCTCCGCAAAATGGTTTGAATCAAGTCCTTCTCTAATACTAAGCCAGCCAGAATCGCAGTAGAAGCTGCTACATTGTTTTGCATTCGCTGGTCAGAAATGTTTGCAACTGCTTGAGCAACTTCCTGAAGCGTTTGTGCCCGATCGTCTGTCTGACTCAAAACCGCAAACGGCAGCAACCCTGGAGAGTGCAAAAAGACGCTGGTAGGTTGTTCCCAAAGCCGAATCACATCGAATTCGTGAGAAGTCCGTTCGAGGCTAAATCTGGTCTGCTGGACACGTTCTGATGTCGTGGGCTTGAGATAGATTACAACCTGTCGCATCTGTTTGTTGGGAAAGCGACGGTGGACGCGCAGCCGATAGTCAATCATCCGAAAGGGAATCTCAGCCTTGGGCTGGGTCTGAAATTCGGCATGAAGCACGAGGTTGTCGGACTCCAGGAGAATCAATGCGTCTGCTCGAATAGGTTCCGTCGAAAGCTCTGAGGGGCTGAGTTCTGTGAGAGAAATTGGGTCTCCCAAAAGCCAGCTTGCAAAATCGATCGGGAAGGTTTCAACCAAAAATTTGCAAATATTGTCAAACATTCATCGTCCTTTTTGTCCTTTTTAAGGATGACCCCTAAAAAGAAGGGCACAATCGCTTGCACCCTTCATTCTCAGAATTTTATTGTTTGGGCAATCCAACGCTTACCACTTGAGTAGATTGAATTGCTCCATATCCACGGTGTCGCGGTTGCGGTAGATAGCCAGGACGATCGCCAACCCAACCGCCGCTTCTGCTGCTGCGATCGTGATCACAAAAATGGTGAAAATCTGTCCCTTAATCGTGTCTGGGTCGAGGTAGTTAGAAAACGCCATCAGATTGAGATTGACTGCATTCAGCATTAGCTCGATCGACATCAAGACGCGCACCGCATTTCGACTCGTAATCAGCCCATAGATGCCAATACAGAAAAGTGCTGCTGCAATCAGCAAAAAGTATTGAAGTTGCATAGTTTTGCTTCCTACTGAATAGTGCCATCGCTGCGGCCGGTGGTCATTAACTCGCGAGGGCGTTCTGGCAAGGTGAGGGCTTCAGTGCCATCCGCATCCAGCGTTGCTTCGGGTAGAAACTCGCGACGTGCCAGCACCACTGCACCAATCAGCGCCATCAGCAACAGCACCGAAGCCAACTCAAACGGCAACAAGAAATCACTGAAGAGATGTAGAGCGATCTTGACGATCGACGCATCCCCCGCAGGCATCGCTGTCGAAATCGCCCAGGGTGTCGTGACGACCATCGTCCCCAGTAGCGCAAAAATGCCCACACAAACAACAGCCGTCGCCACCTGACGAATCCAAATTCTCGGCACCGTCACAAAGTCTTGTCGCTTGTTCACCAGCATGATGGCAAACAAAATCAGCACGTTGACCGCACCGACATAGATGAGAATCTGAGCCGCCGCCACAAAGTCAGCATTGAGCAACAGATAAAGCCCTGAGATGCTAATAAACACGCCAGCCAGCAAAAAAGCTGAATAAACCACGTTATTTAACAGCACTACGCCAAAGGCCGACCCCAGCATCATCACTGCCAGAATCCCAAAGGAAACAATTTGAACCCCTTCTGCCAAATTCACGATTTCTAACTCCTTGTTGAGCAGCAGTTGGCAACTAGCTCATCGCCAATTGCCTGCTATTTTTCTGATTCCAAGATTTCTTCTGGGGTTTTGCCCGATCGCCGCACATCAGCGGGAAGGTCGTGAGGATCAAGCACCCCTTTGGGCAAGTAAACCAGTTCGCGCAGCGGCGTGACCATTGGATCATCCGTCACCTTGTAGGGCAGACGGCCCAGTGCCACGTTGTCGTAATTGAGTTCGTGGCGATCGTAGGTCGATAGCTCATATTCCTCGGTCATCGACAAGCAGTTCGTGGGGCAATATTCGACACAGTTGCCGCAAAAAATACAGACTCCAAAATCGATGCTGTAGTGGTTGAGCTTTTTCTTCTTCGTTTCTTTGTTAAATTCCCAATCCACCACAGGCAGATTGATCGGACAAACGCGGACACAGACTTCACAAGAAATGCACTTATCAAACTCAAAGTGAATCCGCCCTCGAAACCGCTCAGAAGGAATCAACTTTTCGTAGGGATATTGCACAGTAATCGGGCGGCGGCGCATGTGATCAAAAGTGACAGATAGCCCCTGACCAATATATTTTCCCGCCTGAACCGCCTCTTTGGTATAGTCACTAACCTGTTTAAGAAACTTAAGCATGAGTGTTCTCCAGAAGGGATGAGGGATGAGGGATGAGGGATGAACCGGACACGGGGGTTAGAGAAGTGGCTGAACCTCTGAACAACCTGAAAGTCAGAACTCAGACTCAAAACTCTTTCATCCTTCATCCCTCATTTTCTAGCCTCCAAAAGCGGAGGGAAATGCCAACTTCAACCCTGCGGTGAGGAGCAGATTCACCAGGGAGACGGGCAACAAAAACTTCCAACCTAAGTCTAACAATTGGTCAATCCGTACACGCGGAACCGTCCAACGCAAGAGAACTGCCAAAAAGAGCAGAAAATAGGCTTTGAGCAAGGTGGTGACGATGCCCAGGGTGCCCGTCAAAACTTGGAGCCAGGGGGTGTTTTCGCTAACTCCGATCGCACTCGCAATCACGCTCACCGACACAGGAAATTCCCAGCCGCCGAGATAGAGAACGGCGAACAGCAAGGCAGATAGCACCAGATTGACGTAAGAAGCGATGTAGAAGAGGGCAAACTTCATGCCAGAGTATTCGGTCTGATAGCCTGCGACCAATTCTTCTTCGGCTTCTGGGAGGTCAAAGGGGATGCGTTCACATTCGGCAAGGGCGGAGATCCAAAAAATCAGAAAGCCCACGGGTTGTCGCCAGATGTTCCAGCCGAGGATGCCGTAGCCAGATTGCTGCTGCACAATATCGATCGTGCTTAGAGAGTTAGACATCATGACGATCGCCAAGACGGATAGCGCCAGGGGCAACTCATAGCTGATCGATTGGGCTGCCGCTCTCAACCCCCCCAGCAGGGAGTATTTATTGTTAGAGGCATAGCCGGACATCAGCAGACCGATCGGTGCCACGCTAGACAGGGCAATCCACAGAAAGATTCCAGTGCCCACGTCGGTCATGACGATGTTTTCGCCAAACGGGACAATCAGATACGACAAAAACACAGGCAAAACGACAATCACTGGGCCAAGGAGGAACAGCAACGAGTCAGCCTTTGCCGGGACGGTATCTTCTTTAAAGACCAGCTTTAGCCCGTCTGCAAGCGGAGCCAATATCCCTAACGGCCCGATGAATTCTGGCCCGATCCGCTGTTGTGCGGCGGCTGAGATTTTTCGTTCGAGCCAAACCATCGTGAATACACCCAGGGTGGCCACGATCAGCATGACTACCATTGGCAGAGGCATCCAAAGGGCTTTAGCAGCTCCCGGTGGAATGCCAAATCCTTTAACGGATTCAATAAAAGTTCCTTGAAGGTCAATTCCTGGGTTCATGTTTCCCAATCCGCATCAAGTCATCAAACGAGTCGTCGCCAGCCGATCCTTTCAGATGAAGATTTTTGACGACCTTAACGCCTATCAGTATATCTTTACTCTGGGAACGGAACCGGATCAAAGTCCTGAATTCCTGAGCTTTTCGCCTATCAAACTATCCAATGAGCGGGATTGACTGAAGTGAATGGTTGGGCAGCGATCTATCGACTCTGAGGAATGGAGCGAGTGAATAATCCTCAGCAGCCTCTTTGAGCTACCCACAAGCGGTCAATTTCCCGTTCTCTAGATGGAACTCCATAGAATTCCTTAGACAGCCGTATCTCTATAGACTTTCCATAAAAGAAGCCCCCAGAAGCAAGATTCCTGAGGGCTGGAGTTCCTGAAAATCGTCACGTTGTTATGTTTGCAAGGGATCGGGAATTGCACAAGAGGGGTGACACCCTTCATACCGTACTTACGGACTAGCGATCGTCAATCTCAATGTAAGGCGAGGAGTGCAATCCGGTGTAAATCTGAGTTGGCCGAAAGATGCGATTTTCGCCCAGTTGTTCGCGCCAGTGAGCCAGCCAGCCAGCCGCACGAGAAATTGCAAACACAGGCGTAAACAGGTCTGTAGGAATTCCTAACTTGCGATACACCAGTCCAGAATAAAAATCAACGTTGGGATAAATGCCTTTGTGGCCCAATTTTTCTTCGACGGCGCGTTCTAGCTCAGTGGCGATATCGTAGTATTTGTCGTGACCAAATTTCTCAAAAAGTTGTTCGGCAAGCTGCTGCAAAATGGTCGCTCTGGGATCTTTGACTTTGTAAACTCGATGCCCAAATCCCATAATTTTAGATTTGCGTTCTAGAAGGCCGTCTAAGTAGGGGCGGACGTTCTCAACGGAGCCGATTTCTTCGAGCATCTCGATCACTTCCTCAGAGGCTCCGCCATGTAGCGGGCCAGCCAGCGTACCGACTGCCGAGGCCACGACTGCATAGGGGTCAGTCAGCGTAGAAGCAGTGACCATTGCCGAAAAGGTTGAGGCGTTGATCGTGTGTTCTGCGTGAAGAATCAGTGCAACTTCAAAGATTCGCGCCGCAAAGGGGTCAGGTTCTTTCTCGTTGAGCATGTAGAGAAAGTTGGCGGCGTAACCCAGATCGTCACGAGGCTGTACTGGATCGTTGCCCTTTCGCATCAGCTGGAAGGCGGCGACCATTGTGGGAATTTTGGCCAAAAGCCGGACGACAGCCGCTCGAATGTATGTCGGATCGTCTAAAGCACGACGTGAGTAGAACAGACCCAGAGCGGCCGCACAAGCCTGAAGCGCATCCATCGGGTGGCCGCTTTCGGGGAAACATTTCATCATGTCTCGAATGCGGTATTTGAGCCGTCGATGATAGCGGATTTCGTGTTTAAACTCTTCTAGCTCGTCTTGGGTTGGCAGTTCTTTCCAGATCAAGAGATAGGCTGTTTCCAGGAAAGTGCTTTTGGCTGCAAGTTCCTGAATGGGGATGCCGCGATATTCCAGGATGCCTTTTTGCCCATCGACAAAGCTGATGCCGGATTGGGTGACTGGAACGCCCTCTAGACCTGCCCGATATTCATAGACAGTCATTAGTTCAGTTCGCCGTTTTCTTACAGTTGGTCTGAAGCTAACTTATCAGATTTGATAGAGCAGATTGTATTGTTTGGCTCAGAGTTGAATTTTTGAGGGAATTAGCGCGTACGCCCTTCTTCTTGTCGCCGCTAACACACTTCTGTCTCCAATCGACCCCATTTGATATATCAATCTGTTAATGTTTGCACTTTTTCATAAAAGATAATACTATCAGCTTATAAAGCTTTACACCTTGACTTAAGTTGCATTTACCCCACAGCCAACTGACTCCTGATATGCCTGGATACGTAACAGGCGGGAGTTGATTGGCTATTTTTGTACCCTCTCGTAAGGAGTTATATGCCCCACCGACATTCTCAACGTAAGCCTCAATCTTCAGATGTTCGCAGTCGATCGCGCCGAGAAGGCCATCACTCTCACAGCCACAACCCTCACACCAACCTGACGAAGCTAATCGAGCAAGATTCGCCGCTTCAAACCCACAGTCAATTGGTGCTGATGTATGGCCCTTTTCAAACCGAAATGTTACCCGAAGCGGGTCAGGGCGTTGCTTCCTGGATCAAAGATTGTCTTCGTAAACATGGACTGCCGAGCTTAGTGCGGTTTGACTATCGTCGTCGTGCCCAGATCTTTCGACGCGACCAGTTTCAGCCCTGGTTAGAGCCATTGATGGAACGACAGAGTTATTAGCGTTTAGCGGTTGGTTTCTAGATTGCAATCGATGCGTTTTGAGAACGGTAAGATCGAATACGACAACGATCGAGCCATTTCAGGACGATAGATTCAGAAGTACAAATGAAGTATTTATGGGCTGCATTCCATCATCTGCGCCTAAAATTCTGTATTTCACTCAAAGCCAACCGCTAACCCAGGGTATTTAGTATGTCTGATCAGCCTTACGACATTCTGTTGCGTCAGGGTCGATTGTTGTGTGCAGTCGATCGCGTTGAGCAAGTCGATGTCGCGATTCAGAATGGCAAAATTGTGGCGGTTGCCCCTTCTATTGAGGGAACGGCTGTTTTGGAGTTGAACGTTGCCAATCAGCTAGTCAGTCCGCCTTTTGTCGAGTCCCACATTCATCTTGACTCGGCGCTAACCGCTGGAAACCCTCGCTGGAATCAAAGCGGCACCCTGTTTGAAGGAATCGAAGTCTGGCGAGAGTATAAGCAAAATCTGTCGTTGGATAACGTCAAGCAACGGGCGATCGCCACGCTCAAACAGCAGGCCGCGCAAGGGGTTCTCTTTGTCCGCAGTCATGCCGATGTGAGCGAGTCGAGTCTGACCGCCCTACAAGCTTTGTTAGAAGTTCGGGAAGAAGTCAAAGATTGGATGACGCTGCAAGTCGTAGCCTTTCCTCAGGATGGAATCTATGGAGGGGCTAAAAATGAGTCGCTGATTGAGGAAGCGATGAAAATGGGAACCGATGTCGTGGGTGGCATTCCTCATTACGAACTGACTCGTGAAGATGGCGTGCGATCGGTTCATCGGATTTTTGAACTAGCGGAACAGTACGATCGCTTAATTGACATTCACTGTGATGAGATTGACGATGATCAGTCCCGGTTTTTAGAAGTGGTGGCGGCCTGTGTGATGCGTCAAGAGATGGGTTCGCGGGTGACGGCGAGCCATACGACAGCGTTTGGGTCTTACAACAATGCTTACGCCTTCAAGCTGATGGGCTTTTTGCAGCGCACTGCGATCAATTTCATCGCTAACCCTTTGATCAACATTACATTACAGGGTCGAACGGATACCTATCCCAAGCGTCGAGGCGTGACGAGGGTTAAAGAACTCTGGCAACAAGGGCTGAATGTCAGTCTAGGTCACGACTGTGTACAAGATCCCTGGTATTCGCTTGGTACGGGAAACATGCTGGATGTCGCGTCGATGGCGGTTCACGTTTGTCAGATGACTGGAATGTCTGAGATTGAGGCTTGTTATAACATGGTGACGTGGCACGGGGCAAAAACGCTGCATGTTGAAGACCAGTATGGCGTTGAGGTGGGCAAGCCTGCCAATTTGATTGTATTGGATGCCGACGATCGCTACGATGCCATTCGTCGCCGCGCTACCGTCCAATATGTGATCTCAAACGGCAAGCTATTAGCCCAGACAGAACCTCCTAAAATTCAATGGAAAGGCGTGTAGGGGAAAAATGTAGGAGCGATCGTCTAAATTTAGACAGCCCTCAGCTTGATGAAAATGCTCTGCTGCGGTTGCAAATTCGGGAAAGCAAGCTAAATCCCCCACAAGTGCTTGTCATTACCAACATTTTTCAGGCGTGCGGGAGTCCCCAAGCTAAGTCCTGTAAGTAGGGGACTTTGAACTGGAATCCTTGTCTTGAAGTCTCCCACAATGGGGGGTTGGGGGGCAGAAGCGCTTGACAACGCAGCGAAAAAACTTTATCGAACTGACGCTACGTTAACGACGCAGATTGGATTTCCGCTTTCTCGATCGCCGCCGTCCGATCGTCGTTCCGGTTCCCAATAACCCTAGCATCGCCAAAGGTTGCCAGTTTGCTTGCATTTCAGATCTGACGCGACGATCAGCCGTAGTCGAATCTTTGGCAGTCTGAACCCAGGAACTGATCATCGACCCCACACTGGCCAAAACAAGAATACTCAAAATCGCCGGATTTTTGGATTTTGACCCATCTTGCATGGTGAAGGAGGCATAGATGAAATAGAGCGAAATCGCCACAGAAATCAGCAGCAAAATCCCAATCATCGTCGGATTGTTGGCAAACGTGTAAATCGGCCCCTTGGTCTCAGAAAACTCTTTGAAGGTCGAGAATGGACTTGGCATGATGATTCTCCTATTCGGCGGATAGTTTGGGCGTGGCGATCGGAACCGTTTCACTCGTGCTGGCAAGATGAGAAACTAGAGACATCGAGGCATATTCTGGGTAACCTTCAACCCCCAGGTCAGCGAGATCCAGCCCCACGATTTCCTCTTCTCGCGACACGCGCAGCAGGTTAAATTTCTTTAAGAGCCAGCTTGTCCCGTAGCCCGGAATAAAGCCCAAAACAACGGTGCAAATCAGGGTGCCCACGACCTGACCCCCCAAATTAATCGATGGAATGCCTTCGCCCTGCGGATAGCCATTGGCTGCGATTCCAACCGCGACGGCACCAAACACCCCGCAAAATCCATGCACCCCCACCGCACCGACGGCATCATCAATGCCCATCTTCTCGATCGCAATGATCATCTTCGGCATACAAAACGCAGCGATAAACGCCAGCACAATCACAAGAGCAGGGTGATACAGATCCATGCCTGCCCCAGTTGCGATGATGCCCGCCAGTCCGCCTGAAATTGTGAAAAACGGGTCGCCCTTTGAGGAAACGTAAGCGCCCACCAGTCCTGCCGCCAGCGCCATTGTGGTACTGACTCCCACCGAAGCTAGTGTCATCGGCGTTCCGTAAATTGTGGTTTCTCTGGCGTACCCTGGCAAAAAGATCAGACAGGCGGCAAGAAAGGCGTAGAAGCCCACAAAAATTAGCATCAAGCCCACCATCGTCAGTGGCAAATTGTGAGGCAAGATCGGGCGCGGTTTGCCATTTTCATCGTACTTGCCCACTCTGGCCCCCAGATTTAACAGCACGCCTAATGTAAAGAAACCCGACACGCCATGTACCACACCTGCACAGCCAAAATCGTGATAGCCCAGCTTGGTAAACATCCACCCATAAGCGTTCCAGCCCCAGGCAGCGGCGACGACCCAGGTAAAGCCTCCCAGGACGATCGACAGCACCAGATAAGCGCCAATCTTGACCCGCTCAATCAACGCGCCTGACAAAATCGATGCTGTCGTCATGGCAAACAGCGCAAAGGCAAAGAAGAAAACGCCCGTAATGTGATCGCTGGTATTGGGCCCCAAAGCAGGCGACCAGGGGTAAGACGCATCTACATAAACCATTGCGGCTTTGATCGTTTCGCTCTGCTCAGGATTTGTCCACGGGCCCAGAATGCCACCCGTAACGGGGAAAAATGGAAAAGCGTTGTAAACCCACCAGCCAAAAAAGAAAAACGCTAACCCAACACTCGCCAGCGTCAGCAGGTTTTTGACCATTGTGGCCAGCACATTTTTGGTGCGCGAGGCTCCTCCTTCATAAGCAAGAAAGCCTGCGTGAATCAGCAGCATAAAAACCGAAGCCCAATAGTAAAAGGACTCCGAAGTAAACGTTCCGAGAAATTGTTGCGCTTCTGGAGACATAAACTTTATATCCGGGGTAAGAACACTATTTGCAATCTCAAACAACAAACCTAAAGCGAACCTGAACCAAACCTAAAGAGAAGTTAAACCCGACTTGTTATAACAAATGGTATTCAAATTGACCGTATCAAAAATGCAGTCAGATTATCGTTCACTGTAGCGATCGAGCCGATCGTATTTCAAAAATTTCTTCGAGACGCAGCGGTTCTAAAACTGCTCTCAGATCACAACGGCGATTTGTAAAGGTTGCTGCTGCGAATCCCTACGCTAAATTCTGGCAACGCTACTGACAATCGACTTTACATCACTGGGCCCAACCAATGAGGTGTTGCGTCAATTTGCCGGAAATATAGCACTTTTGGGAATGGAATCGCTGGACTATTGGAATCAGAGCGTCAACGAACGAGTATTGCATAACGAAACGAAAAAATTAGACGCAGAAGGCAAACGCAAACTCGCAGAAAGTCTCTTACAAGAAGCGGCCGCAGAAGAAGCGAAGAAACTCGTCAAACCCTATGCTGCAAGCCTTGTGTGAGCGTAAAGTTAACTTTTTATCAACCAAAAATTGACAGCAACGATATTTCGCAGGATGCTAAATCAACGTGAATTCGACGAAATTCTTCACTTCGCGCTTCGAGATATCCGCAAGGGATTGCAGATTTGGATTGCCCCTCAATTTCCCTAACATGGAGGACTCTGAACTAGAATTCTTGTCTTAAAGTCCCCCAGAACTGGCAGCTTGGGGGGCAGAGGCTCTTAATAAAGAAGCGAAAGAACTTCATTGAGTTGACGCTAAATCACAAATTTTGAGGATTCGATATGGTGGATGAATCGATCGTAGGTTCAGTCGTGTCGCTCTGGCGCTATCCAATTAAATCGATGCTGGGCGAAGAGTTGAATGCGAGTCAGGTGGCAGAACAGGGATTGCTGGGCGATCGTGCCTTTGCTCTAATCGATAAGGCGACGGGAATGACTGTCAGCGCCAAAAATCCGCGTAAGTGGGGCAAAATGTTTGATTGTCGGGCGACCCTGGCCGAGTCGGGAGACGGCGTTGACTTATCGCAAGTGAAGATTACGCTGCCGGATGGGTCGATCGTGTTCAGCAGTGCCCAAGATGCTGACCAAATTCTCTCTAGTCTGTTGGGTCGTGAGGTGAAATTAGAAACGATCGCGCCTCAAAAACCTAGCTTAGAGGAATACTGGCCGACGGTTGAAGGGTTGCCTCATCAAGATACCGTGACCGACGAGGCGACGCTTGCCAATACGTTTTTTGATGGCGCAACGATTCATTTATTAACCACGGCAACGTTGAATCGCTTTCAAGCCATTACGCCTGGGTCTCGATTTGAAACTCGGCGCTTTCGTCCTAACATTATGGTCGCAGCTAACGGCTCAACAGGATTTGTCGAAAATGATTGGATTGGGCAGACGTTGGCGATCGGGGGTCAAGTCCAGTTGACGGTGACGGGGGGCTGTCCTCGCTGTGTGATGACGACAATGGCTCAGGGTGAATTGCCCAATGATGTCGAGGTTTTGCGAACTGCGGTTAAACACAATCAAGGTAACGTCGGTATCTACGCCAGCGTTGCTCAAGGTGGCACTGTTCGACGTGGTGATGTAATCAAGCTGCTGTAGATTTTGCGATCGCAATCTTTTAGACAGTGATTTACAACATGTGAATTTTGTAAGTTCTGTTGTGCAGTATGAGTGATATCTCTGACTTTCTCAAACCGTTGGGGATATCATTTGTGATCGTGATTCAAAGGTGACTTGTCCAAGGGCGATGTCTCGATTATTCGATCGTCTTTGCCAAAAACTCAGACTAATCTAAATGCTTCAAGAAAAGTGGGGCAAACTCTTCTTAAGGAAGACCATTAGATTAGAAAGTTTTATGCGATTTCTGTTCGTTACATTAGTTGGGCTGCTCGTTGTATTGTTTGTAGCCTATCAGCCAATAACAGATGCAATAAATGTGCAATCAGTGCTGACTAGTCAGAGTGCATCCGCCGTTGATTATGATGCACCGTCAAAGTTATTAACAATTCTCCAAAACAATCCAAAAGATGAGAACGCCTGGAAAGCACTTCATCACTACCGTTCTCTTACAGATGCTGGACTGACGCTCACATTTTATCGTCATTGCTTTAATGCCCTTAAAGAAAAGCCGCTATTGTTCCTTGATAGATACATCGCAGGCGATGAACAAGCTCTATTTCGGATGATTGACGCGATCTCACATGATTTTTCAGCTTTTGCAGGAGCTTTTGCAGGAGAAACATTTCAAGCGACTAATCAAGTTTTTGAGCGATAGTTAGATAGCATTTCAGACTTCAAAACGACGCACTCTCAAGACAAAGAAGTATACCGTCGCGGTTATGATTTTAGCCGTGTTAGTCAATCTCAGTACGATTCATGGAGCCTGAGATATTGTGAATTTACGAGAGAAAACTCCAAAGCTGTTGCCAAAAATTGCGCCATCTGGGAAAAGCAGTGAGGATACAAGCCGCTCGATCGCTCTCACTTGAGTAGATCCCAAAAACTTTCTTCACCCATATGGTCAAAGTAACTGAAGTCGCTGAATTATTTCTCCAGGTCTGTTCACATGTCCGATTCACCCTGCAAGAGCATCGTGAGAACTGGGAAAATGAACAAGCTTCGCTGCTATGCTGAGATTGAAGGAAGATAGCTAAATTTATATTGGCGGCCCTTAGCGTGGATATCTTAATTGAGTCAACGAAGAGCTTTGAGAAGGATCTTGACGGGTTGAGCGAAGATGACAAAGCCACAACAGTCAACAAGATCAATGAATGTGTCAGCCTTTTCCCAACTCAAAAAGCTGATGTCGATCGTCAGTTGCGTCTCGAACAAGAACATTCCCAAAAACAAGGCTGCACAAAGTAAAAGGTATCAAGCAGGCAATCTATCGTGCTGATATCAATAAAGTTTCAGGCTGGCGCATCCACCTTCAATATATTAATGGGCAAATCCATCTCAAAGACATCATTGAGGGGAAAAGACATGACGATGTGATCGAGGTGATTAAGTCGAAAAAGACACGCTATGAGTAATTCATAGTTTCCTTAATCCGCAGTTTTCTTAGCCCCAAGATTCGCGGCCTCTTTCCCACGGCAGTCCTTCCTGCTCCAATTCTTCGATCACCTGCAACCCACGCGGATCGCCCACCTTGAGCATTGAGGCTTTCGCATCTTCTCTCACGCCCACATCTTCATCTTCGGCAAACGCTTCGATCAGAGCATCGATCGCCGTCGCATAAATCACGTTTGACGGCAGTTCTCGACAGAGTTGACCCAACGACCACGCACAATTGCTGCGAATGGCTGCGATCGGATCTTGTCTGAGTGCCTCGATCAACGGCGGAGTCGCAGCCACCACCACCTCATAACCCACCGTCGCCATCTGCGCGAGAGAACTGGCCGCCCAAAGTCGCACCGCAGAAATATCCGTCTTCAAAGCATCAATTAAAGTTTGTAAAGCGCGGCGATCGCGACAGTTGCCCAACGCCCAAACCACACCCTTTCGCACATAGCCATTCCAATCTTGCTCATATTGCGCGATCAGTGACTCTACCGCATCATGACTGGGATTGCGCCCCAACCCATAGGCAGCACTCACCCGCACCAGCGGACAGGGATCGCTCAACAACCCAATCAGATGCGGAATGGCGCGATCGTCTTGCAATTCACAAAACGCTCTGGCAGCCAGCATCCGATGTTGCACATCCTGCGAGTCGAGGAGCGCCAACATTTCATCGGGGTCTGGTTTTGGGGTTGCTGACTCATCTTCGATAATCGGAATCTGATCTAAAGGGTCTGCTAAATCAGCTTCGATATCGAGAACGGTCAAGTCATCATCACTATACATATCTGTAACTTTACAGCACCAAACGGCCAGAAAGTTTTGAGTTTTAAGCCAGATTTCGACTCAAAAATCAGAACATTGCTCAGTCTTCCAGGGATTTGACCATCCACAAAGATTGAGTCTCATACCCCAGGAATTGATAGAGCTTAAGCGCAGGTTGGTTAGATTGAAAAACTTGTAAACCAATTTGGCGATCGCCCCTCGCTTTTGCCCAACTTTCAGCGTACCGCACCAGGGTCGCTCCGATGCCTTTGCGCCGATGTTGAGGTGACACGTAGAGTAAAAAAATGTGGGCATGACGATCGCCACTCGCCTGATCGATCGCGTTTCCGACCCAGAGGCAAGCAATTGGATGAATCGATCGCGCAGAAGGCATCCCGTCCGCTATATTCAAATCTTCCTCGGCCCACTCAACCCACCACAGCGGCGTTTCTTTAGAAAAATATTGCTCAACCGTCAGCACCAAATGGTCAACCTCTCCCTGCGGAAAAAGCTCTCGATAAGTGCGCTGCATAAATTTCACCAGCAGCGCCCGATCCAACGTTGAACCAGTTAGCAAGCGGTAATCGAGGGGCAGGTCGAACACAGGGGTGAGGGATGAAAGGATTGATGTGCTGGTGATAGAAAGGGGTGATGCTCTAGTCAATCTCAGTAGCCCAGCCCAAATTTTTTACAGATTTCTCATCCCTTCCCCCTACCCGTGAAGCGGATTACCCCCAAAGGGGAAACAGATCATCGAAGTTCTTCCTCTAAAGCTGTTCTGACAACCCTGGCTCGTCTGGCAACCCTTTAAGTAGCGCTGAGAGAGCAGGTGGTAAGTCTGCAACGCTCTCACCCGTGGGGGATTGGGCTTTGTCGCTGGTTGGGTTCACTTCCTCGATCGGGGCAGGGGCGGCCATGTCATTGGGCAAAAAGATTCTGGCACTCACCGCAACAAGGGAGACGATAAAAACCAGCACAACCAGTAGGGGGGCAATGTACTGACGAAAGAGAGCCATAGGACGGGCGATCGCAATGAAGGGATAGGGGTAGAACAAATAAGCTCAAGATTTGTAAAAATCTCTAATCTAATCCTACCGCTCAAGTCCCGATCCCGGTTGACGAAATGGAGCGACTTCTTAAGAAATTTCTTCGATCTTCGGAGGCTCACCATTCCAGGGGGCAAAGATTGGCAGCAGCATTAATCCAGGAACAGCCGCCAAAATCGTAATCGCAAAAAACGCCGGCCAGCCCGTCCCTTCAACTAACTTTCCAGCAGGGGCGACCAGAATGTCTCGACTGAAAGCCATCAAGCTAGAGAGCAACGCAAACTGAGTCGCTGAAAATCTCTGGTTGCACAAACTCATCAAAAACGCCACAAAAGCAGCCGTTCCCAGTCCACCGCAAAAGTTTTCAATATTAATGGCGACCACCATTGAGGGATAGCTCTTTCCAAGCAGCGACAAAATTAGATAGGTCAGGTTGCTGATGGCTTGTAGTCCGCCAAATACCCAGAGCGATCGATAGATGCCAATTTTGCTGAGAATTGCTCCTCCGGTCAGCGTCCCGACGATCGTCGCCAGCAGCCCCATCCCGCCTTGAATCGCGCCAATGTCAGTTTGGGTAAAGCCTGTCTTGAGCAAAAACGGGGTCGCCATGTTGTTGACGAGCGAGTCTCCCAGCTTGTACAGCACAATGAACACTAGAACGGCGATCGCCCGCATCTGTCCGAGCCGCTGGAAAAACTCGATAAATGGCAACGTTACCGCTTCTGCCAGAGACGCAGGAGGTTGAGTCCGCAGGTCAGGTTCGGGGGCCCAAAACGCGGCGATAATGCCGATGCCCATAAATAGAGACAACAGCAGATAGACCAATTGCCAGGGCATTCGATCCGCCAAAATCAGGGCTAAAGAACCTGTCAGCAGTAGCGCAATTCGGTATCCTAAAACGGTGACGGCGGCTCCGGCCCCCATTTCAGGCGGACTTAATACATCTGTGCGATAAGCATCAAAAGCAATGTCTTGACTGGCGCTCAGAAAGGCGATCAAGAGGGCATTAATCGCCAGCAGTTGAAGAGACTGTTTGGGGTTTTGCGTTGCCATCAGCGCGATCGCGACCACCAACCCCACCTGTGTAATCACCAACCAGCCGCGACGACGGCCTAAAAAGGGGGGCATGTAGCGATCGAGCAGCGGCGACCAAATGAACTTCAGAGAATAAGGCAAGCCAACCAGACTAAACAGCCCGATCGCACCCAGTTTGACCCCTTCTACGGTCATCCATGCTTGCAAAGTTCGACTCGTCAGATATAACGGCAGTCCCGATGCGAAGCCCAGGAGAAGGAGAGCCGCCATTTTGCGACTTTGAAAAACTTTGAGAAAGGACGAAAATGAATTCACGACGGACAGCAACTCCTGTTGAGCCTGGCTGATGCGGTTTGCAATTCAGACATCATCTCACAGTGAGTAGAGTCAGGAAGAATCTGAGTTTGTCAAAACTACAGCTTGCCGTAGCCGCGCCACACTCCTACCAAAACGCCCTGAATTTCGACCTGGGAGGCAGGAACTTCGGTGACGGGGTAAAGCTCTCGATTAGGGTTGCCAGGTTGCAAAACGATTTTGCTGCCCTTTCTTTGAAAATACTTGAGCGTGGTTTTGCCTTCGACTCTGGCAGCGACGATCGTATCGTTTTTGAGGGTTTTGGGATCGTCTGTCGGCTTCAAGATCACGACATCGCCATCGTCAATCAAAGCGTCGATCATGCTGTGACCTCTGACCTTGAGCGCAAAATGTTGTGGCTTGAGCAGCAGACTGGAGAGATCCAAATGCTCAACTTCGTTGTCGGGATAATTCTCAACTAAGCTGGTGGCGGCGATCGCACCCAAAATCGGCACTCCTTTGGGGGTTGCCTGAAGCAGACGAATGGTGCGGGCCTGACCTTCTGACCAATCAATGTAGCCTTTATTTCGCAAGTGTTCTAGACGGCTTTGCACAGGTGCCGGAGACTTGAGATTCATGGCGGCCATCATCTGCCGAATCGAGGGAGAATGCTGATGTTGGTGAATGTACTCGGCTAGCCAGTCGTAAAGCTGTCTTTGGGCTTCGGTGAGGGATTCCATAACAGAATGAATGGTAATGGATTTTAGAACATTTGTATCATATCAAATTGAGATCGTCTAGTCATCTAAACTTTGCTCTCTAAGAACACTTGTATCATGATTTTGTGATTAGTTAAAGAGGAAATTGCGATCGCTGCCAATTCACAGGTGCAGCAACTTTGCAATAATGATTTTGTTGATCAAACGTTGTTTCAATTTTGCGACTTATGACTGCTGTTGATTCCACTCCTCGTCTGTCTTCTCGCGTTGTAAACGGCATTTTGGCGATCAAGCCGCTATTTGATTTGGCAAAATATCAGGCGCGCCAGATGATGATCAAACGGGCAACGTCGATCGGGGTCAACTGGCTAGAAGATGCCAAAAAGCTACGATCGCGCGATTGGTCAACCGAGTTTAATCAAGTTAACAATCCCACGCTCACCTATCCCGATTATTATTTGCGTCCCTTTCATGCCTACACCGAGGGCAATTTGGGTTGGGAGCCTGCCAGCGAAGTCGAATCTGCGGCTCATGCTGTCCATGCTCGAATCTGGAAAGATGCGGGAATAGAAGGCGATTCTCGACTGCGGCAAAGCTACCATGATGTGTTGAAAGCTCAACTACCCAAAGCGCCACAAGACATTCTGGACATGGGCTGTAGTGTGGGAATGAGTACTTTTAAGCTACAAGAAACCTTCCCCGATGCAAGGGTTATGGGCGTTGATTTGTCACCTTATTTTTTGGCGATCGCTCAGTATCGAACTCAAGAACTCGCCCCTCAAAATCCCCCAGTTTGGCTTCACGCCGCCGCTGAATCGACAGGCTTACCGTCCGCTTCTTTTGATTTGGTGTCCGCTTGTCTGATGTTTCACGAGTTGCCTAGAACTGCCGCAGTAGAAGTCTTTCAAGAAGCAAAACGGCTACTGCGTCCCGGTGGACATCTGACCATTATGGACATGAATCCTCAGTCAGAAATTTATGCCAAAATGCCGCCCTACATTCTGACGCTGCTCAAAAGCACAGAGCCGTATATGGATGACTACTTTTCGTTTGATCTAGAGGGGGCGATCGTTCAAGCCGGATTCACCCATCCCAAAGTCACCCGCAACACGCCCCGCCACCGGACGATAATCGCTCAGGCAGTGTAGTTTATTTGTTTAGGTAGAGTCCGATCAAATAGACCATTAGCACTCCTATCAGAAACCAAATGGTGACGATCGCTCCGGCCACAATCCAGTTTTGTCCTGGGCGATCAGATGAATCAGACGCAACTTGCGATCGACAGTCACTCAACACAGCCGGGGGAATCATTTTGAGAACCAACCAAATTCCCAATGGGACAATAATCAGATCGTCAAGCTGACCCAAAATGGGAATGAAATCCGGAATGAGGTCGATTGGACTAACCGCATAAGCCCCAATCAAAACCGCCAGCAGCTTTGCATACCACGGTACTCTAGGATCTTTGCTTGCCAGATAGACAACGTGAATCTCTCGCTTTAGACTTTTTGCAAACTGTTTGAGGGATGGCATCAAGCATTCAACCTACCAGCAAAAAATCAACGGTAACACAAGACTAATTCACGGCTAATTTGCTGTTAGTTTGCCGAGGTGTATTAGCTGACATCCCTAAATTCATACCTAAATTCATAACGTCTGATTGCAGGATGGATTTTGCCTATGGATTTTGCTGCAAAAACGTCTCGATCGCGTTCAACGCTTGCTCACTCAATTGATAATTTGCGGCTCCGATTACCCCTTCAACCTGTTGGGCGTTACGACCGCCGACGATCGCGGCTGTGACAGCGGGATGCTTTAGCGTCCAAGCGATCGCCACTTCACCCGCAGAATGGCTGCTTTGCTGACCGATTTCTTTAAGCAATTGAACCAGTTTGAGGTTGCGAGAAAGGCGTGGCTCTTGAAATTGGGGGTTGCGTTTGCGCCAGTCGTCTTGTGGCATTTGGGCGATGCGATCGGCAGTCATTGACCCTGCCAGTAGCCCAGACTGCATCGGCGAATAGACAATTACACCAATGTTATTTTCCTGGCAGAAAGGCAGAATGTCCGTTTCGATTTCACGGCGCACCAGCGAATAAGGCGGCTGAAGCGATGTAATCGGAGCGATTTTTTGAATGCGTTGCATCTGCTCGACGCTGAAGTTAGAAACGCCGACATAGCGCACCTTACCCTCAGTTTGCAGGTCTGCCAGCGTACTCCAGCCTTCCTCAAGATCCGCGTCTGGGTTTGGCCAGTGAATCTGATAAAGGTCGATCGCTGCGATTTGTAGTCGGCGTAAGCTATCTTCTACTTCACGTCGGAGAGAATCTGCCTTAAGGCTGCGACCGATCGTCCCTTTTTCGTCCCAAATCATGGAGCATTTGGTAAACACATAGGGTTGCGATCGTCCCTTGAGCGCCCGACTCACCACTTCTTCAGAGTGTCCCAATCCATACACTGCGGCGGTGTCGATCCAGTTCACTCCCAGGTCGAGGGCCCGCTGAATCGCCGCGATCGACTCCTGATCTTCCTGGTGACCCCAACCAAACTCCCAGCCGCCTCCGCCGATCGCCCAGGCTCCAAAACCGATCGGGGTGAGATGCAGATCAGAATTACCTAGTTGTTTTGTTTGCAGATTAGTAGTCGTTTGCATAGTCGCCTCTTGAGATGAGCAGTCACCAGATCCCCTATGCTAGGGCGGTCACATTGGTCTGACATCAAACATTTGGTAGAGAACGACGATCGCGGACGCAGTGCAGAACCATTCATTTGACGGTGGTCGATAAGTCAAATGACTTTTGCACTTAGTGAGAATTTTTACCAAAATTTTACATAAACCTCAATCTGCCCTGATTCCTAGGGAACCTTAACTTCTAAGGATTCAAGCGGCTGGAATTGTGGATCTAAATTCAGATTACTTCTCCGATCGCTCATACCCGGATAGTTACAACGACGGGAGAACACGTTGACGCTCTATGGTGCAGACTGAAAACGCCACCGCCGAAAGCCTTTTGCAACAAGGACTCACCTTTAGCCAGGTCGGAGACTACGCCGACGCAATCGCCTACTTTGACCAATCCCTTGTCCTCAACCCCAGCTTGTTTGACGCACTCAGCGAGAAAGGCAGCGCTCTGATTAATTTAGGACAGCACGAAGCGGCGATCGCCCACTTTGAAAAAGCCATTTCACACTATCCTCACGCTGGATATTTTCACTACAGTCGCGCCTGGGCTGCCTATGTCGCTGGACATTTTGAAATCGCGATCGCCAGCTTTCATCGAGTCCTCGAAATCCAACCCAACTATCCCTATGCTCAATACAGTCAAGGACTGACGCTCTATGCGATCGGGCGCTATGAAGAAGCAATTCCCTATTTTCTCAAAGCGATCGAGCAGTTTCCCAATTTTGCCGATGCCTGGTATATGCACGGAGCCGCTCTTTATGTGACCAGACGCTATGAAGGCGCGATCGATCACTTCAATCGTGCTTTAGAACTGCGCCCCGACTCCGAAGAAGCGCTCTACAGCCGGGGAAACGCTTTGCTCTGTGTGGGAGATTATGAAGCGGCGATCGTCAGCTACGAGAAAGCTTTGACCAGCCAGCCCGACGATGCAGACGCTTGGTACTATCGGGGTATTGCCTTCAAACAACTCAACCGCCCCGAAACGGCGATCGCCAGCTACCAAAAAGCCGTCGAGTTGCAGCCTGACCACATTCACGCCTGGTATCAGCAAGCCTGCGCCTGTATGAGATTAAATGATTTGGAGGCAGCGATCGCTAACTTCGATCGAGCCATCCAGCACAAACCTGACTTTTACGAAGCCTGGTACAACCGGGGCGTGACGCTGAAAAATCTGGGGCAGCTTGCTCAATCAGTTGAAAGTTACGACAAAGCTCTGGCGCTCAGACCTAACGACTTTCGAGCCTGGAACAATCGCGGTGGAGTTCTTTGTAGTTTGGGCCGTTTTGAGGAAGCAGTTGCCAGCTACGACAAAGTTCTCGCGCTCAAACCGGACGACGAGCTTGCGCTCAAAAATCGGAGTGTGGCGGCTAGGAGAATTCAGCAGGGATGAGGGAGAACTTTGTTCTGCTGCGCGAGGAGGGAGGAGGAAAGAGGGAGGAGGGAGGAAAAGACGATACAAGCGATCGATTTTTGGCATCCGCTTCTTGATTTCTAGGGAGATTTCCTTTAGTCAATTTATCCCTCTGTCTCCCATGAGGGTTCTGAAAGTCAAGTTGAGCGCGGAGACAAACTGAGTTGAAATAACAGGCTTTTGAGAGAATTGAGCCATGTTGCCTTTAAGAAAAAATGCAGTTGCAAAAAAGCAGACTCAAGGTACGAGAACAACAATAGCCTCAACTTTGAAATCATTTGTCAAACAGGTCTCCGCGTCGCTGAAATTCAAGATTTGACCTGGAATTCAAAATCTGACTTATTTGATTTGAGAGACCTGTTTTTATCTACTGTTGCTGTCTTTTTAGGGCTTGCATGACTCGCTGATAGCTCTCGGTATCTCCTTGCTGCTGATAAAGTTTGGCGGACTGTTGAAAGTCAGCGATCGCTTGTGGCTTGCGGCCCATTCGAGAATAGGTAATGCCCCGATTAAAGAACGCATTTGCAAATTCTGGATTGAGTTTGAGTGCTTGATTATAGTCAGAAAGTGCGCCCTGTCTGTCACCCAAATCATCTCGCGCATTGCCCCGATTGACGTAGGCTTTAGCATCTTTGGGGTTCAATTTGATTGCTTGATTGTAGTCAGCTACCGCCCCTTCATTATCTTCTAACCGAGCACGGGTTACGCCTCGATTGTAGTAAGCATTACCATCTTTGGGATTTAATTTGATCGCTTGATCGTAGTCAACTAGCGCCCCTTTTCTATCGCCCAAATCGTCTTTTGCATTGCCTCGATTCACATAGGAGTCAGCATCTTTGGGATTGAGCCGAATCGCCTGATCATAGTCTGCGATCGCGCCCTTAAGATTGCCCAGATCCGATCGTGCCAGTCCCCGATTGTAGTAGGCATCTGCTAGTTTGGGTTCGAGTTTGATGACTTGACTAAAATCATCTACTGCTCCCTGAGCATCCTTTTCGTCGAGGCGACGCAGCCCTCGCTCAAAATATTCTCTAGCCGTTTTAGGGGTTTCTTGAGCGACCAGCGTCCGCACCGAAGAAATATCTCTTAAATCAGGGTTTTTTGCCAACAGTGACCCTTGACTCAACACGATCGTGGCAACTGTAACTGTTCCTGCCACCAACCCAAACAATGAATTAGACCGACGCATACCTTACTTCACGTTTAAACAAACCAATCCAGTCTATCTAGCCCGATCTCACAACCCAAAATACTTAATATTCTCGAAGCATCAGCAGGCAAAATAATGAGGTCACTGTTCCTGCCTCATCTCTCATCCCTCCTCGCGAATGCGGGGCAAAGCCCTCCCTTATCCCTTTCTTCCATGCCTCAACCCATTCTCTATATTGCCATCACCAATCACGGCTTTGGACATGCGACTCGTGCCGCTTCGGTAGCCGCAGAAATTCAGAAATTGTGTCCAGAGATTCTGTTGATTTTGGCGACAACGGCTCCCCGATCGCTCCTCGAAGCTTACATTCCCGGTGATTTCATTCATCGACCTCGCGCGTTTGATGTGGGCGTAATTCAAAGTGACAGTTTGACGATGGACAAGGCGGCTACCTTAAAAAAGCTGGAAGAAATTCGAGCAAAACAGCAATCGTTGATTGCCTCCGAAGTCAGTTTTATTAAACAAAATCGAGTGGGATTGATGTTAGCGGATATTCCTCCGTTGGCGGCATCGATCGCGGCAGCGGCTGACATTCCTGGATGGATGATGGGTAACTTTGGCTGGGACTTTATCTATCGAGAATGGGGGGGTGAATTTGACGAAATGGCAGATTGGATTGGGAAGTGTTTTGGGCAGTGCGATCGCTTGTTTCGTCTCCCATTTCATGAGCCGATGGCAGCATTTTCTAACATCATTGATACAGGGTTGACAGGTGTCGATCCGCGATTTGATCTTGAAGAACTGCGATCGAAATTCAATCTATCTGACACCCCAAAAGAAAAAATCGCCCTGATGACCTTTGGAGGATTGGGACTGCATAAAATTCCCTACGAGAATGTGCAAAACTTCCCTGATTGGACATTTATTTGTTTTGATTTGACGGCTCCTGACTATCCCAACTTGTTGAAGATTGACGATCGCTTCTACCGTCCAGTTGACTTTTTACCTTTGTGTGGTCGGCTGATGTCTAAACCGGGCTACAGCACTTTTTCGGAAGCTTGCCGATTGGATGTTCCGATCGTTAGCATTACACGAGAAGGCTTTGCCGAAGCACCCGTTTTACTAGAAGGGATTCAACAGTATGCTCATCACCAAATTCTCACGCCAGATGCTTTCTTTTTGAATAAATGGGACTTTTTGAATCAGCCCTTAATTGCGCCCCACTCAACTCAAACACTCGCGAAAGATGGAAACGCTACTATTGCACGGGCGGCGATCGAGTATCTGAAAAAATCAGGCTATTAGACAGTCAATCAATGTGAGTACACAAGTCCATACTCACTTCGTTCTAGTCGGCTTCAGCCCCCTAAATCCCCCATTCTGGGGGACTTTAAGCAAAAAAGGCTTCCAGAATTTAGAACCCTGATCAGCGTTCAAAGTCCCCCAAATTTGGGGGATTTAGGGGGCGAAGGATTACGGCAAGTACAGATCAATCGACTTATGTATACACGGTAGGCCCTTCTCCTTGAGAAGGGAAGATCTTTTGTTTCCTCTCCTGGGGGAGAGGGTTAGGGTGAGGGCAGAAAGACTGTGCTACACAATTGGGATGCTCCCAGGCACAATAGAAGGTGGAGACGTTCGCCTCATAACCCTTGATCATGTCTCAGTATCAGAAAATTATCAGAATCCCTACGTCGGGTAAATCGCTGCTTAGAATTACTCAAAAAATTCAGGCGATCGTCGCTGACTCTGGCATCCAAACCGGAATCTGTCACTTGTTTTTGCGCCACACCTCCGCCAGTCTGATTATTCAGGAAAACGCCGATCCTGATGTGTTGAAAGACTTAGAGAATTTTCTCTCAAAGCTGGTTCCAGAGTGGGAGAATTACATTCATAGCGCCGAAGGGCCAGACGACATGCCTGCTCACATTCGCACCGTGCTCACCCACACTTCTGAGCAAATCCCGATCGCTCAAGGTCGCCTTTTACTCGGAACCTGGCAGGGCATCTACATCTGGGAGCATCGTCAACGGGGAAATAGCCGCGAAATCGTGGTTCATATTGCGGGAGAGTAGGAGATGGGCGGGTGGTTGTAAAAATTGGGCAGCTTAAAACTCAACAGATCAAAACCTTCTGGATTGCCGGAATTTTGGTGGTTGGCAGTTCGCTAGGCGGATGCAGTGTCGAAAAAGCGCGATCGCTTCAAGGGGCAGCCGTTCAATTTAAGACAGAATCTTTGGCGGCGATCGAAGCCATCGACACTATGCGAAAACGGGAACTCGAAGCGCCTCCACGATCGCAAGCTGAGATGCGTCAGAGTTTTATCAATCGGATTCTCAATTCCAAAGTCGATATCAATAGTACGGTGATCGATCTGGCGATCGACCCATTTCAGCCGCCCAAAGTTGCAGAGTGGGACGATTTTATCGTCGATTTGCGCGGTCAGTATGAAGGGTTCGCATCGATTTTTGACAAGCTCAATAGCGGCACACTGGTCAGTCGAGACGAAGCCCGCAAGTCGGCTGAATATGCCAAGACGCTAACCGTTCAGATGGCTTTGTTGGCGGACGCAATTAACAAAAATCCACCGATGCTGACCCAGTATCGATCGGGGGTGATTGTCCGATTTAGAAAGCTGCGTCAAGAGTATCAAACCGTGCTGGCAAAGCTGAAAAATGGCACTGGAAACGAGACACTACAACAATTAAACCAACGCAAGTCTGACCTCGAAAATCAAGCGGGCGAAATGATGGGCGAATGGCAACAGATCAAACAAGAAGAACAAAAACTATTAGAAACAACTGTCGCTCAATGCACCAAAGCGGCTGTGTTGGGCAAAGACTTGATCGAAGTGGCCAATCGCTACGACGAATTAGATCTCAACCAACTGAATACGCTGATTCCGAGAATTTTGACCACGGCTTCTGCCTTTACAGGTCGTGACTATACCAGTCTCAAACTCAAAGCAACGGGCGTGGTGGCTCAGATTCGGTCTGATCCTTTTTGGAGTGATGTGACCCGTAAACTGCTTGATCGGGCCAACACTGCGGCGGCGAGTCGATCGCAAATTCAGGTTAGTCTCCCTGCTGAAGTTGCCTTACCTCCCAGACGTTAGCGGCTAAATCTAGAAACTTTTGTAGAACAGACCAACGCTCAACTCAAAACTCCCACCATGTCAGACCACAATCGGCTCTTTCTACAACAGGCTTCTAACCTTTTAAACGAACTGCAAATTCGCTATCTAGAAGCCGACTTTGACGAACAGGTAGAACTTAAAGATGATCTCGATCGCGCCATGAGCGATTTTTCACGAGCAAAATTGGCCATTCTTAAAAACAGCGTTACCTGTACGTCAGATGATGTCAAACAAATGCAGCAACTGCGAAAAAAAGTCTCTACCGCCCCCAACTTCTCCCAAATCGTTAGTACTGTTGTTAGCTTTGCGACGTTTGTGCGATCGAGATTTTTTTGATGCGTAATTCTTCACCGAGGCGCTGATATCAGAACAGGCAAACCCATAAGTTACCCTATGTTCACTCTCGAACAGATTGATCAACGCTTATCCGATTGGCAACACAAAGTTGGGCTTGTGAGTCAAATTCTCATCGAATTGCAGGATATTTATACCTATCAACGACTGTCTGGTGATTCAGGGGTTCCTACCATTCAACTAACCGGAGCGACTGCCGCTCAAGTGATGCCTGCATGGGAGGCGATGAATGATTTATTGCAACACTTTGATCTGTTGGTGAAGACCAGCGATCGCATCACTCAACTGCGAAAGCAATATTCTCGATTTTTGGGATCTCAGCAGATTTTGCAAGAAATTGAGGAGACTTTAACTGACGTTTGGATTCAGCTATCGGTGGAGCGCCTGCCCCCATCTCAAAGAAATTTTCTCACACAGGAAGGGGCAATCTCGACCATATCGCCTGCTCAGTTATTAACGGTGATGTTGGCAGTGTTTCAAACCGCAAAAGAGGTGATGTTGGCGGTGGATGTGGCCTGGTCAGCAATCGATTTGAAGTTATCAACTGCCGAGACAGAACTGCGATCGCTTCGACAATCCGCTAACTTACTGGAGCAAACTATCATTGTCGGACTCACTCAGGCAGAACAGGCGATCGCGACGATTCAGGCTCAGATAGCGCAAGACCCGTTAGGCGTTCACGATCAATTTGAACAAACCATTCAACCGCTGATTACACAAGCCAGAAACGCACTAGAACAAAGCGCCCAACAACGAACCCAGGTACAAGAAAAACTAGCGATCGCGCATCAGCTTCTCAGCGAATTAGAAAAAATTCATCAAGGTGCGATCGCGGCCTTTGCGGAAAGTCGAGAAAAAGTCGTGGATCACTCAATGCTGATAGATCCGATCGCTTCAGAGCAAATTGCCGCACTTCACCAATGGTTAACTCGATTAGAAACCAAGTTTGCCCAGGGGTTTATCAGTCCGATTTTGGTCGGCTTAGAGAATCTGACTCAAAATATCAATCAAGCGATCGCCACCGAAAAACGGGCATACTCTGCCAATCTTGCCCCGATCGCCACCCGCCAAGAATTGCGCGGCCGACTTGATGCCCTCAAAGCCAAAGCCCTCGCAAAAGGATTGTCTGAAGATGCCACCTTGATCAATCTCGCCACTCAAGCCAAACAGCTTCTCTACACGCGCCCAACGCCTCTAGAAAAAGCGTCCGAATTGATTTCACACTACGAAAAACGACTGAATGGCAAGAAAGTTTTGGATTAGAACCTCTAGACTTTCTCCTCTTGTGATTAAGGGAGCCAGGGGAGATCTCTAAATTTCAGTAGATCAAAAATTCTTTAAAAACAGCTTCTCAATTTCTCCTCTACGCAACCCTCAACTTCTCAAGGAGACTGTTATGAACGCCAACCCCTTGCGGGTAACTCGAAATCGCTGCACTCGAAATCAATGCACTGGCACGATCGAAGATGGCTACTGTGACGTTTGTGGATTGGCGGCCGTCGTTGCCGGAAGTCAGCGATATTCTTCCGCGCGCGTCACGGGCAGAAGTACCCCCGTCACCACCGGGACAGGCTCCTCACCGCTGACCAATCGATCGGCAAAAGGCTCTCGGCGCACCAGTCCCACCTCTGCCCGCAGTACCCGTAAACAACTCGGCGCAGGCTTAGTTTCTGTCCCCGAATTGCCCTCAACCGACCCCGAAAAAGCGCTCCTTTTAGAGGCCGTTGTCCCCGAAAACAAACGCTTTTGTAGTAACTGCAACCACGGACTCAAACGCGAGAAAGGCTTTTGTAGCAAGTGTGGACAGAAATATTCGTTTATTGCCACCTTGCAAAAAGGAGATCTGGTCGCCGGACAGTATGAAGTCAAGGGCGCGATCGCCTATGGCGGTTTAGGCTGGATTTATCTAGGCTTTGACAAAACGCTGTCTCGCTACGTCGTCTTAAAAGGATTGCTTAACACTGAAGATGCAGCCAGTGCGGCGGTAGCGGTTGCCGAACGTCAGTTTTTAGCGGCGGTCAAACATCCCAATATTGTCGGTATTTATAACTTCGTGAATCACAATCGCGAAGGATTTATCATCATGGAGTATGTCGGAGGAAAAACGCTAAAAGACATTCGCAAACAACGCGGCGTATTACCTGTCACTGAAGCGATCGCTTACATTCATCGAATTCTGAGCGCCTTTGTCTACTTGCATCAGATGGGAATGGTCTACTGCGATTTCAAGCCCGATAATGTGATGTTAGAAGGTGATGATGTCAAGCTGATCGATTTGGGCGGTGTCAGGCGAATTGACGACCCCCACGGCGACATTTATGGAACAGTTGGATACAGTGCGCCAGAAGCAGGAGATGGGCCCACGATCGCCTCTGACCTCTTTACCATTGCCAGAACGTTAGCCGTTTTGATCACAAATATTCGCGGCTTTGGCAAAGAGCATTTGTTTACGTTGCCCAATGCAGACGAAGATCCGATTTTTGCCCAACACGAGTCGCTGTATCGATTTTTGATCAAAGCGACGGCAGACAGCCCCGACGATCGCTTTCAGACTGCTGAAGAAATGGCGGATCAACTGCTGGGGGTGTTGCGAGAAATTGTGGCATTAGAAACCAACATTCCGCGCCCTTCTAATAGCAGTCTTTTGAGCGGTGATCGGTTAGCGATAACCCATGCGGGAGACTTCGCACCCATTCACGCGGACTACGAACAGTTGCCCATTCCCACCTTGAACCCCACCGATCCAGGATTCAACGCTGTGATGAATGCCAGCATGATTGCTGATCCGGTGCAGCGATCGATTAGTCTCCAGGCAATTACTCACCAGTTTCCAAACTCAGTCGAAGCCCTGTTACGATTGGCGAATAGTCTGATTGACGAAAAAGAATATCAAGAAGCAGAGCAAGCGATCGCCAAAGTTGAAGAGAAAGATCCCTGGGATTGGCGCGTCTATTGGTATCGAGGTCGATCGCGGATGGCGCAGGGCAAATTTAAAGAAGCACAGGCTGCGTTTGATCAAGTGTATTTTGACTTGCCTGGAGAACTTGCGCCCAAGTTAGCATTAGCGTTGTCAGCCGAACAGTCCCAGCATTACCAACTAGCGATTAAGATGTATGAATTGGTGATCAAAACTGATCCCGGCTATGTCTCAGCAGCATTCGGTTTAGCGCGTTGTTTTTGTGCAATTGGCGATCGTCAAAGTGCTGTCGCAGCGTTAGAAAAAATTCCTCAAACTTCTAGCCTGCATACGCGATCGCGAGTCGAAATTGCTCGAACGCTGATCGATCGTGAGCAAAAAATTCCGGGTGCAGACGAACTCAAGAAAGCCTCGATCGCAATTGAAACCCTGACGCTGGATGGCATCGATCGCCATCGACTCACCAAACAAGTTTTAGAAACTGCCCTGCATTTAGTGACGACGAAAGCGGTGTCGCCCAGTTCTGCAATGGTCATTCTCGGACAGCCGCTCGAAGAAAATAAGCTCAGAGTGGGACTCGAAAAAGCCCTACGAGACATGGCGCATCTGACCACAGGCGAAGAGAAAATCCACCTGATCGACGAAGCAAACCGAGTCCGACCCAAAACCCTTTTTTGAGTCAACCTAGCCAGCTTTTCAAAACTTTACTCAACTCAGATTATGCAATGTCCCGCTTGCCATACGTCCGTTTTACCAGATGACCAGTTTTGTGAGGAATGTGGCATCGCCCTCAAGCCTGCTCGCTCGATCGCCTGTGCAAAATGTGGGGGCGCGATCGACACGGAAGGGTTTTGCTCAGACTGTGGCTTTCGGGGTGAGATTCCCCCGGTCGAAATTTTGATCGATTCTAATTTGGCAGGCGTGAGCGATCGCGGACTCAAACATTATCAAAATGAGGATTTTTTGGCTCTGCAAGCAATTCAAGAGACTCAGATTCTCGTCGTTTGTGATGGCGTTTCGAGCGCTGATCATCCCGAACTGGCTTCTCAACAAGCCTCCAAAACAGCCTGTCTAACGCTGGCAAACTGCTTAGATCAACCTCCCGTCAATGCTCTAAAACTGGCTGTGAGTGAAGCGTTTTCTGCGGTTTGTCAGCTTCCGAGTCACCCTGGGCTAGAACCGCCTTCGACCACGTTGGTAGCGGCGATCGTTCAAAATGGCAGGGCAACGATCGCTTGGTTGGGTGACAGTCGGGCTTACTGGATTTCGGCAAACGGATCGCGACAACTAACTCAAGATCATTCGTGGATTAATGCTGTGATTGCTTCTAGAGAAATGACAGAATCGGAAGCCCAACAAAATTCACAAGCTCACGCGATTACTCGCTGGATTGGTGCCGATGCCAAAGATGATGCTAATCCTGAAATCGTTGAATTCATTATTCCTGGAAATGGTTATTTGATCCTCTGCACCGATGGGTTGTGGAATTATGCATCAGAGGCTCAACAGATCGCAGACTTAATTCGAGAAAATGACGCACGCTCTATTTCGAGAACTCTGGTGGAATACGCACGATCGCGTGGCGGACACGACAATATTACAGTTGCAGTTCTACAAGTCAACGACTTCTAAAGGAGAAAACCATGACTCAATTTACGGCTGAAGTCTTTCAAAATCAATATCTTCCTGAAGGCTCTAGAGAAGTTCATGCGATCATGACGGTCAACGCTGGTGAGAATGCAGGAAATGCAACTTCGACATCAGGCAGCAGATTATTTGGCATCATTTGCGACACATCTGGGTCAATGGGCGGACAAAAGATGCGATCTGCCAAAGAAGCCATGACCAAGATTGTCAATTTGCTGCCCGAAGATGCCAGCTTCTTTATCGTCACGGGTTCCTCTAGTGCGCGGTTGGTGGTTCCTGCGTGTCAAGCGACTTTAGAAAATAAGCAACGAGCGATCGCGAACCTCCGCTCGATCGAGGCGACTGGTGGAACGCTGATTTCAACCTGGCTAAACGAAGCGCTCCAGCAATTCAAACAAATGCCCAATGCGATTCGTCAGGCGCTACTGCTCACCGATGGTCAAAACGACGACTCAGACGAGCACAAACTCACCAAAGTCTTGCAAGATTCGGAGGGCATATTTGAATGCGATTGTCGGGGAGTCGGCACCGATTGGCGGGTCAGTCAATTAAAGCTGATTTCTAGCAAACTTTTGGGCACGACCGACATCATTCCTGATGCGTTGATGATCGAGGCAGACTTTCGATCGATTCTCGAAAAAGCAATGGGAAAAAGTGTCAGCGATGTCTCGATGCGACTCTGGACTCCTCAAGGCGCAAAGATTTTGTTTTGCAAACAAGTCAGCCCCGATATTGTAGATTTGACTCATCGCTCTAAATCCGTCAAAGCGCAAGTTTTGGACTATCCCACCGGAGCTTGGGGCAAAGGCGAATCGCGAGATTATCACTTCTGTATTGAGGTGAATCCGGGTCGCGTCGGTGACGAAATGTTGGCGGGTCGAGCCAGTTTGATCTTTCGCGTAGACGAGACTGAAACCAAAATCGCTGAGGCCAAAATTCTGGCAGTCTGGACGGATGACGACGCAAAATCGACCAAAATCGATCGCCGAGTCGCCCACTACACCGGACAAGCCGAACTCGCCCAAACCATTCAAGAAGGACTCGAAGCCCGCAACCGAGGCGACGTAGAAGCCGCCACCGCCAAACTCGGACGCGCCGTTAAAATTGCCCATGACTCCGGCAACGAAGCCACCGCCAAACTACTCAGAACCGTGGTTGATGTCCAAGACGCACCCACCGGAACGATCCGACTCAAGAAAGCGATCGCCAAAGAAGACGAAATGGCCCTGGAAACGCGATCGACCAAAACCGCTCGGATTCCAAAAGCATAGCCTAAAGCGTTCTCAAAAATCTCTACTTCTAATCGTTATCCATTCCATTCAGCATTGTCATGATTGATCACAAACTTGTTACCACAGGCTTTGAACTCAGCGGCTACCAGATTATTAGAAACCTGGGTGTAACGCGAGGCATTATCGTCCGATCACGCAGTGTCGTGGGAACGATCGGAGCCTCACTACAAACGCTATTTGGAGGAGACATCACGCTTTACACGTCTCTCTGTGAGCAGACTCGCCAGGATGCATACGATCTGATGATTCGTCATGCTCAACAAGTTGGAGCCAACGCCCTAATCGGCGTTCGATATGACGCGACCGAACTCGCCCCCGGTGTCACTGAAGTTTTGTGTTATGGCACCGCCGTTCAGGTTACTCCCATCGCCAAAAATCCCATTGCCTAAGCCACAATGTCTACCTATTTTTGTCCCAAAGGTCACGAATCTACAGAGTCCGATTATTGTTCAGAATGCGGTGCAAAAATGGGCAGTGTTTCTGAGCCAGTTTCGTCCGTTGCCAAAACACCGATTTCTGTCGGAGCTTCTCAGCTTTGTCCCGATTGCAGTGCGCCTCACGAGTTGGGAAGCGGCAACTTTTGCGAGATTTGTGGCTACAACTTCACCACCGGGGCACATGGAGAATTATCAGTGACCATCGCTGCAAGTGACCCGCAAGAAACCGCTCCGCCCCCCGAAGTCACCACAACCCGGCAAAGCGGCGATGAGAAAGCTGCGATCGTCTGGGAAGTCGTGGTCACGATCGATTCAGTGCCCCATCATCCTGACAGTCCGCCCCCGCCCAATTTGGCTCCCGTCACCATTCGTCTCGACAAAACGGCTCACCTCATTGGACGCACCAGCCAAGTGAGAGCCATTTATCCAGAAATTCCCCTCGACATTGATGATGCAGTTTCTCACCGTCACGCTTTGATCGAATGTCAGTCAGACGGAGATTTGACGCTACGAGACATTGATTCTGCAAACGGGACGGAACTCAACGGTGTAGAAATTAAACCCATGACTGATATTCGATTAAAGAATGCAGACGAGATCACAGTCGGACATTGGACAAGAATACAAGTTAAAGCAGTCTAGATCAAATAAAAATTATGAGTAGTATAGCGACCGTAACCAAAAAGACAATCAGTAATCTCAATACGCCTCAACTAATGAGAGGTAGTTTGTTTGTCACCTGGGGAGCAAGTTTATTATTGCTGATGGTGACGATCGCAGGGGCGCAAGGACAACGCAATACGATCAAGACGGTTAGTACAGATGCCACCCCCAGTATCATCACCGCGCAACGGCTAAAAGATGCAATGGCTGGTATGGATGCGTTTGCAGCGAGTGAATTTTTGGCACCGCCCAACAGCACCCCGATCGATTTACAAGAGAAACCTCAAAAAAATGCCGATGGTAAAGTCATTCAAACTTTTAGCGAACGCTACAATGCCGCTTCGGAGAGGTTGGTGGCTGCGGCTGAGAACATTACTTATGGTGACGATGAGCGCGTTCCTATTCAAAAAATGCAGTTGGGGCTGGGGGCTTATCTGACCAAACTTCAGCAGGCGCGAGATGCTCATCTACGAGGCGATCGCGCTGGTACTCTGTCAGCCTATCGATCGGCAATCGAGATCTTAGATACCCAACTCCTACCGGCCGCTGACCTGCTGGCAGAAGTCAACCGCAAAAAGCTAGAAGAAACTTACAACCAACATAATTTTGACCACGCCCGATCGCTCTTTTTGATCACTGTGTTTGGTTTGGCTGTGATAGTTGTGTTGATCAAGCTTCAGCTATTTCTCAATCAGCGCACTCGTCGCACGATCAATCCTTTTTTGTTGGGAGCCAGTGCGATCGCGGTTATCTTTTTAGCCTCTACGGTGAGTGCGTTACTCTCTGCTTCGGGGCATCTCAAGGTCGCCAAGCAAGATGCTTTCACGTCGATGTATGCGCTGCGTCAGGCTCGTGCGATCGCGTATGGTGCCAATTCTGATGAGAGTCGTTATCTGTTGGAGTCCGATCGCAATCTTGCCTCAAATCACGAACTTGCATTCCAGTCAAAAATTGACAAAGTTCGCGGTTTTTTGGCGGATGGGCAGAGTAACATCACATTCCCCGGTGAAAGGGAGGCTCTAAGCAAACATATAGATGCGCTGTCGCAGTACGTCGTGATCGACAAGAGAATCCGTCAACTTCTTGCCAAGGGCGATCGAGCGGGAGCAATCAGGCTTTGCTTGGGTGAAAATCAGGGCGAGTCTAACTGGGCTTTTGAGCAACTCAAAGAGGCCAATCAGGTCGCTTACGATTTGAACAAAAAGGCGTTTGAGGATGCGATCGCTCAAAGTAATCAGGACATTGCAACCTTAGAATTTAATGCAATGGCTGCGGTGTTAGCGATCGCAGTTCTCACACTTTTGGGATTGATGCCCCGTCTAAAAGAATATTCTGCCTAAATCCCCTCATCCCTTGGCCTACCGTGTATACATAAGTCGATTGATCTGTACTTGCCGTAATCCTTCGCCCCCTAAATCCCCCAAATTTGGGGGACTTTGAACGCTGATCAGGGTTCTAAATTCTGGAAGTCTTTTTTGCTTAAAGTCCCCCAGAATGGGGGATTTAGGGGGCTGAAGCCGACTAGAACGAAGTGAGTATAGACTTGTATATACACCGTAGCATCCCTTGGCTGAAGGTTTTTCGCTGTCAAGCTTCTGCCCCTCAAGCTGCCAATTCTGGGGGACTAGCAAGCGTTCCCCGGCCGAGAGTCGTTACAGTGGAAGATTTTTGGGGCGTTTCCCGATGGAGAATTGCAGCGAAGACGCTCATCTGATCGATTACTCTCTCAGCGCATAGCCAACCCCTCGAACGGTGTGAACCAGACGTTTTTCGCCCTTCTCTTCTAGCTTTAAGCGCAGGTAACGGACATACACCTCAATGATGTTGGAATCTCCCATAAAGTCATAGCCCCACACATGTTGGAGAATTTGATCGCGGGTAAAGACTTGACGAGGATGGGTGAGCAGGTATTCCAATAGGTCAAACTCTTTGGCGGTTAGCTCGATCGCTCTTGTCAAAACCTCCGTCTGCCCTCGAAACACTTCACGAGTCCGACGATTTAATCTCAAGTCCTCAAACTGCAACAGATCTCCATCAGATTCCTGAGTGCGCCGCAGATGGGCCCGAATTCTAGCTAACAGTTCCTCAATGCTAAAGGGCTTGACTACATAGTCGTCAGCTCCCGCATCTAACCCGGTGACTCGATCGCCGACTTCATCTCGCGCCGTCAACAAAATTACAGGCACCTTGCTTCCGGTGGCCCGCAGACGACGACAGAGTTCGACTCCGGTTAGCCCTGGCAGCATCCAGTCGAGAATGGCTAAATCGGGACTTGATTCGCGTGCGATCGTCAGCCCTGACATGCCATCGTGCGCCACACTGACGCGGTATCCTTCGCTGGTCAGTTCAAGTTCGACAAAGCGGGCGAGTTTGACTTCATCTTCGACGACCAGAATGTGAGCAGTCATCGCGATTCTCCTAAAACTTCCAGTACAGCTTTGGGCAGTAGCTGATCTTTGAACCAGACAATTTGGGCGGGAGTCTCGCGAATTTTGACCCCAGCTTTGTCTAAGTTGAGCCGTTCTGAAACCGCCAAAATCAGATCATCGCGTCCCGATTGGCGGACTTGAGAGAATTTTTTCTTGAGATATTCAGGTCGCCAGTAGCCGACGATTTCCAGCAAAAAGGTGCGTCCGTCCGGGTGAACAAGTCGAAAATCAGGAATCATCACACTCCCCGGAATCGGAATTAAATCAACTTCTCGCTCTAGTCGCCACTCGGTTTTGGCTTTCTCCCACCGTTCGACAAAGCCCGCTTCTAGCATACTGTCATAGGTTTTGCCGGGGGGATAGTGGCTGACCAACCCGCAGTCAGCGTCTAGTGTAAAGCGACTTTTGCGCGTTTTGCCTGCGTAGGTGTCGTTGATTTGCAAATCGGCTGACAGATTCCATTTAGTGACGTGGAGCAGGGCAGGGAGGAGTTTTGCGATCGCCAATCCATACCGCGTCGAGGGCTTAAACAAGCTGGTGGGCCCATCGACCGTGAGCGTAAACCCATGATCCGCGTCACCTTCGATGTAGGTCATTAGCTGAAAGAGCTTGACGTAGCGAAACAGCAGTTTGTATTCACCCGGATCATTGCGGTGGGCATTTAAGACAATGTGGCTGGCGCGATAAAAAACACCCTGCACTTGAGACAGGTTGTAGCGGTGAATCAACGCCTCTGGTGTAGGGGACTCAAAATCAATCAAAATCTGATTATCTGGCAGGTCGGCGTAGAGTCCCGATCGAATCTGATCACTCAACACTTCACGCCCCAATTCTTGCGTTAGGAGGTCGGCAAGATGATCGAGGGTAACCTGCGTGGTTTGAACACTGGGCGCAGATTGGGCAGACAGCGCAAAGACCCGTTCTCGCAGCATCGGCGGTTCGAGTGGACTGACGGTTTCATAGGTGCTAAAGGCGCTGTTGAGCAGGTGGGCCAGACCTCGTTTGATGCGGTAGTCGGTTTCTTCGCCTTCGAGTTCAAGAAGTTGGCGATTGAGTTCGCCTTTGGAAGTGCCTTTGGCCTCGTGAAAAAGGGTGATCAGATCTTGAGCGATCGCCAAATTCCCCTGGTCAATTTTGAGGCGTTTGGGAATCAGTTCTTCGCCGCTAAATCGATGAATTAACAACTCACTCGGTAGCATTCGTTCCCCAAATTTCGCGTAAATCTAAGACAAACCCTGACAGAACCGTTTCACCAGAGAGGGTAGCAGGACGATGCAGAATTTCTACAGGCTGACCCGGACGGTAAATTTCTACCTGCTGATCTTCAGGATTGATCAGCCAACCTAGCAAAGCACCATTCTCCAAATACTCCTGCATTTTTGCGCGGGTGTCTTCTATATCGTCGCTCGGAGACTTCAGTTCAGCCACAAAGTCAGGACAGAGAGGAGCAAACTTGCGTTTTTGTTGAGGTGTAAGAGCATCCCACCGGGCTTGTTTGACCCAGGCGAGGTCAGGAGAGCGGGTGGCACCGTTGGGCAGTTTGAAGCCTGTTGACGAGTCAAAGCTTTTTCCTAGCTGAGTTTGCTGATTCCAAAACCAGAGTTGTCCGGTGAGTCCAGAATTCCAGGTTCCCGTTTCGCTACCAGTGGGTGGCATGATGATGAGTTCTCCTTGGGCAGTGCGTTCAAATTTGAGGTCACGATTGGCACTGCAAACTTGTTCAAACTGATCGTCGGTGAAGTCGATTATCGGGCTGAGATTGACGGTGAGGGGCATGGCGGCAATTCAGGAATAGACTACTTTACTTTAACGTTTTACTTTAACGTCAGTTCGATGAAACTTTCGCTACGGTGATTAATCTGGGCAGCCCCCTAAATCCCCCACCAGTAGGAGACTTTGAACCAGGATTCTTCTCTTCAAGTCCCCCAAAATTGGCAGCTTGGGAGGCAGAAGCTGTGAACAACGAAGCGAAAAACTCTCATGAAATTCACGTGGCGTTGCTGATTGGAGGGATGAATCTGTGGGAAGTGTCAATCTTTGCGCCCCCTAAATCCCCCAAAATTGGGGGACTTTGAACACTGGGTTTCCCTCCGCTTTGGGGCAATTCATCCCCTGATTCAGCAACGCCATTCACGTTACTTTAGCGCTCTACGATCGCTGGGTGATCAACGATTATTCTTGCAACAGGCTGGCTCAAGCCATAATTAAAGTCAGCTTTATGGTGGGCAGATCTGCCAAATATGATGAAATTACGGGGCTGGTGGGTTGCGATCGCGCTGATTTTGTTGATAGTGGTTGGCTGTGGCTTATGGATGCAGCGACCGCCCCAATCAATTCTTCCGGTGACCAATCCTAATCTGGTGATGGGCAATCCTAGTAATGCCAAAACTGATGCCAACAACTATCTCTTAGAAAAGTCTCAGTATGTGGTTTCTTACGATAACAGTCGGCATATTCCTAATTGGGCAAGCTGGCAGCTAAACCGAGATTGGCTAGGAGCGGTGCCGCGCAGCAATAATTTTCGCCCTGATGAGCGTCTGCCTCAGAGATTTTATGCCGTGCGATCGAGTGACTACAACGGCAGTGGGTTTGACCGGGGACACCTCACTCCTTCTGGCGATCGTAGCCGCAATGCTGAAGACAATTCTGCGACGTTTTTGATGACTAATATTTTGCCTCAAGCGCCCGACAACAATCAGGGGCCGTGGAGAGTTTTGGAGGATTATTGCCGAGAGTTAGTCACCCAGGGCAAAGAGCTTTACATCATTGCGGGTGGCTATGGCAACAAACGATCGATTGGCAAGAGCAACGTCAAAATTACGGCTCCCGATCGCGTTTGGAAAGTCATCGTCGTCTTGGATAAACCAGGATTAGGAACGGCTGGCGTGAATGCAAAAACACGACTCATTGCGGTCGATATGCCCAATCAGCAAGGGATTCGAGAAGACGACTGGCGCAAATTTAGAGTCAGCGTTGATCTGATAGAAGATCGCACAGGCTACAACTTTTTAACGAATGTGTCGGATGCGATTCAAGTTCAGCTTGAGGAGAAGGTCGATCGGGGATGAGGGGTTGTCTTCGATGATCTGTTCCCCCTTTGGCGGTAATACGCTTCGCGAGAGGGATGAGGGATGAGAAATTAAGCTCTGTTTTTCTTTGGGTTGACGTGAATTCGATGAGATCTTTCGCTGCGGTTGTCGTCTCGGCAGCCCCCTAAATCCCCCACGAGTGAGGGACTTTGAACCAAAAAACTGATCTAAAAGTCCCCCAAAATTGGGGGTTGGGGGGCAGAAGCCGTAAACAACGAAGCGAAGAACTCTCATCGAATTCACGTTAACGCTAATTTCAAGTTTCTACAGCTTGGGTGGTTAATCCTGCGATGTGTCCGGCTTCTGTTTTTCCGAGAATGTAGATGTCACAATTCACTTCACCCAGTTGATAAACTTTGAGATCTCGGAGATGTTGTTTGAGCGCGATAACAAGCTGCTGATATTGATGAACGATCGCTTGTTCTTCCTCATTCTGCCAATCTTGAATTTGGGTAGCCGTTGCAAAAAAAGCATCAAAGTCCTGGGTCTCGACAGACGTATCTGAACGATCGAGATGTCTGAGAAGGGTACGATCGTTCAATTCCTCCTGCGCTTCATTTTCCCAAACAACCACCTCAAACGGCGCTTCTGACTCACCAATCCACAACAATCCTTGAGAAGACTCTTTAAGCCGATTCAACACTTCCGACAAATCATTTTTCATCCCTCATCCCTCATCCCTCTCGCGAAGCGAAGTTCTCCCTCATCCCTCATCCCTAGCTCTAAGACCAATCATCCCAATCCGCCTCAGATTCGGCCGCACGAGGCACCGTCTTAGCAGGCACCGCATAAATCGTAGGAGGCACCAACTCTAGCTGATGGGACTTTGACGATCGAGCCGTTTCACCTTTGCGCCGACGAGACACGTTTTCCTCAGTCGTATCCTCTGCCACCACTTCGTACAATAATGCCAGTTTTGTGGGGTCTTTTCCTTTGCGAAGAATGCGCCCTAGACGCTGGATGTATTCGCGGGTCGAAGCCGTCCCTGATAGCACGATCGCCACACTCGCCTCCGGCACATCCACCCCTTCATTTAACACTCGCGAAGCCACCAAAGTTTTGTAGTCTCCCTGCTTAAATCGCGTGAGAATCTCGTGTCGTTCTTTAACCGGAGTTTGATGGGTAATTGCGGGAATTAAGAACTCTTGGGAAACGCGATAAACCGTGGCGTTGTCGTCTGTAAAAATCAGCGTACGTTCGGGATGATGTTGAGCCAGCAGATCCGCCAAAACTCTCAGCTTGCCCTCAGTGCCAAAGGCGATCGCTTTCGCTTCTCGATGGGCCAACATGGCTTTGCGTCCCGCTTTGGATCGGGCACTCGCCTGCACAAATCGCTGCCAGCCTTGAGCGCTGCTGAGGTAGATATTGGCTTCTTTGAGAAAGGCATTGCGAATCTGAATTAAACGATCGTAGCGTTCGCGTTCCTGTTGAGAAAGTTTTACTTTGATCTGAGTGGCTTTGTGTTTTGCAAGGGCTGACCCAGACAGTTCCTCAGCGGTTTTACGATAGATCTCGGCTCCGATTAAGCTTTGTAGATCGGCGTGTTTGCCATCCGTTCGTTCGGGTGTGGCCGTGAGTCCTAATCGGTAGGGCGCGATCGCATATTCAGCAATCACTCGATTAAAGTCACTGGGCAAATGATGGCATTCATCAAACACCAACAGCGCGTATTGATTTCCCAGTGTTTCGGCATTGATGGCAGCACTATCGTAGGTTGAGACAAGAATGGGGGTACGATCGCGCGATCCGCCTCCGAGCAACCCTACCTCAACATCTGGAAAGGCCGCCACCAAATGAGCATACCACTGGTGCATGAGATCCAATGTCGGCACCATCACGAGCGTACTGCGCTGAGTCGCCTGCATCGCCAACTGTGCAAGATACGTTTTCCCGGCGGCGGTTGGCAACACGACCACACCCATGCGGCCCGCAGATCTCCAGGCATCCAGCGCTTCTTGCTGATGAGGATACGGCTCCATTTCTAGACTGGGCACCATTTCAACTTCTGCAAATGCCCTGGCTTTGTCGTCAAGTTCTGTACCTTCTGCCCGCATGGCCAGCACCAGATTACGATACTGATGAGCGGGGATGCGAAACTTTTCCACCCGATCGTCCCAGGTGGCATAATCCATCCAGGCTTTACCTTTGGGAGGCGGATGCAAAATGAGGGTGCCGCGATCGAATTTGAGAATGGGAGTACGAGCCATTTTTTTGCTCAGAACCTTTGCTCAGAACACTTGTTCGCTTCTGATGCTTATGGTGTCACCTCTCGCAGGGTTTCGCAAGACGTTGGACGAGAGACATTAGACAGAAGACGTTAGACAGGAGGTTAATCAACGGCTGACGTGCGTGAATTCGATGAAAGTTGTTCGATTCGATATTCAGCGCTTCTGACCCCAACTCTAGGGGACTTTTAGACAAGATTTTCGGTTCAAAGTCCAAGTAAATTAAAAGAATAAAGGCGTTGCTGAATCAGGGGATGAATTGCCCCAAAGCGGCGGGAACCCCAAGGTTCAAAGTCCCCCAATTTTGGGGGATTTAGGGGGCGAAAAGATGGACACTTCCCACAGATTCATCTCTCCAATCAGCAACGCCAGAATAAAAATTCGCCTGAGTTTAAAAGAATACTGAAGTCTAAAGTTTCTTATGTAACAATCACAAAAGTATGGGTGATTTCTATGAAAAACGCAGCGTCGTAGCCCCGTTCAATTTATGAACTTATTTTCGTCAGACAGCGAAGCGGCAAGACTGAGCGCCCTCCAGGAATATTGCATCCTTGATACTCCCCCCGAAGCCGTCTTTGATGAATTGGCTCAACTGGCAGCAGAGTTGTGTGGCACAACGATCGCGCTCATTAGTCTGATCGACGACCATCGCCAATGGTTCAAAGCCAAGATCGGTATCGAAGCGTCAGAAATGCCCCGCCGTAAGGCAATGTGCGCCCACACCCTCACTCAATCAGATGTACTGGTGGTTGTGGATGCGTCAGGAGACGAACGCTTTATTCCTCACCCCCAGGGAGCCGCCGCGCTGCCGATTCGGTTTTACGCAGGAGTTCCTCTGGTCACCTCAGAAGGGCTGGCGATCGGAACCCTTTGCGTCATGGACTATCAGCCCCAAAGCCTTGATGCCAAACAAACGCAACACTTGAAATCGATCGCTCGCCAGGTCATCACCCAACTCGAACAGCGCCGCAAGATTCTTCGATTAGAGCAGACAGCCGCTCAAGCCCAACAGACCAGTTTGCAACTTCATCTCCAACAGGCTGTGGCGCGAGTCCTCGCCGAATCTTCGTCCCTTAGCGAAGCGACTCCCCGACTATTGCAGGCAATCTGTGAAAGCTGCGGCTGGGACTTGGGTGAACTGTGGGTCGTCAATCGAACCGCCAATCAAATCCGCTGCGCGGCCAACTGGTGTCGATCTCAAGAAGAATTTGTTGACTTTGGAGCCTCATCTCAAGAGTGGGTGTTTTCGCCTGGGTTAGGGCTTCCCGGTCAAGTCTGGGCGAGTGGCAAACCCTTGTGGATCACCGATGTGGTGTTTGACAAGCGATTTTTGCGATCGCCCCTCGCTCAACAGTCCAGACTCCACACCGCACTCGGCTGCCCGATCTCCAGCCGCAACGGAATTTTGGGCGTGATCACCCTGTTCAATCAAGCCATTCAGCCACCTGACGAAGCGTTGATGGTGATGATGGTTACCTCGATCGGTAGCCAACTCGGCCAATTTATCGAGCGCAAACAGGCTCAAGAAGAACTGCAACGACAAAACCTGCGATCGCAACTCTTTGCGGCCATCACCCTGAGAATTCGGCAATCTCTGAATATTCAAGAAATTCTCAACACCACAGTGGCAGAAGTGCGGCAATTTTTGCAGGCCGATCGCGTGCTGATTTATCGCTTTGACGAAGATTGGATCGGCACCGTCGTCGTCGAATCGGTGGATACTCAATGGGTGCCCGCCCTAGGTCAAGTCATTCAAGACACCTGCTTTCAAGAAGGGCGATGGAAGTCTTATTATCACGGGCGAACGGTGGCGATCGATGACCTCGAATCCTCTGACCTCACGCCCTGTCACAAACAACTACTCCAGCAGTTTCAAGTCAAAGCCAATCTGGTCGTCCCCATTCTACAAGGCACAGGCTCCAAGACAGAACCCGTTCTCTGGGGGCTTTTGATTGCACACCAATGCGCCACCCCTCGCCACTGGCATAGCTTTGAGGTCAACTTTCTCGCCCAACTCGCCGATCAAGTGGGAATTGCCCTAACTCAGGCCCGGCTTCTGGCGCAAGAAACCCAACAGCGAGAACAGTTAGCCCGGCAAAATCTGGCTCTAGAGCAAGCTCGCGCCGAAGCAGAACGTGCGTCTCAAATGAAAAGTACCTTTTTGGCGACGATGAGCCACGAGATTCGCACCCCGATGAACGCCGTCTTGGGCATGACAGGGCTGCTGCTAGACACAGGTCTCAGCGCTGATCAGCGAGATTTTGTCGAAACGATTCGAGCCAGTGGCGATAGTTTGCTGACGCTGATTAATGAAATTCTCGACTTCTCCAAGCTAGAAGCGGGAGAAATGGAACTCGAAACCCTTGACTTTAACCTGTCTACCTGCATCGAAGAAGTCGCCGATCTGCTGGCCCCCGCCGCCCACGCCAAAGGATTAGAAATTGCCACGCTGATCGATCGCAATCTCCCTTCTCAGCTTCAAGGAGATGCCAGTCGGCTACGACAAGTCTTAACTAATCTTGTGGGCAACGCCGTCAAATTTACTAATCATGGAGAAGTGGTGATTCAGGCGACGCAGCAATCTCCTCAAGATACCCGCCAGGGGGCGCAGACTTCGACCACGACCACATTGGAGATTTCCGTTATGGATACGGGGATCGGCATCTCGCCAGACGCACAACGCAAGCTGTTTCATCCCTTTGCTCAGGTGGATGCCTCCATGACGCGCAAATATGGCGGAACGGGTCTGGGGCTGGTGATTTCAAAACAACTGGTAGAGCTAATGGGCGGCACGATCGGAGTCGAGAGTCTCGAAGGCCTGGGGTCAAAATTTTGGTTTACCCTCACCTTTGAGAAGCCTCTGCAAACGGCCCCCGCGCTCGTCAGTCCGCTTGATCTCAGTCAACTGCGGCTGTTAGTGGTAGACGACAATGCCACCAATCGTAAGGTTTTACGCTATCAGCTTTCGGGGTGGGGAATTCAGGTCAGCGAGGCAGACAGCGCCACCGCCGCGATCGCACTCCTTCAATCTCAGCAGGCGATCGGTCACCCCTTTGATCTGGCCATTCTCGACATGCAAATGCCCACCACAGATGGAGAAACGCTGGGATCTCTGATCAAGTCCGATCCCTTGCTGTCTCAGACCAAGCTGATTATGCTGACTTCGGTACATCACTGGGGCGGCGCAAAACGAATGCTGGAGATGGGATTTTCGGCCTATGTGGTCAAGCCTGTCAAACAATCTCGCCTGCTCGCCTGCATTGTGACGGCTCTGTCTGATGCGGTGGAAGCCGCCAAAACCCTGAACCCAGAGCCAGAATTAAATTCTGCGATCGCCCAATCTGAGAACCTGCTGTACCGAACGGCGATCGCTTCGAGTTACCCGCCAAGGGTTGTGCCCTTTGAGAAAAAATCAAAGCTCAAAATTCTGCTGGTCGAAGACAACACGGTCAACCAAAAAGTCACCTTAAATCAGCTCAAAAATCTAGGCTACACCGCCGATGTCGCCGCCAATGGTCAAGAAGCCTTGCAAATGATGGAGAAGATTCCTTACAATCTGGTGCTAATGGATTGCCAGATGCCCATTCTCGACGGCTATGGAGCCACTCAAGCGATTCGTCGATCGTTCCGAGAGACCTGTAAGGGGCCGCCAGTCCGCCCCCGCACGATCGTCATTGCCTTGACCGCCAATGCTCTCCGCGAAGATCGAGAACGCTGTCTAGAAGCGGGAATGGATGACTATCTGAGCAAACCCATTTCCAAAGAAAAACTGCATGAAAAGCTACTGCACTGGGGGGAAGTCTTGGAGCAAACTGATAGGGTGAGGCAAACTAGCCTGGCGATCGACTGGGAGCATCTGCATCAAATTTCTGACGGCAACACAGACTTTGAGCAAGAACTGCTACAGATTTTTGTCACGGACACCCAGGAGCATCTCAACACCGCCCAAACCGCCCTCGCTGCTGGAGATCACGAAGCGGTTGCCCGCGCAGCCCATCATATCAAAGGAGCCAGCGCCAATGTAGGACTGACTGAAATGCAGACGATCGCCAGCAAACTCGACCATCAGTCCCAACAGCAAAATCTTGAAGAGGCTCCGCAATTGCTTTTAGCATTGGCTCACTCTATCCAAACCGTGCGAGATTTTCTATGTAGCGAAGACTTGAAGAAGGAATAGAGCGGTGTATGGTGAGACGAGAAGGGACACTAAACGGGGAGGCAGGAAAACCTTGGGTCGAGAAGTCGATTTGGGACGATCAAAGCGTCCTTTTAGGAATTCGATTCTCCGGATTGTAAGAAAGAGGTAGCGAATCTAGCAGAGAGAAAGCCAAAATCTGAGGATACTGAGAAGGCTTTTTTGCAGTGAGCTTGTGAGGCTAAAGAGCAGGGTGAGGGTGAGTCTTTTAAACTCTATCAAACAGAATTAAACGTCTTATCTTTTGACTCCTCGATCGCTTAAAATACGCTCTCAGATAGTCAGGTAAAAAGTCTTCAAATCTTTGGATGAGACAGGATTATAAACCCAACAACCGTACAGCATTACAGACAGAAACTTCTGTCAAACATTAGGGTCTCTTTTAAAGTTTCACCCCGGTTTCAAATTCATATTTCAGCATAGGAAAGCTTGGATAGACGATGGCTAGTGGACTCTCTTTTGCATCTACCTCTTGGGTCAACCAAACCCGATCACAGCGCTCTCACCGATCCATTGTGCTGCTGATGGTGGCGACAAGTTTGATCAGTGTTTGTTTGTTTCGACTCGCCCAGCTTCAAATTGTTCAGGGCAAACATAATCGCCAACTCGCCGAACAAAACCGCATTCGTCCCTCTCCGCTGGTGGCCGATCGCGGCAACGTTCTCGATCGCAAGGGCAATCCTCTGGCCGCAAACGAGCTATCAAGAGCAATCTACCTCTACCCGCGTGAGCAAACTCAGGCCCAATGGCAGCAGACCGCCGATCGCCTGAGCAAAACTCTCGACCTGCCCAAAGAAGAAATTCTCAAAAAGCTGGAAAAGGTGGGGTATCGATCGGCCGTTCCCGTCCGGATCTATCGCAAGCTGACTCCCCCTCAATTTATTGCCCTGCAAGAAGGCGGCGACATTCCAGGTCTCGAAATTCAGGCAGAATCCAATCGCAGCTATCCCAATGGCAGTCTGGCGGCCCATGTGTTGGGTTATATCGGAGAAGCCACCGCAGACGATCTCAAAGCGCACCCCGAATTTCCGATGGGGATGCTCGTGGGGCAGATGGGCATTGAGCGGATCGCAGACGCAACCCTGCGTGGCACCTGGGGCAATCGCCTGATCGAGGTAGACTCCATCGGCAAAGAGCTAAGACTGTTGGGCAAACAGCAGCCGATCGCGGGGACTAATCTGCGGTTGACGCTCGATCTCAAGATGCAGCAGGCCGCCGAAAAAGCACTCAACAATCGTCGCGGGGCGGTCGTCGTCTTGGATGTGAAAACGGGAGCCGTCTTGACGATGGCCAGTGCTCCCACGTTTGATCCCAATCTCTTTACGCGCAAAATCTCTGGTAAGGAATGGGAGACGCTGCAAAGCCAGGATCATCCCTTTTTGAATCGGGCCCTGCAAGGCTATCCCCCTGGGAGTACCTTTAAAGTTGTGACGGCGGCGGCGGGGATGCAGTCTGGCAAGTTTTCTCCTGACTCGACGCTGGCGACTTTTGGATCGATCAACATTGGCGGCATTTCCTTTCATGAACACGGCGGCAGTGGATATGGAGTGATTGGCTTTCCAGAAGCCTTTGCCTTTAGCAGCAACACGTTCTTTTATCAGGTTGGGATCGCTGCTGGCCCTGAAGAAATCTCGAAATGGGGGCACCGTCTGGGCATCGGAGGCGAGACTTCTACAATGGGCTTAGATGGAGGCAATCACGGTCTCATTCCTACCCCTGAGCAAAAGAAAAAACTGTTTGGCGAGGAGTGGTATCCCGGTGACACGGTGAGTATGTCGATCGGGCAGGGCGTGGTGCAGGTGACTCCGTTAGAAATGGCGGTGATGGTGTCGTCGATCGCAAACGGCGGCTGGCGGATCAAGCCTCATCTTTTGGCGGATCAAACCAACTTACCCGCGATGCAGCGAGAAGCGACAGGCCTGAGTCCGGGAGCGATCGCCGTGATTCGACAGGGATTAACCGCCGTAGTGCAGCAGGGCACGGGCAAACAGTTAAATGATGGCTCGATTCCGCTGACGGCTGGCAAAACCGGAACGGCAGAAGTCTTGGGGCAGCGTGACAATGCGCTATATGTCGGGTATGGGCCAGTCAACGACCCTCAGATCGCGATCGCGGTGGTGGTCGAAAATGGCGGCTATGGGGCAGAATCAGCGGTGCCGATCGCTCATGAGGTCTACAAAGCCTACTTTGGCCCCTCTAAAACGCCTCCCAAGCCTCAGTAGGTCTGTTTAGATTAAGGCTCACGAATTAAATCGTTATCTACGTAGTCCCCATCATCTTTGGGTTGATCAGACCGATGAGATTGGGAATGGTTGCAACTGCTTATTCGCGATCTTCTTCGATACGAGCGACCCCGGTTTTGGGATAGTAATTAGACAAAATCTGTTTGTAAGAATAGCCTTTTTCGGCGAGGCTTAAGGCTCCTAATTGGCTCATTCCCTTGCCGCGAAAGGCTTCTGCAACAATGTCGTCTGACGCGGCATAAAGTGACTCGACAATGCCCCCCCGATAGCTGACAAACTCGCCTGCTGTCTGATCGACCGCCTTGCGGGTTGTATCGGCTTCGGTCTTGATGCCGCTATAGACTTGAAAATACTCGTCTGACCCCATGTGATAGAGCGCATTGGCGGGTCTAAAATAATACGTCAACGCATAAGAACGCGCCGCTACCGACTGAGCTTTGAGCGCCTGCATTGGCCAACTCGGTGACACTTCACTGCCCACAACGCTGTGCAGATATTGGCGGAGATTCACATAATTGATCACCCGCAGCCGACCTGCTTGAGAGACTAACAAAAACTTGCCATGATAAGGGCGGCCGCCCAAATACAAAACTCCCCTCGGATCAGGTTCTACCCAAACAACCGCCGGGAGTTGGCGATCGCCTACCGCAATCCCGCTGCCTGCTAACTGGGCTGGATAGTTCGTCCCTAGGGCTAAGGTGTGCAGCGATCGTCCTTTTTCATCCAGAATCGTAGCACCCGCATTGGAGGCGATCGTCGAAGCATTCCCATTGCCGATCGACACCTGCATTTCAATAAACGAATCCACAGTGCCGCGCAGGGCTGCAAATTCTGCTTTGGCTTTTTGGTTGAGGGCGATTTCTTCTTTGGTCAGCGACGCAGGATTGACGGGCGTAAGCGTCGGAGTAGCTTTGGCAGAGGGCGATTTGGTAGGTTTGGGCGCAGGAGTTGGGGAAGCGGAAGGACGAGGGGGCACGACCTGCGGGTCACTCGAAGCAACGGGACTGGGGCGACTCTCTGCAACTGGACTTGGCTCAGACTGTGGCGTGTGATTGAGCGCATATCCTGCTAATGGAATTAGCCCCAAAAATGGCAACAGTAACCAGGGGCGCTGATTGAACCATTTGATCATTTTTTGTCCTGTCATCTCACCGTTCTGCTTGGGTCTACCTGGATTGTAATTCGCCACCGATCGAGTGAATCAGAATCTCAAGATTCGGACTCCGAGTTAACAGGCTTTTCGTTTGATGCAGAGCTACTTTATTTGGCGAAAAAGTGGGGGTATACGATCGCCGAAATCCCCGCGAAGGTGTCAGACCAGCATCAAACAAAACACTCAACCGTGAATCTTGTGCAAGACTCGATCCGAATGCTGATAGACTTGCTGAGAATCAGATTCAACGATGTGATCGGTCGATATCGATAAAATGACCTGGCTAAATCTTTTGTCCTTTGTCGGGATTTTTGCCCTCTGTGGGATCGCTTGGCTCGGCTCCGAAAACCGCCGTGTGATTCCCTGGAAGGTCGTAATTTGGGGGATTGCGCTGCAATTGGTGTTGGGACTGCTGGTGTTTTCGTTTCCGGTGACGCGCACGATCGTTCAGATTATTAGCACCAACGTCAACGCCGTTTTGGATGCGACGGAGGCGGGTGCTCGGTTTATTTTTGGTTCCTTATTAGTCCCAGACGCTTCTACCGTACCGGGGCCCGTGTTGGCAGGTCGCTGGATTGCTCGTGCGGTCACGCCGCCTTATATTCCGGTTGCGGGCGATCGCCTCAGCCCCGATAGTTTAAATTTGGGCTATGTGTTTGCCTTTCGCGCGTTGCCGTCGGTGATTTTCTTTTCCGCCCTGATGTCGCTGTTTTATTATTTGAAGCTAATTCAGCCGATCGTTGGTCTGTTTGCCAAACTCTTTCGCCGGACGATGAATCTCAGTGGCGCAGAGGCGTTGAGCGGGGCTACGAACATTTTTGTGGGCATTGAGTCTGCCCTGGTAGTGCGTCCCTTTTTGGCAGACATGACTCGGAGTGAACTTTGTGCCGTTCTTGCCTCCTGCTACGGAAGCGCTGCTTCAACGGTTCTCGCCCTCTACGCCCAGCTACTTCGCCCCGTTTTTCCTAACATTACAGGGCACCTCGTTTCTGCCTCGATCATGGCGATTCCGGCTTGCTTTGTCATTTCTAAACTGCTGGTACCCGAAACAGAAACGCCTAAAACCCTGGGCAGCTTGCCAGAAGAACCGAAGGACGCGCCCGAATCGAATCCAATGGAAAGCGTGATCACCGGGGCAATGGATGGGGTGAAACTGGCGATCGCCATTGCGGCCCTTCTGATCGCGGTTCTGGGACTGGTCGCCCTGGTAAATTTGTTTTTTGGCAACCTGGCTTCTCTCGCCCAAAGCAGCAATCTCTTTTTGCGTCGTCTGGGTCTGATTTTTGAAGTCGTGACGCTGCAAAATATTATGGGGGCGCTGTTTTTGCCACTGACTTTTTTGACGGGCGTTTCGTTAAACTGGGCGGAATTGTGGCAGGCTTCGGTTCTCATCGGGCGGCGGTTGTTGGAAACAGAAGTGCCTGTCTATCAGCAATTGGCGCTGTTGAGTGATCGAGGAGCAATCAGCGATCGCTCTCTGTTGATCGTCAGCTACGCGCTGTGTGGCTTTGCCCATTTGCCCTCGGTCGGAATCTTTGTCGGTGGCTTTGTTAGTCTGATTCCGTCTCGCCGCAAAGACCTGAGCGAATTGGGCTGGAAAGCTCTCTGGGCGGCAACGCTCGCAACCTTGATGATCGGATGCGTTGCTGGTGTTTTTGGATCAAACAATCCCTCAATTTTAGGTCGATAGGAGCAGACGAGCGATGAGATGGCAGCGAAACTGGTGGATGGGAGTGGCGATCGCCCTATTGGTTGCTGCGACGCTCATTCAAAACAATTGGACAGGATCGAGTCGGGCCCAAGCTGAACCGCCCACCGCTTCTCCATCACTTCCCGCTTCTCCCGCAGGGCCGCCGACGGCCGTTCCGGTGGCTCCTTTACCGACGATTTCTCCCACTGCGCCTGGTGTTCCTGTTCCCCCACTGCCCACTTCGCCGCTGGTGGCTCCCAGTCCGCTCTCTCCGAGTTACCCGCAAGGGGTCGCTCCGGTGTCTCCCGCTTCGACTGCGCCACCTTTGCCCGTGAGTGGTGAATACAAAGACCCGGAAGGCCGCTTTAAGATTGGGATTTTGCAAAATTATAAAGTCAGTCCTTTGGCGGGATCGGTGCTGATCGAGTCGCCCGACGGCAGTTTGGCCTATACGGTTTTGGTGCGATCGCAGGGACAACTCGCCCTACAAGGAACGGATAACGATGCGCTGGTCAAGATTGCTCAGACGGCATTTCAGCAAGGAGAAGGATTTCAGCCGGGTCAGTGGCAAGCAATTCCAGGGGGCATCAAGCTCGATTGGACAGGGAGCCTGACGATCGCCGGAAAAAGTCAACCGATCGGCGGCACGATTCTAGTTCGTCAGCTACCAACCGATGTGGCGATGATTTTGATTGCCGCGACTCAAACGGCGGCTGGTCAAGTTCCGAGTGCCATTTCAGCCTTAGTCGATAGTTTGCAGACGCTTTAAGTCGGTAGACGGGATTGTTGGACTGCTCAAGCTATCGGTAGGGCTGTCCATCCAGGTCGTCTGTGAGATTTTTATGTTATTAATCATTTATTAATATTGTTTATCTAGGCAAGTGAAGTAAATTGAGCTAAAACTCTGCTGTAGCTAGTAGACTGTCAGCTTTGATTTGAGGGGTAATTTGGTTGATAATTTGAGCAGGTGCCCCTTCAACCAAAAATCATGGCAAAAAAGAAATATATCGTCTCTCTGACACCTGAAGAGCGAGAAGCGTTGGAGCAATCTACCAGCACTGGCAAAGCCCCTGCTTACAAAATGAACCATGCCCGGATTTTGCTCAAAGCCGACACGAATCAGGCGGGCGGTGGTTGGACGGATGAGACCATTAGCCAAGCCTTAGACCTTAGTGTTGCCACCATTGAGCGGGTGCGGCAGCGGTTTGTCGAAACCAACTTAGAGACAGCTCTCAGTCGGCAAGTGCAGCAACAACGCAAGCCTCGACGCTTAGATGGAGAGCAAGAAGCTCATCTGATTGCCATTACCTGTGGTGAAGTCCCTGAAGGACAGGCGCGTTGGAGCCTGCGTCTGTTAGCAGACCGGATGGTGGAATTGGAGTATGTCGAGAGTGTATCCCATGAGACCGTGCGTCAAACGCTGAAAAAACGACCTCAAGCCCTGGTTGCGAGAATCCTGGGTGATTCCCCCCGAAGCGAATGCAACGTTTGTCTATTACATGGAGGATGTGTTGAGCGTGTACACCCGTCCCTACGACCCTCGTTACCCTGTGGTCTGTTTTGACGAAACGAGCAAACAGTTGGTCAAAGAAACACAAGTCCCTCTGCCGATTGAAGCGGGTCACCCGCCTCGATATGACTGCGAATATGAGCGCAACGGGGTTCGCAATCTATTTATGTTTGTCGAACCTTTAGCGGGTTGGAGACATGTGGAAGTCACCGAGCGCCGCACCAAGCAAGATTATGCTCAGCCAATGAAATACTTGGTCGATGAGCGTTACCCGGATGCGGAGTGGGTCACAGTTGTTCAAGATCAGCTCAACACTCATGACCCCTCAGCTTTGTATGCCAGCTTTGAACCCCAAGAAGCCAAACGTATTCTTGACAAATTGGAATTTCACTACACGCCTGTTCATGGTAGTTGGCTCAATATGGCAGAAACTGAACTCAGTGTTTTAGCCCGCCAATGTCTCGACCGTCGCATTCCCGACCAACCTGCATTGCAACGAGAAACACTGGCTTGGGAACAGCGCAGAAATACGCAATTGCGAACGATAGATTGGCGGTTTACCACTGAAGATGCACGGGTTAAACTCAAACGGCTTTACCCCTCATTTCAACCTTGACAGTCCACTAGTCTTGGTCAGCAATTATATGGATCCACTAACAGTAGCAGCAACCGCTGTCGCAGCAACAGTCATGACTAAAGCTTTGGAAAAGACAGGGGAGAAGCTTGGTGAGAAGGTATTTGATCAAAGCGAGAAGTTTCTTACTTCACTTAGACAAAAAGCCCCTGAAACAGCCTCTGCGATCCAGAAAGTTCCTGAAGAACCTTTAGATTATGGTCAAGCGGTTTTAGAAGTCCATGCACTTGCAGAAACAGATCCCGAATTGGCTAATACAATTCAGCTATTAGCAGAGAGAGCAGCACAAGATCCAAGCCCAAGACTAACTGAAGCCATTCGAGAAATTGCTGCTACCTTTTCATCTCAACAGCCAACTGTTCAGAATATGGGAAAGTTGGCAGAAGGAATTGGGGCAGTTATTCAAGGAGGTACAGTCTCAATTCAGAATATTAACGTGCCATATCTTAAATGATCAATGAATGATGTATCCAATAAGTTAGCTGAAAGCCTTGGAGTTAACGTTCAAGGTGGCATAGTCTCAATTGATAACGTCAATGTCTCTGTCTATCAGTTGTACCCATCTTTAACAACGAATATCTCTCAAGATTCTGTTAACAGTAGCGATATTCGGAAAACTTGTGATGTTCCACCAGAGTGGATTCGTCAGCGATTACAGAAAAATATTTCTGATGATTTCTTCGTGCATCGTCCTCAAGAGTTAGGAGAGGTAGTTAAAAATCTCTTAAAGGAGCAAAAAGAGCAATCAGAAGATGTTATCGCTTTGTGGGGACCGGCTGGTTGCGGAAAAACAACCTTAGCTTTGCTTGCTTGTTGCCTTCCTGAAGTCCTTTCGCATTTCGGAGATAATATCTTCTGGATAGATTTAGAGGAAGAAAAAGATACTATAGAGGGAATGAAAACCTTACATCAGCAATCTATAGGATCAGATCTTACAGGTTTTACCAGCGATGACATTGCAACTACTCTTGTAAAGAAATGGAAGGACGAACCTCGCCTAATCGTGTTAGATAATTTACAAATGTATGAAGATCTGAGAATACTCCTTAGTTGTAGAGATAGAAACTGTACTTGGCTGATCACTACTAGGAATAAAAGAAGTTTCGCTGGAAAAGCATCTACTAAAACTATACAAATAGATCCTCTACGGATTGATGAATCTGTTCTACTTCTTTACTACAGGCTTAAGCAAGCGGATGAGATTGATTTTGAGATACTAAAAATTTTAGTTAATCAGCTTTATGAGTTTCCTTTACTAATAGAGTTAATTAGACAAGAAATTAATATAAGAATTGGACTTAAGCACACACCTAATGCTGCAATAGAAAGTATTCTTGAAGATATTCAAGAGAACGGATGGAACTTTTGTGAGGACATAACTAGAAAACTCTCTAGGAATTTTGAGAATAGCATGAAGCATTTAGCTGAAGAGGAAAAGAAGCATCTTAGGGAAATGGTTATTTTTCCAGAAGATATTTCCATCCCCATATCAACCTTAGCCAAACTATGGTGTTTGAGCGAAAAACAAGCTATGGAATTGTGTGAGAAATTTTATGGTTCGTCATTATTGAAAAAGTACAATTCTACTAGAAAAATAGTATGTACAAATAATATTCTTCGTGAACATTTTCTTCAGCAAGATGAGAGCAAAGCAAAAAGCTCAGAAGTTCATAAAAGACTGTTAAGCTCCCATGATTTTCCTTCGGAGGAAAATGTTTTAGACTCTACGTTTGACAATCTACCTAATGAAGATAAAATCTACTGGGGTCGATTCTATGAGTATCATTATAAAAGAGCTTTTTCAAATCATTAGATTGAAATTTATTTCAGCAACGTGGGATCAAGGATCTTCTTCAATAATAGTTATCCTATATGTTTTTGCAGGTTGATTATAACTCCATATTTCCATTCGATATGCCCCTGCCTTGGGTTTAAAGGCAACATTTCGCTCATCGGTATTTAACTTCTCACTAGTTCCCCTTTCCTGATCATAATAATCCTTACACTTCAACCTTCCCTCTGAAGATCTAATTACGATTGCTGGGTCTGACCCATTACCAAACTGTTTTGTTCCCTCAGCTTCAACAGTAATCTGAATTGATTTACGGTCAAAATCTTCTTCTAAAACAAGGATATTCGGTTCTTTACTATGTTGATATGGGTTATCGCGGGTAGAACAATATTCTTGTATTTGCTCAGTGAAACTAGAATGAACGATTTCAGTGCGTCGTTTAAAGCCGGGCTTCAGATAGATAGTTGTATTTTCTGATGTCATAAGATCTGCACCAGCAGCAACCACAGCAATTCCTGCACAGATAGAAAAAGCAATAACAACCTCTTTTGATTTTTTCATGGTCTGCTAATATTTTTATAGAGTTGTAGCGTTGAAGCTGTGAGTATATTTTGGGCAAACCATTTTTCCTGTACGTCCTGCTGGTAGTCGAAGTTGGGTTGCACAAGGACAATTAACAAGCACTCTAGTTAGGCTTTGCTTTACCTATCGATATGAGTGGAATACTAAAACCAAACAGCAGACTTAATACAAACCAGGTATAAGAATATAAGTTTTGCCAACCTGCAATGGCAATACCTGTATCTCTCGCAGGTATCCACTGAAAAATTAAATCTCCAATTAGATGAGCAGTTATTCCAACTGAAAAACCAACACAAATATCCCGCAAAGAATTGAGTAAAAATATTAAAAATCGTCTCTTTTGGAGTGTTTTTTGAGTAAGAATAGATTGAAGAATAATTATACTCAAGAAAGCAAGAGGTATTAGGGTAGAACTAAACAACCAACTACGATGCTGTAAGAAATGTGACTTGAGTAGTAGCGACAATGGAATGTCCCAGTCTGGGAAGGCATACTGTAGAAATTGATCAGCAGGAAGAAAGATTGGTGGCAGAAAAAAGAAGCCACTTGCTCCCCAACAAAGTGTCAGAATGAATAGCAAGGGGTTAACGTAGGAGATTGCTCTCTCACAATAATGTTCACATAGCTCCCAAAATATGTGTCCAGTGATTAGCCCTAAAAACAGGTAACAGGCATTTTTAATCGTGTCAAGGATTCCAAGCTCTTGTAGAACATTCATATTGGTTAAGCGGTAAGAAGCACACTTTGTTCAACTCTTTGCTACACGGGAAAAGCCATCCGACAAGGTCAATAAGTATCTGTATTCTACTGCTGCAATCTTTGAGCCGAAACGAACCGAATTGCTTCATTTACAATTTGTTACAATAATGCAATAGGCGCAACCCAACAACTCTCTTGCAGCAGACAGAATAGAGATCTGGGTGGTGCTGCAATGCTTATTTGCCACCGATGAAGGGGAACGTCTTTAAATAGACTCTGACTGCACGAAGGTCTTCAGACTTCAGCCTCTTAAATCGAATCTTCTTTCCTAATCTTTGTTTCAAAAGTACAATCGTATTAAACGAATCAACTTTACAATCACTCCTATGAGCAATCTATACGGAGGCGTTGACCCCAGAAACATCCCCACTTATTCCATTAGCGATGCCGCCCGTTATCTACGCATTCCTACAGGCACCATTCGTTCCTGGACAGTCGGACGACGCTACAACACCACCGAAGGCTCTAAACAATTTGCGCCCCTGATTGCAGTGCGTCATGCTCGTAATCCAATTCTTCTCTCATTCACAAACCTGATCGAAGTTCACGTTCTTCGCGCCATCCGGAGAGATCACAAAATTCAACTTGATAAAGTTCGTACCGCCCTCGACTTCATAAGCGAGCAGTTTCAAGTCTCCCATCCCCTGGCTCATGAAAGCTTCCGGACTGACGGCATTGACCTTTTCATCGATCGCTACGGCTCTCTGATCAATGCTTCAAAACCTGGACAGTTAGAACTCAGAGATGCACTCAATCAGCACCTTGATCGGGTTGAACCTGATGATACCGGACTTGCAATCAAACTTTATCCTTTCACCCGTTCTCACGAAGCAAGTAACCCTCGCATCGTCGTCATTGACCCCCGCATCGCCTTTGGTCGCCTCGTGATCGCTGGAACCGGGATTGCCACTCGCGTTTTAGCAGAACGCTATCAGGCAGGCGACTCGATCGATGATCTCGCTGATGATTACAACTGTGAGCGACTTGCGATCGAAGAAGCCATTCGTTGTGAGCTTCCGGCTGCTGCATGACCCCTCAAATCACCTTTTTCATTGATCGCTGTCTAGGCAGCAAGCGTATCGCCGAAGCGCTTCAAAACGCAGGCATCACTATCGAAATTCATAGCGACCATTTTGCTGCGGATGCTCAAGATGTAGACTGGCTGCCAGAAGTTGGCAAAAGAGGCTGGGTTGTGCTGACGAAGGATGAAAACATTGGCAAGCGCACCTTAGAAAGGATTGCTGTAGCAAGTGCCGGGATCAAAATGTTTACGCTTACCGCTCAAAATCTTTCTGGGGCTGACATGATTGCCATTTTTCAAAAGGTGGCTGTTTCGATGCAAGAATTTGTCCATAAAAATCCCGCTCCCTTCATTGCCAAAATCTACCGAGACGGCCGACTTGATTTGTGGAAAGATCAGCAAACCCTACTGGATGAACTTGCTCAATTTCAGAAATACAACCAATAGCCTCCAGAGTCCAATTCTTTCACATTTCACTTTCACACTTCAAGTAAGTTTTGACTTTTGGTGAGACGATCGCGAGATTTGGGAATGGCAAAGGCAAGCGTAATTGCATACGCTAACATTCCATTAGTATTTGTAAAAGGCGGCATCATCAGCGGCAAAACTAATACAAACTTTCCTAAATGATTGGCTTTTCCAAATAGGTAAACAAACAGAGGAATATACCAAACTAGGCCCATAATCCAGGTTTGCGGATTGAATAGATAAATCGAATTCATCACCGAGAAAAACTGATGTTCAACTGGGCTACGACGCAGATAGTAAAGCAGCACTGAAAACGCGATCGCTCCCACAATCACCGCACCGACCAGATTATTTCTCAAGAAGGGATTCATGTAGCCGTGAACAAAATCATGGGTTGCTCTTAATCCATTGCTGTCGAAGGATTTGACCACGCGATCGACAACTGCCTGACCATGCGTACTGATCGGAACTGGACTCGATAGAGCGCCAAAAAACTGAGGCAAAATTCGTTTGACGTAGCTGGTGTAGATCGCCGGGCCAAAGTAAGCGATCGGTGATAAAAATAAAAACCCAATAAACCCAAACGTGTAAGCAATTAGCTTATATTCTCGCTTGTACAGGTAGTAGAGAACGGCAATCCCAGGAAACAGCTTGATACAGCAGGCCAGTGCTAAGAGAAATCCAGAAATTGCTTGAGGTTGACGACGTTGATAAGTGAGAAACGAGAGGATCGTCAGATAACAAACCAGAATATCAATTTGTCCTCGCTCAAAGTTGGCAAATACTGGAAAACTAGCCATCACAAACAGCAGCGTTTCACCTTTTGTTTCAAATTGGCTATATCTGACTAACTCAAACAATAACAACCACAATAGAATCAAAATAAAGATGCTGTAATACAGTTTGGCGTTTGCGTAACGCAGCATTGCAAAGGGGGTAAATAATAGCGATGCAAACGGGGGATAGATAAAGCCTGAACCTGGAGAAATATTTGCATTGACAGGGGTATAAAATTCTGGGTGATCATTCACATGATTTAGATAAGGATCAAGTCCAAATAAAATTGATTTACCTGCAATGTAATAGGGACGAAAATCAATTTGATAAGACTCTAAAACTAAGTAAATGATGAACGCTGACGGCAGCAAGTAGATAAAATATTCGCCAAAAAATCGAGCCAGCGATCGCAAAAAAGAAGGGGACGGTGAAGTGTGAGGGGTAGACATCGACTCGATCGCCTCCATAAAAGAATGACGAAGATACTGTACAACAGAATTCTCGACACGCCGGACACCATCCAATTTTTGTGGCTTCCTTCTGATAAAATTGAGAGTTCTGATAACCCATCAAGACTTGCTGCAAGGAGACTTTCTCATGGCGCGGATGTATTACGACGCGGATGCCAATCTCGATTTACTCGCTGGAAAAACGATCGCCATCATCGGTTACGGTTCTCAAGGTCACGCCCACGCCCTCAACCTCAAAGACAGCGGTCTCAACGTGATTATCGGACTGTATCCTGGCAGCAAGTCTGCAATCAAAGCCAAAGATGCGGGGCTGACGGTTCATAGTGTGGCCGATGCCACCAAAGCCGCCGACTTTATCATGATTTTGCTCCCCGACGAAGTGCAGCGATCGGTCTACACCCAGGAAATCGAACCCAATCTCAGCGAAGGAAACGTGTTGGCGTTTGCCCACGGCTTTAACATCAATTACGCCCAAATCGTGCCTCCGTCCAATGTCGATGTGGTGATGGTTGCGCCCAAGGGCCCCGGTCATCTCGTGCGGCGTACCTATGAGCAAGGTCAAGGTGTGCCTGCGCTGTTTGCGGTTTATCAAGATGCGTCAGGACAGGCCCGCGATCGGGCAATGGCTTATGCCAAGGGCATCGGTGGCACCAGAGGCGGCGTTCTTGAAACCACATTCCGCGAAGAAACCGAGACGGATCTGTTTGGCGAACAAGTGGTGCTGTGCGGCGGGTTGAGTGCATTGATCAAAGCCGGGTTTGAAACCCTGGTCGAAGCAGGTTATCAGCCCGAACTGGCTTACTTTGAGTGTCTGCACGAAGTCAAGCTGATTGTCGATCTGATCGTCGAAGGCGGACTGGCTACAATGCGCGACAGCATTTCCAATACAGCAGAGTATGGCGATCTGACTCGCGGGCCGCGGATTGTCACCGATGCGACGCGCTTGGAAATGCGAAAGATTTTGTCTGAGATTCAAACCGGACAATTTGCGCGCGAGTTTGTCCTCGAAAATCAGGCAGGCAAACCAGGATTTAACGCGATGCGCCGTCGGGAAGCAGAACACCCGATCGAAGAAGTCGGCAAAGACCTTCGCGCCATGTTTAGCTGGTTGAAAAAGGTTTAGAACAGGCTGAGGTTTGAGTGAAAAGGGTTTGAGTGAGGGCGATCGCCAAAAGTTTAGACAATGCCTCAACCGACAACTCAACGCTTTAACTCAAACCTCAAATCTAATTCGTTTTTTGCTCTCCCTTCTCAGTTTGCTTGACGGCTTCCTGAGTGCGCTGTTGGGGATCTGCTTTAGGTCGCCAACTCGGAAACGCCCCCACCATGATTTGATTGAGCGAACTGCGTGCCTGAAAGCTGTAGCGACCGAGCGAGAACGGTAGAAACTGGTCACCAAACCCGATATAGACAAGGCTGAGAAGCAGAATTAATCCAAACGGGAATCTGTTACGCATGGCAGTCGTGCGCTGTAGGGAATAGAACTGTTTTCAACACGGTTAATCGCTCATCAGGATCGAATCAAACCCAATCCTGAAGCCTCCCCACCCACTCAAAGCGATGAATGCCCTTAGTCTAATGCACTTTAGGGTTATGAAGCGATGAAGATCAGGTGGAGGGTGACGATCGCGATTTTTCTACGTAATTCTTTACACCTATAGAATTCATTTTATTCTCATCCAACCGGGAACTCTCTAGAGGCGCAATCACGTCACAGGAGTATTCAGACCGTTTCTCTCGTGTTTTGGCTTACATTGTCGTTAAGAGAATCTCATCTATGTTCAGGTTGTTAAAAAGTTGTGTTGGTGGATTTTCGCTGCTGTTGTTAGGAGCGGTTCCATCACTGATTCAACCAGCGATCGCTCAAGTTTCCCAGACAGATTATCAGAGTCATTCCAAACAGCGTTCTCAGCCTAATTCAAAACTATTGCCCTTTTTTGATCAAGTTAACAATCCCGTTGCGGTTGGCATTCCTAGAAATCAGCGAGTTGATATTACGCCCAATCCGCCTAGCTTGAATGCCTTTGATCAGAAAGTGTTGCAGACTTGCGGAGCCTTTGGCAGCAAAGTTAACACGGTCAGCCTGAGACGATTGTTTGCCGAGTCTCCGGATGTGGTGAGAAGTGTGAAGCGATCGGTGGGCGGCGAGTTGTTTCCGGGACGCAGCAGCGATCAGCAGTTTCGCGACGACTTGATCACCGTCTGGTCAGACAGAAGTGGATTTGAGCATATCTTTTGTGGACAAATCAAAGGCGTGCGGCAGATTGGTGGACTGCATTTTGCGGGCAGATATTTGCAGCTACAAACTCAAGGCATTGCTGGACGATTGCCCAATAATTCTAGAGCCGAAGAGGTGATGGAGGGCGGAATTTATACCCTGGGGGTCGAGGTGAGACAGGGCGATCGCATTGTCACCAGAGATACTAAAAAAGGCTACTCCTATGTGAGCAATGCTCAAGAGATTTTGACCGACGCGACCCAGGCTTTCAAAGCTTTCAGAAACAGGGGTCAGCAAGCTTGTCTACTTACCGTGCGCGATAATGCGGCTCCACCCTTTAAAGCGGTGTTTGTCAAAACAAATCGAGCGATCGTCACCTTCTACCCAGATGCCACGCCCAAAGCCGGTGAAGTGTCCTGCAATTAGCCCTCGTTCGACAAAACATTTAACTTCAAAGCGCTGTCTCTCTTATGCCACTTTAGAAGAAGTAAAATTGCTAAAAAACGATGTAACCTTCTCCCAGCAAGCGTTTTAGCATTCACAATTCGTTTCTATTCCTTCGCGAGAGTAGTCAATAAAGTGTGAATGCTAGAATGCCTTCGGCAACTTCAGTACCTAGTGTATTGTCAGGCACAATTTGCGCTAAACTGCTTTTACTCGCTTCAACTAAGAGTATTGTGACGAGAGCAGCACAGATCCCGATCTTTTGCGGGCCGAATGCGCTTCTAGTAATCATAAAGGATCTCTCCAATACTTATCTCAAGAACAAACGATTAGAGATTTTTGCTCAACATTCTGATGACGAGAGAATACGAGCTTAGTCCGATCGCGACCTAGTATGAATGAGTGACATACTCCAGACGTTCATGCTGACGCATAGAACGCTGGCTTCTCATCGACTCCTGCTATTGCATCGGACGTTAGATGAGCTTTAAGAACGGAATGCCCTACCGCTCTGTGTTTGATATTGATTGCTGCGTTATGGTCACGGTCAAGACTACACCCGCAGTTGTGGCAGAAGTGCCACCGCTCGGATAGTGCTTTCTTGACCTTTTGACCGCAGTTTGAGCAGTCTTGAGATGTACCGTTTGGATTCACCGCAATCGTGAGCAACCCGGCTCTTTCAGCCTTGATTGAAAGAATTTGCAGGAATTGACTCCATCCAGCATCGTTTACCGATTTTGCCAGTCGAGACTTAGCAAGTCCTTTGATATTCAGCTTTTCATGTGCAACGTGCTTTCCTTGCAACAACAGCTTGTTCGCGGTTTTGTAGTGAAAGTCCTTACGAGTATTCGAGACTTTCAGATGAGCCTTACCGACGCGCTTAATCGCTTTTTTACGACGCAAGGAGCCTTTCTTTTTACGAGAAAGTGAACGCTGTAACCGCTTCAGGTTCCTCTCAGCTTTCCGGTAATGCTGAGGGATTGCAACCTCGTTGCCCAAATCATCCGTTAGAAACGACTTCAAACCCAGATCAATCCCGATAGTGTTTTCCATTGCTGGAATATCAGGAGTGAGAACGGGTACAGAAGCATCTTCGAGACTCAAGACAACGTACCATCCGTCAACTTTATGGCTGATAGTGGCAGTCTTGATCTTGAATCCATCGGGTAACGGACGGTGCTGAATCAGCTTCACATTGCCAATCATCGGCAGTTTGATGAACTTGCCTTGAATGCAATCTTGCTTCATCTGAGGAAATGTGAACGAGCGATATCGCCCCACTCCCTTGAATCGTGGCTTCCCTGATTTCTTACCGTTGCAATCTCCCTTCATCCATCGGTCGAATGTCTTCTTTACCCGCGCAATGCAGTCTTGCAGCACTTGAGAATGGATATCTGCGTACTCAGGAAACAGCGCTTTCGAGTTGACCAAATCCCGCTTCTGCGAATAGAAATCAGGGTTGTCTCGTCGTTCTGGCAAGTAGCAGATTAGCGCACAAGCGTTGATATCACAGCGATTTTGCTCATACCATGAGAACCGCTCACCGAGTCGATAGTTATACTGACGACGCAGCAAATCTAGCCAGTTGCTCAATGTGGCGACTTGGCTAGAGGTTGGACGTAATCGATACTGATATGCGGTTCTCATGCGATAATTATATCACGTTCATTTATTAAAAGTCAGTGAAACGCGGGTACAAAACACGTTCTAGGGGTGTTAGTCGCTTACACGCTCATTTAGTATTAACAACCAAATATCGATATAGCGTGATTACAGAGCCGATGCTGGAAAGACTGAAGGAGATCATCAAAGATCTTTGCGCCAAGTGGCAGTGCGAATACGTTGAAGGCAACGGAGAGCCAAATCACTTTCACCTCGTTTTCAGGTTCTTTCCTCAAACCGACCTTGATAAATTTATTGGCAACATTAAAAGTGTTTCAAGTCGCAAAATGAACCAAGAATTCGCAGACCATTTAGCAAAAACTTACTATCCGAAAATCAGCCGTAGAACTGGAGAGAAGACCGCTAGAGTGTTTTGGAATGAGTCTTACTCAATTGATTCGGTGGGTGTCACAAAGCTAGACATCCTGATTCGATATGTGCAGACTCAACCGAAAGAACTTCTAGACAAAGTAACTCGTGGTGAGTTGTAAGAGATTGGCGTTTCTTCACCGTCCCCAATCACTCGCGGGGCTTCGCTCTACATTGTTCAAGGGGACAGTTCATCAACGCCCTGGCTTTCATCCCGACGCTCACCTGAGTACAGGTAGAGCGCGGGGCTTCCCGCCGAATTTGCTAAAAAATCACACTGAGGTCATCAGGCGGCCGTCACCGTGCCCAACTCTTCAGGCGCGAGATATGGCTTTCTGACTTGCCCATCTTTGAACCAAATGACACGGCGAGTACAGCGGGCCACATCCGGTTCGTGTGTCACCATCACGACGGTCATGCCACTCGCATTCAGTTCGGTGAAGATGCTGAGAATTTCTTTGGTGGTTTCAGAATCTAACGCGCCCGTCGGCTCATCTGCCAGCAAAAGAACGGGACGATTGACAATAGCCCGCGCGATCGCCACCCGTTGTTGTTGTCCGCCTGACAATTGATTGGGACGATTGGCCAGCCGATTTTCGAGTCCCACTTTAATCAGCGCCTCTTTCGCCCGGTTGTGACGCTCCTCCGACGGAACGCTGGCATAGACCATCGGCAGCATGACGTTTTCGAGCGCACTCAACTGCGGCAATAGATGAAACTGCTGAAACACAAAGCCCAGTTTGAGATTGCGAACGTGCGCCAGATCTTTGTCCTGAAGTCCCGAAACGTCTACCCCGTCTAAGTAGTAGCGTCCGGCAGTGGGGCGATCGAGACAGCCAATAATATTCATCATCGTTGATTTGCCCGATCCAGAAGCGCCCATGATGGCGCAATATTCGCCCTGTTCGACAATCAAATCCACACCCGCCAGAGCATGAACTTCAGTCTCGCCAGAGCCGTAGACTTTGGTGACTTCTTCGAGTCGGATGATCACAGGTTGGGGCATGGGGAGGGATGAGGGATGAGGGATGAAAGAATTGGTTGGTGGGAGTTGAGGTCTCGCGTTTTATTTGGAGGATGACAGAGTTAGGCACTGCGGAGGGCGACGATCGGGTCGAGTTTTGCGGCTTGGCGGGCGGGAATGACTCCAAAGACGAGTCCGATCGTGCCGGATACACTTACGGCTAGGGCGATCGCCATCGGTGCGACACCTGCCTGTAGGGGACTGAACGCAGAAACGAGGAGAATTCCACTCACTCCGACAGCGGTGCCAATGAGTCCACCTGCGGCTGATAAGAGAACGGCTTCGATCATGAATTGGACGAGGACATCCTGTTCGGTGGCTCCGATCGCTTTTCTTAAGCCAATTTCTTGGGTTCGTTCGGTGACAGAAACCAGCATGATGTTCATAATGCCGATGCCGCCGACGAGGAGCGAGATTCCGGCGATCGCGGCCAGCATTGCGGTGAGGCCTCCAGTAATCGTGCCGACGATGCGAAGGATGTCTTTTTGAGTCTGGACGGTGAAATCGTCTTCGTTGACGATTTTGTGTCTCAGGCGCAGCAGGTTTGTAATTTGGAATTCGGCCGCCTGGACACTTGCTTCATCTTTGGCAGATACCGAAACAAAGGTGAGATCCAGTCCATAAGGTGAAGTGCGTCCGGTCAGCAGATTAGCCGTCGTCGTCAAGGGAATATAAACCGCGTCATCCTGATTGCTGCCCAAAAATGACCCCTTCGCCTGCATCACTCCAATCACTTCAAAACTAATGTTGCGGATTCGTATCCGCTGTCCGATCGGGTCTTTGGTGCCAAAATAATCCGCCGCTAACTCAGGCCCCAAAACAGCAACCTTGGTACTGCGATCGAGATCGGCATTGGTCAAAAACCGTCCTTTAGCCACATCAAAATCGCGGACTGAGAGAAATTCTGGGGTCGTTCCCACGACTAAAGAACTGCGGTTGCGTCCCCCATACACGATCGGCTGTTGAGACTGTCTTTGAGCCGCGACTTCTTTGACCGAAGGGACTTGAGTGGCGATCGCAATGGCATCTCCCCAGACCAGCGTTCTTGGCAAGTTAGTCGTTCTCTGTCTGGCCTGACCTGACCCCGGCGTAACAAAAAGAACGTTCGGCCCCAATGACTCAAACTGTTCAGAAGCGAGTCGCTGTGCCCCTTGTCCAATACCGATCATCGCAATCACCGAAGCGTTGCCGATGATCATTCCCAGCATGGTTAAGCTACTTCGCAGTTTATTCGCAGTGAGCGTTTTGACTGCCATTTTTCCACTTTCAAGCCAGTCCATTGCCATATGTTTCTGCTGTCCTATTTGTTGGTGTCGCCGTCAATGATTGTTTGTAGTTTTTGCCCTTCGGGAAGCTGTACAAAAACCTGATCGCCTGCATTCAATCCTTCGGTAATTTGGGTTTGATTTCCCATGCTTGTGCCGATCGTAACTTCCTTAAATTCTGGTTGATTTTTTGCTCCTGGGACGAGTACGCCCGTTTGTCCCTGGCGGGTCACGACTGCGACCGTTGGCACCATCAAGGCATTGTTTAATTGGTTACCTAAGAAACTTAAATCGGCATTCATCCCCGATCGCAGCTTGTTTTGCCCCGAAAGTAACTGAATCCGCACTTGAAACGAGGTGACATCGCGATCGATGACCGCTTCGGGCGCAATCAAACGAACTCGCCCCTTAAAGACTTCCTGCCGAAAAGCGTCTACTCTCACCTCAACCGACTGACCCTGCTTAATGTTGCCAATATCCACTTCGGGCACCTTAGCCAACACTTCTAACTCAGTGGCGAGGGCGACGATCGACGTTGAAGTCGCCGAAGAGGTCGCCGAAGCAGAAGTCGTCGGGGTAACAAAGGCTCCCACACTGGCGTAGCGTTGCGTAATCTGCCCTGCAAAAGGCGCACGAATCACCGTATCCGCCAAATTAGAATCAATCTGCTTGACCTGAGCCACCGCAGCCGCTACTCTCGCCTCCGCCTGACCAATCTCCTCACGAGTCGCCCCGTTGCGTTTTTGAGCAAGCTGCTGCACCGCCTGACTGTATTGAGCTTGAGACTGACTTAGCTGGGCGCGAACTTGGTTTAAAGCTTCCTGGGCGCTACGTTCTTTGCGAAGAAATTCGTCGAGCGAGTTGGCGGCGATCGCTCCCTGGTTGGCCAGTTCTCTCTGCCGTCGAGTCTGGGTTCGAGCGAATTCTAACTGCGATTGAGCATCGGCAATCTGCCCCTGGACGCGGTTGATCTCACCCTGGGCGCGAGTCACTTCTGACTCTGATTGACGAATCTCTTCGACACGAGTCCCAACTTTTAGCTGATTGAGCCGCTGTTGGGCTTCTTCGAGGCTGGCAACCGCCTGAGCGCGCTGGGCTTGCAGTTCGTTGTTTTCCATCCGAGCAATCACTTGACCCGCCTCTACCCGATCGCCCTGCTCGACATACAATTCTGCAATGCGGCTAGGTGTTTTGGGACTGAGATTGACGGTCTGAACAGGTGCGATCGTGCCACTGGCCGTAATTCGCATCGTCAAGGTTTCAGACTTCACCGGGGTCGTCAGCGTCTTGATATCTGCCTGCGGAGTCGCCGTGCGCGAAGCCCAATAAGTACCCGCCGGGATCGCAATCACCCCAGCCACCATCAACCCCAGCAGCCATCGAGGGAGCTTTTTATCTTTACCAACAAAAGGAATTTGCATCGATCGCATCCTGAAACAAAGATTAAGCCGTGAAAGAACTGAAAATGCCCAGACCCTCTAGCCCCCATTCTAGTCAACCCCACCAGACAACTGCCCAGAGTCAGAAGCCCCCCGTCTAAAGTCCCCTGTCCAAAGTCTTCTGTCTAAAGTTCCCTGTTCAAGTCCCCTGTCCAAGTCCCCTATCTAACTTTTTTCTTTACACCTTGACACCCTGGAAGTGATACGAGAGACTGGTGCCCCTCTCACCCATCGTAGAAGCTCACGATTCTGATCCTTCTAGAGCTGCCACCGCTCTACTCAAATATTCAGAGGTAGCCGAATTAACAACCCCCCGACTGGCAACGTCCGCTCCTTCTTGCTGATACATCGTGTGCAGTGATCGTTCAATTCCTGCATCCCCGCCTGTAAATTCATGAATCAACGCGAGTGATTGTCGAGCCAACCTTAACACTGACTCGCTAGTTGGATCGGTGCCCTTTTCCATCTCATTGCGAACCTGCTCCAGCAGTTCCTGCCATTCTAGTTCCACTTGACGAATTCTCTCCTCACCCACCAACTCCTGACGTTGCTTGAGCGTTTCTAATTGTTCTGGCGTGTAGTACTTTTCCAACATAGAAATAGCCTCAATGGTTTGAATTAAAGTCGTGACAGAAACAGATTCTGCTGAGTTTAGGGTCTGTGCGATCGCTTCCAATCGGGTGAGCAATCGATGAGATAAATCAATTTGTTCGCGCAGACGAGTGAGATGTAACTGAATAATGTGATCAAGTGAAGAATCAGGCTGATCCAAACACGATCGAATGTCCTCTAAAGAGAACCCAACCTGCCGCAGCGACACAATTTGCTGCAATCGAATAATGTCCGCTTCGTCATACAGTCGATAACCTGTTTCGGTACGATGAGAAGGCGACAATAAACCGATTTCATCGTAGTAGTGCAACGTCCGAACAGAGACTCCTGTTTGTTTTGCTAAATCGCCCACTTTCAACCCCGTGGTTTGCATCCTGTTCCTCCTTGATTTGCTCTAACTGTGAACGAGTTCATCCTAAAAGCCTCACGTCACGTCAGAGTCAAGGGGTTTTGCTAAAAAAGTAGAAACAGCAGTAGGGCACTCATTTCCTGGTTACAAATCGTGTCAATGCTTGACCAATAATCGACCTTCTGCCCAAATCAACGAAGTTAAAAGACTTCATCAAACTGGCTTAACATGAGCCGCCGAGCATTTAAGCAGCAGGTTAAAAGAAAGAGGTCTGCTCTGTGCGATCGCCCATCTCAATCGAGAAACAGATCGATCTAGAAACAGAGCCACACAAGACAGATTTTCTCCATGCTGTGTCCTCCATTGGGATAGATTTGGCGATAGAAATCTTCTAACTGTGAGGCTTGATACAAACCGGGTCTGTTGATCCGTCAGAGAACCAGGGAAATCTTAAAATTGTCTGCCTGGAGTCGATTTGTCAGTCATCAGAAATCAGTATCATAGACACAGCGTTATTGATGCTGACCAACGTAAATGCTAAGAATGAGTCTGTGGGTCAACCTTTTCGACAACCTCTGAGATGGCTCCCCAGCAGAAATTCTGAAAAGCGCATTCCATAATCTTTTATAGAAATGCAAAAAGCTTTCGGATTCCTTCTTAGTCTGACTGCATTTAGTACAATATGCTGACTGATGCAACTCTGCCCTCAGCCCGTGACGATGATAGCCTATGAGTCCCCTGCCCAACCGTCCTCTCCAACCTCCCAAGTCTCCCGCATCCCCCCAGGCCCCCCTGGATGAGCAACCCCTCAACGATGCTTCTTCTGAGACTCATAAAGACCCTGCTGAAACGCCCCCATCTAGCTCCTCAGAGACCTCCCCAGACACGGCCCCGCTGACTCCCCAGCGCCCGTTGATGCGTCCGGTGGCCAGACCAGTCATGCCACCCAAAGCGATCGAGCCTGAGCCGACTCCGCCGCCTCCCCTTGTAGAGGAAACGCCAGAAGCGCCTCCAGATGACGGATTGCGCCACAAGCCCATCCCAGCACCGAGTGAGCCAATGCAGTATCGAGCGATCGGTCTCCTGCGAGGTCGCTATACCGCATCAGAAGAGCAGTTTACCCGTGGGACGCTGTTCACCACCGATGGCACCGAAATTCAGGCCGTCCTATTGGGTCGGGTGATGAGTCTGGTGAGAAATCATCTGGACTTAGAACAAGACCATCTCTGGGTGGTGTATCCCCGCACCCGCGAGAAAGAAGAAGATCTGCACGCTCAAATCGTCGGAGTTTGGGAGCCAGAGAAGCTGAACAAGGCGGAAGAGGGAGACGGCGAACCTTCAGAAGATGAAGAACCCCCGATCGTTTACCAACCTTCGTCAGAAGCGGATGATGACTATTTCTCGATTCGTGGAGAAGTGATTTTTCACACGCCCGAAGAAAACTCTCTGGTGGTGAAGATTCAGCAAGCGCCTCGCAAAAAAGACGGCAACCGCAGCAAATGCTTCAAGCTCAAACTTGAAGGAACGCTGACTGGTAAGGTCGTTGGCTATTTTTGGGATCTGCAAGTTCGCAGACGGGGCGACGGGCTGGTGATTGAGAAGGGAACCCCGATCGGCATGATTCCGCCTAAGAAGAAGCCCAAATCTTCGTTTAGCAGGGGGAGCGGCGATCGACCGAGACGAGATTTTGCGTCACCGCGTCCGTTTAACCGGGCTGGAGGTGCGTCAAAACCAACCGCTGGGGCACCGTCTACCCCCGCACCTGCGCGCAAAGATCCCTTACCAAAGCCTGTTAAAAAGCGCGACACAAACACAACAGAGGCTTAGAGGTCTTCAGTCTGGCTGAGTGATCAGGGGTGGATTTCGATCCATTCCTGATTATTTTTTTGCAGGCTTATTTTTTGTAGACGATGAACCCTGCGATCGCATCCAACAAAGCTTCTGGCTCGTCGGCTCGAATGGCGTGACCGCTGTTTTCAAAAATTCTTAAGTCAGCGTTGGGAATCACTTTAGCCATTTCTTCTGAAAATTCGGGCTGGCAGATCCAGTCGTGTCGGCCAGCAATAATCAGGGTTGGAGCCGTAATTTTGGGCAATTCATCCAAAACACTGTAGGTTTTTAGAAATCCACCAAACGCGACATTGATAGCATCGACTGAGAGAATGGTGCGATCCCAACTTGCTGATTTGTCGGTGGGGTCGTAGGTGACGGAGTACATCGATCGCATCACCTTAAAATATTCCCGTAGCTGATCCTCCGTTTCAAAGTTGCCATTCCAGAGAAATTGAGCGATCGCTTGCTGTTCTTGGGTGCCTCGTTCTGCCAAAATCTCTTGCGCTCGTTGCAGAAACCGAGAATCAGGGACGGTGGCGATCGCAATCAAATGGGACACATTCTCAGGATAGCGACTGGCATAGGTCAGAGCCACCATTCCCCCATAGGAGCCGCCAATCACGACGATTTTGCCCAATCCCAAATACTGACGCAAAGCTTCCATGTCTTCAACGTTGTGATCCAGCGTGTAGGTCGTTTTGTCGCCCCGTGCCGATCGCCCCTGTCCTCGATGGTCAAAGTACACCAACTGCATTTTGTGGCTCAGAGCAGAAAAAGTTGGCTTGTAGGATGTGTGATCCGCTCCTGGCCCGCCGTGAATCAGAAATGCCAATGGTTTTTCTCGCATTCGAGAGCCGTCGGGCACCAGTCCTGACCCTTCAATATCAAAGTAGATTTCGGTGCCCCGGATTTTGGCAAACATCAGCGACCTCTCAAATCTTGAGGAATGAATGCGCGATCGTTGGGAATCGGGGCAACCGCTTCAGTTAGCGTAAATTTTCCTTGATCAATCCACTGCTTTAGCTCGATCGCCACCTGTCGCGCTAGATGGATACTCGATAAAGGGGCCACTCGCACAGATTTGCCGTCGATCGCCACTCTGCCAGATTTGAGTTGAGCGTAGCTGACCAATCCGAACGTAGGACGAACCCGCCGAGGAATCGAAAAATCGACGATCGGAGCCACCAGATCCTGATCCTGGATGGCACATCGTAAAATCACTTCCTCAGTCAAAACGGGCAGCGGCACACCTACACCCAACATCAGCGACGGGCCATACCCCTTGAGATAGCAGCCTCTCACCCAACGAGTCTCCATCTGTTTTGCGTCACCAATCAGCGCCAAGGTCGCAGCGGGCCCGATCGGAGTTCGGTTGGGCAGTCGTTTTTGTAACGGAAAGTGCTGAGTGCCTTCCCAGGTCACATAACCGATCGCGCCTCCCAAGAAAATTCGCGTGCCAATCCCGATTAGCTGCAAATCAGGATCATTGAGCAACGGGGAAATCGCCCCTGGATTGGAGTAAACCGCATTCGCTAATCGAGGTTGTAGCGGCCCCAAATAAGTGAAAAGGGGACGATCGCCGCCATTCACCCCAACAATAAAATTTTGGTAGAGATTACGAGGATTGAATAGATAAAACTGATTGATCGTTTCGCGAGTAATTGTCGTCTCAAACGAGGCACGAGGGTAGCAGTCTGTCACCTGCCCGATCGCCCGCAAATGCACTGACTTTCCCCCAATCAAATCCTCGATTACATGCCCACCGCCCCGCTCTCGTGAGTCCTCATTGTCCGACCCGTCACCAATGCCCGAATACTCCACCATTTGAGAGGCACCGAGATACAGATCGACCGCCCCAAACCCTGCATAAGCCGACACGCCATCGACCCAGCACTGACGGATCTTAATGGGTGGATCAGTCTGCCCCAGATTCAAAATTGCCCCAGAAGACTCCATCGGCTCAAAGGTGCCCGTTGTCACAACATCGACTTCTTTGGCTGCTTGAGTCACGCCGACTTCTGCAACTCGCGCTTTCAGGGCTTCGACGGTGAGAACGGTAGCCTGATGGCGATCGATTTTGTCATTGATTTCGGCAATAGTTCGCATGAAGCCTGGGTGGAACGCTCGATCGCTATTATCCCTCAGACGATCGCCCAACTTGCCCTCAGATAGATGAGAAGCCATTTCTGAAACCGCATTCTGGTAGCGTACTCAAGCATTTATGGAGAACTCCATGCTTTTGCAGGAAAAACAAACGGGCAACCTGGTTGAAATTCTAGATCTGGAATCTTTATTTAATCCCGCTCAAGACGAAACCAAAGGTCGGATTCAAGAAGGGCAAGAAGAGCAAGACCCGACTCCGTTTCGCAAAGAAGCGCTACTGTTTCCTTCGGGCGAAGATTTGCCGCTCTGTTGGAAGGACGCAGACTATCGTAAAAAATAGTGAATTGAATGCCATTCCGTTTCGCTAACTTGGGCCGATCGCCCTCCCAAAAGCCTTGTTTCAAAAAACTTTCGCAAAACGTTTGACAAAAGAAGGGTCGATCGGCACAATAGAGATCGCGCTGAAAGGTTGCGACCTCAGAAGTGAGGGACTGTAGTTCAATTGGTTAGAGCACCGCCCTGTCACGGCGGAAGTTGCGGGTTCGAGCCCCGTCAGTCCCGTTAAGAAGTAAGGATGAAGGATGAGGGATGAGGGATGAAGTAAAATTCATTCGTTGTCTTAAAGAGTTCATCCTTTTTCTTTTTTATCCTTTTCCTTTACCCTTTTCCTTATGATTCGTGTTCGTATTGCCCCCAGCCCTACCGGAAAGCTTCACATTGGCACCGCTCGAACGGCTGTGTTTAACTGGCTCTTTGCTCGTCATCAGGGGGGGCAGTTCATTCTGCGGATTGAAGATACGGATCTGGAGCGATCGCGCCCCGAATTCACCGAAAATATCTTGGAGGGCTTACAGTGGCTCGGTCTGACCTGGGACGAAGGCCCCTTTTATCAATCGCAGCGGCTACAGATATATGAGAAAGCGGTCAAAACGCTCTTAGACAACGGGCTGGCTTACCGCAGTTACGAAACGCCCGAAGAATTGGATGCGATGCGAGAAGCCCAAAAAGCGCAAAAAGAAGCGCCTCGATACGACAACCGTCACCGCAATTTGACAGCGGAACAGGAAGCCGCTTTTGTCGCAGAAGGTCGTAAGCCTGTGATTCGGTTCAAAATTGAGAACGATCGCGAGATTTCCTGGAACGACATGGTACGCGGCAAAGTCACCTGGAAGGGTCGCGATCTGGGCGGAGATATGGTGATCGCGCGGGCAGCAGAAGGCAGCGAAGTGGGGCAGCCGCTCTATAACTTTGTCGTTGTCGTCGATGACATTGACATGCAGATTAGCCATGTGATTCGGGGAGAAGACCACATCGGCAACACGCCCAAACAAATTTTGCTGTATGAAGCGCTGGGAGCCACCGTTCCAGAATTTGGGCATACGCCGCTGATTCTTAACTCGGCTGGGGCAAAACTCTCGAAACGGGATGGCGTTACCTCGATCGCCGACTTTCAGCAAATGGGCTACACCGCAGAGGGGTTAGTCAACTACATGACGCTGCTGGGCTGGTCGCCTCCAGATTCGACTCAGGAAATCTTTACGTTGGAAGAGGCAGCAGCGGACTTTAGCTTCGATCGCGTTAACAAAGCTGGCGCTAAATTCGATTGGGACAAGCTTAATTGGTTAAATAGTCAATATCTGCACAATATGCCCGTGGACAAGCTCACCGATCTGCTGATTCCCTATTGGCAAGCAGCGGGGTATGAAGTTGATCCGGCAGATCGTTCCTGGTTAGAGCAAACGACGAGTCTGATTGGTGCCAGCTTGTCTCGCCTGCAAGAAGCCGTGGAGATGACGCGCTATCTGTTTGTCAGCGAGATTGAATTTGACGAAGAAGCGATCGCTCAACTCAAACAGGAAGGTGCGGCGGCAGCCCTCAAGTCCATCCATGAAACACTCTCCTCTACTTCTCTGACCAGCGAAAGCATTCAGGAAATCATCAAGCAGGTGGTTAAAGAACAGAACGTCAAAAAAGGGGTGGTGATGAAATCGCTGAGAGCCGCGCTGACGGGTGCGATGCATGGGCCAGATTTGGTGCAGTCCTGGCTGTTGTTAAGTCAGAAGGGATATGATCGTTCTCGACTCGAACGGGCCGCGACGATCGCCTAAAATTCAGTATTGAAGTTGAGGATTCTTAGAACCTAACAACTCTGCCCTCAACGAGAAACTCTCTTGCCAAAAAGACCGTCTTCGAGAACCAGACACGTCAAACGCGAGAAACACCAATGCTTAAGATTCATTCCGAGCGAAAGTGCAGATGGGCAGTGTTGGTATTTTCAGCCATGATAGGAGGCGCGATCGTCTCGATGCCTGCTCAAGCCCAAAGTCCCCCAATGTTTCAAAATGCCACACTTAGCCCCAAGTTTTCCCCCGACCCCACAGAGTTGAAGGGAATTACAGGGGGATCAGTTGCCGCCAAAGAGGTTGCAGGTCGGGCAGATTCTCCGACGGGTGGCTGTTTGGGCTTTATGGATGCTGCCCCCAATCATACGATCGAGCTAAAAGCCGCTTTCAAATATCTCAAGATTCAAACGCAGAGTTCTGAAGACACGACGATCGTCATCAAAGGGCCGGGTGGTGTCTGGTGCAACGACGATTTGCAGGACAAAAATGCTGGAATCGAGGGAGAATGGCTCCCCGGCAGCTATCAAGTCTGGGTCGGCACCTACCACAAAGACAAAGCAACCCCCTACATTTTGAGGATTACAGAAGTCCGGTAGAGGTTAGCGACCCCTTGCGGGTCACTCGAAGCGATCGCCGCCTGCAATGGATAAAACCCTGTTTCTCGGATTAGTTCTTGTCCTGGCTGAGTTTGCAGTAGCTTAATCAGAGCCTCTCCTGCCTCTTTGCGTTTGGCTCGCTGGGGGTCATTGTCCTGACGCACGATCGCATACAGCCTGCGAGTTAGCCGCTCTGGATACTGGCCATTGGGCTGAAACGCTTCTACGTTAACTTTGTTCTGATCCTGCTCTGTACAGGCTGGCCCTCGCTTTCCTAAATTACCCTGGTAAGGCGCGACCCACCCGCTGCTGGCCCCCGGACTAACCGAAATCGGCTTTACCGTACATTGTCTGACTGCTTCGGAAGCCGTCGCATAATAAATGCCCCCCGGAGCATCAGCAACTCTCGCTATCCCAGCACTCAACGAGCCACGAGTGTAATTTTCTTGAGGAATCTTGAAGTCTTCGTTACCTAGCACTTTTTCTTTGAAGTCTTTGGCCGTGCCGGAGGTCTGTGGCGGATTAGAGAAGGGCTGAATGGTCAAACTGGGCAGAGACGGATTGATTTGCTGCCAGTTCGTAATTTTGCCTGTGTAAATGTCTTTTAGCTGCCCGATCGTCAGCCCATCCAAATTCAAACTGGGATTGACGACCACAGCAATCCCGTCAATGGCGATCGCAACCTGCTTGATCCGCACTTGTTTTTGAGCGGCGCGATCGTAATCTTTGGTTTCCAGTTGAGTTGATGAGAGCGCAATATCGAGTTCGCCATCGATCAACATCTGAATGCCGACTTCGCTGCCGTTTTCTTCGGGCGGCTTCACATAATCTAAATTAAAACTGCTTGGAACGCCCGGAAGCACCTTTAAGCCATTTGCCAGACGTGACAACGTGCCAGACCCGCCATACTTCACTGTCATTGCCGGAAACTGAATCTGACTGATTTCGATCACGCCAGGGCTAGGTTCTAAAGCTGGAATTTGGGGTTTAGTCCGATTCAAGAACCAGACTCCACCTGCAACCAATCCCAAAACTGCAATGCTTCCCAAAATCAACTTTTTACTACGGTTCCCTGACTCTTTTGGCAGTGGATTTGAAGCGATCGCAGCGACCTTGCCAGCTAACTGCTCCCAAGTGGGCGGCTGTACCGACTGACCGATACTGATTGCAGGCAACCAACAGACCCCCGGATATTGATTAAAGCCTTCCAGCCGTTGCCGCGCCTCTCGAAACGAGCGAAAAAACGATCGCCCTTCCGCAAAGCTTTTCAAAAACACCTTGAGAAATTTGGCAGCCGCATCATCGGGAACAGGCTCTCGCATGACGATCGTGCAGGGCAGTTTTAACTCAGCCAACTGTCTGGACAGCCCCAACCCATCGCAAGAATTGAAAATACAAAGCTGTAATCGTTGAGCGATCGCCGATCGTAGGGCCTGTTTCAGTTCACCAATCTCTAAATCATCGGTGTCAGAAAGGGCAATTTTGCCAATCTCCCCACTGGCGTTACTGCTGCTGTGTCCCGTGAAAATAAAAATTTCGTAGGGGTGAGTTCGCAGCTTTTCGAGCAGCGTGTGGCGACTGGGCTGTTCCAAAATTTCTACCACTGCGCCGTTTTTCTCAACGCTTTTGATAGCTTCCAGATCTGCGAGAACCCCTTTCTCAATGTTTTGCGTATTGCCAACCACGACCAAAATCTTGACGAGTCCCGACCCAGGTAAAACAGCAGGCGGCTGAAACCGTTCACAGAGAGCAATCTCGGCATTGTGAAAGTGGTCTTCAAAAAACTCCCATTCCTGCCAGGGAAACCGCCGTAGCCGATGATCCTTCACATCCAGCAAAACCCGAATCTCACTGCCAGCGTTTTGCGCCAGCACTTGAGCTAACCTTTCCCGCGCCTTTTGCCACTCCTGACCGCCGTTGAGCCACTCATCCAAGTGCGATTTGAGCGTTTTAGCAAAGCCCGCGATGTCTAATTCTGAGAAGTTTGTCCTTGTCGGGATGGGCGTAAGGCGAAATCGTACGCTGTCCAACCCTAGATAGGCTTGCCGCCAGTCCTCAAACGCCTGAGTCAAGCCTTCAGGAATCGCACTAAGGTGCCCTTCTGCGAGTTCTTCGCCGTCTGAAAATAAGATAAATTGAAACCTTTCCTGCTCGGCAATTTCCCTTAGCTTTAGCCTGATCAGCATCCAAGCACTCCGAGAATTCTGTTTCTGATTCAACAAAATAGCCATATCACGAAAGGAGCGATCGACCACGTATTCCCCAACACGGTCACCTCTCATCTAAGCAAATCGATACTAAGCAAGCGCAGCATTCCTGAAGCAAGGGAATGGCATCAGACCTCATATCTTTAACCTGATTGCTGGATGTCTCCCAATTAGGTTAAATTTAATTAAGATATTTCTCATTAAACGTCTGGAAATCGAATCAACTTTCTCAGAAGCGCCTTTACAGAGCGGAAATCTACCCACTTAAATCCGCGCTTCCCCTTGAGGAAATTTCACTTTTGTTTAAGATCGAGACTTAACCGTTGTTGCCACATATAGAGGTTGCCAGTTTATGAAAGCTTCCTGGAGAACCATTCTGCTGTGGGCCTTGCCTGCACTCGTTATTGGATTTTTCCTATGGCAGGGGTCATTTGCTCCTAATCCCACCACGGTGAGCAAAAACACCGCCAGCACCCGCATGACCTACGGGCGATTTTTGGAATATTTGGATGCCAATCGGGTCAAAAGCGTTGATTTGTATGATGGTGGGCGCACTGCCATTGTTGAAGCGATCGACCCCGAACTGGAAAATCGGCTACAGCGTTTGCGCGTTGACCTTCCGGGCAATGCTCCCGAATTGATTACTCGTCTGAGAGAATCCAACATTAATTTGGATTCTCACCCTGCTCGCAACGATGGCGCAGTTTGGGGACTTTTAGGAAATTTAGTCTTCCCTGTGCTGCTGTTGGGTGGCTTATTCTTCTTGTTCCGCCGTTCTGGAAACGTTCCGGGTGGCCCAGGTCAAGCCATGAGCTTTGGCAAATCTCGCGCTCGGTTCCAGATGGAAGCCAAAACGGGCGTGTTGTTTGACGACGTGGCAGGCATCGAAGAAGCCAAAGAAGAACTGCAAGAAGTCGTGACCTTTTTGAAAAAGCCAGAACGCTTTACCGCAGTCGGTGCCCGGATTCCTAAAGGCGTTTTGCTGGTCGGGCCGCCTGGAACGGGTAAGACTCTGTTGGCAAAAGCGATCGCAGGTGAGGCTGGCGTGCCTTTCTTCTCGATCTCTGGATCTGAGTTTGTCGAAATGTTTGTCGGGGTGGGGGCTTCTCGCGTCCGTGATTTGTTCAAAAAAGCCAAAGAGAACGCACCTTGCATCATCTTTATCGATGAAATTGACGCAGTGGGTCGCCAGCGGGGTGCAGGAATCGGCGGCGGTAACGACGAACGCGAACAAACCCTCAACCAGTTGCTGACCGAGATGGATGGCTTTGAAGGCAACACTGGAATCATTATCATCGCTGCGACCAACCGCGCCGATGTCTTGGATTCTGCGCTGCTGCGTCCGGGCCGATTCGATCGTCAAGTTACGGTCGATGTCCCCGATATCAAAGGTCGTCTGGAAATTCTCAACGTCCACGCTCGCGACAAAAAAATTGCTCCCGAAGTTTCACTCGAAGCGATCGCCCGTCGCACTCCCGGATTCTCTGGGGCTGACCTCGCCAATTTGTTGAACGAAGCGGCTATTCTCACCGCCCGTCGTCGCAAAGAGGCGGTCACCATGCTGGAAGTGGATGATGCCGTCGATCGCGTCGTCGCAGGCATGGAAGGCACACCGCTCGTAGACAGCAAGAGCAAGCGTTTGATCGCTTACCACGAGATTGGACATGCCGTGATTGGCACGCTGGTCAAGGCTCACGATCCTGTGCAAAAAGTGACGCTGGTTCCCCGTGGACAGGCGCAAGGGTTGACCTGGTTTACGCCTTCTGAAGATCAAGGGTTGATTTCGAGAGCGCAAATCCTAGCACGCATCACGGGTGCTTTGGGTGGTCGGGCTGCTGAAGAAGTGATCTTTGGGGATTCCGAGGTGACGACTGGAGCCGGAAACGACTTGCAGCAGGTCACAGGAATGGCGCGTCAAATGGTGACTCGGTTTGGCATGTCCGATTTAGGGCCGGTTTCGCTTGAAAGTCAGCAAGGCGAAGTCTTCCTGGGTCGGGATTGGACGGCGCGATCGGAATACTCCGAAGAAATCGCCGCTCGCATAGATGCTCAAGTCCGCATGATTGTCGAACACTGCTACGACGATGCGCGCCGGATCATGCGTGAAAATCGCGAAGTCATCGATCGCTTGGTCGATTTGCTGATTGAAAAGGAAACGATCGACGGCGACGAGTTTCGTCAAATCGTAGCTGAATATGCGAACGTTCCTGAAAAAGAACGCTATGTGCCTCAGCTGTAGATTCTGCCCAAAATTTGTTGACTGATGGGGGATGGTAAAAGCTATCCCCTTTTTTGTCTGCGAATAGCTCCTATTCAAGCTTGAAAGGGACTATCTTCGACCGCCGATCGTCTTAACAAATGCAGGACGCTCCGACAGTCGCTGTACATAGTTCACCACTTTGGGATATGCACCAAAATCGAGCTTCAGCATCAGAGGAATGTATGACAGCATCGAGCCGATCGCTACATCTGCCACCGTAAAGCGATCGCCCAACACAAACGGCTGCTGCCCAAACAATTCATCTAACGGCTGCATCAGTCTGGGAAACTCTCGCTCTCGACTCGCCTCGACGAATACTCCTGGCCCCAGCGTTGCGTTGGCAAACAGAATCCACTGGGCGATCGTTCCTTGAGTTTCGAGCGAGTCGAATTCTTTGCTGTACTTCTGAGCTAGATAAAGCAAAATTGCGCCTGACTCCCAGAGAGAAAAGCCGCCATCGACGATCGCGGGCACCTTCCCAAAGGGGTTAATCTGACGAAACTCAGGCTGCAAGTGTTTTTGAGCCGACATGTCCAGCAGCACAAACTCGTAGGGAATTTCTAATTCTTCTAGATACCACTGCACGATCGAGGCCCGACTCCGCGCACCACCGTAGAGCTTCAACATTCGTAAACTCCTACTAAAAATATTCGCTGAAATTAGGGTACACTTGTACTATTCTAAAAGCATTGTTTGAGGTTGCCCCATGCCCAAACCCAAGCCTACAGCACCTTATGAGTGTGTTCGTGCTGTTTTACGTTGTCTTCGGTGCTGACGATACGCTGAGAATTGAGCACCCGTTTGCGTTCGGTAGAGTGGTTAAAGTCGGTGCGGGTTGTTCCGATCGCGATGTGAGACTGCGCCTGCGATCGTGCTTTAAACGTCCGAGCCGCCGCCGTCGCCCGAAAGCTGAAATCATCACAAAATTGAGCATCGGCCGGAAAACCATCCGGGAGTTGAGGCGTTTCATCTCTCAAAACGGTGCCGATCGTCGTCGCGATCGCTCTGGAGTAAGAAGTCGGAATCCCTTTGACGATCGCTTCGAGTGCCGCAGATGGAATCGGCTCAATCACCTTCACCTCATGCACTTCACCATCATCTTTGATATAACAGGTTGCCAAACCCAGCACTAGATAGTCATCTGCGGTCAAATCGGACGTGTTGGGGTAGGAAAATGTGGTCGTCATAAACAGCTTGTGTAGCCCAGTTCAACACTGGTGCGATCGCTTGATTGCTGCATTTTATCAAGTTGAGCGATCAGTCTGCCCCAGGCTTTATGACTCGCAACACAGGTGAGCCGCCGTTAGTGAATTAATTTTTCGGGAATATTAAGGTTATGCAAAGTTCGCGTAAATTTCTATCCTTCCTGTTACCCAATCGTCTAACCCAGAAGTGTGAACCCGTGTGTCAATTCCTGTTTCGTCAGAAATAACCTGAATTGGCATTGTAGAACTTGTTGTCGAAACCACGACGCAACACGGCTGTCACTTCACAGATCTAAAATCTAACCGTAGACGTATCAGGTTGTGACACGTAGGCAGAAAAAATTTAGTCGTCAAGTCGATAAGGTTAATCCAGAAGCCTAGTGAGGATTGCATGAACGCTCGTACTTCTCTCAGTCAAGACAACTCCAGATCTTTACGTCCGACTTATCTCAAGAGTGGAAGAACGCACGTTACTCGCCGTAGCTCCACTACAAATTCGCTTCGCCAGCGTCGCAGACCTCTAGAAAGCACCCGTCGCACCACCTGGCTAGAGCCGAGTGAGCAGGATCGGTTGCTGAGACAACAATCTCTCTGTGAAGCTCGCAAAGGAAACTACAGGGACGCGATCGAGGGACTCAACCTTCTCCTCGAACGGAACCCCTCCAGCTCTGTAGACTTCAACAACCGAGGATTGGTTCATTTTCAATCGGGTCAGTTTGGCGCAGCGTTGGATGACTACAACTACGCCATTCATCTCAACCCCAAGTTAGCCAGCGCCTACAATAATCGCGCCAATTACTATGCAGCTCAAGGCTGTCTGACAGAAGCTCTCGCAGATTATGAAATGGCGATCGACCTCGACCCCACCAACATTCGCGCCTGGATCAATCAGGGAATTACGTTTCGAGAGCTAGAAGAATTTGCTCAAGCGATCGAGAACTTTGATCACGCCCTGCAAATCACCCAATTGTTGTCCAACGGTTCCACCAGCGTTTTAGAAGCCCACATTTTTGGGGCACGAGGGCGAGCGCACCATCTGTCAGGAGACTGGAACTATGCGATCGCAGATTACAACCGGGCGTTGGAACGATTTGGCGATACAGATGCGATCAATTCAGCCGCCTCTCATCGCCTGTTGGCTCAAATTGACGGCTGGCTTAATGACCTGATCGCACCCTCGGGAGAGTTCTAAAGACTGATCGTTCAGAAATTCACTAGCTACTCCGGTCTACTGAGGGCTAACCTTGCCAATCACGGCTAGAGAGCCATCATCTTTGACTGTCCAAACATCGTAGTTGCCGATGACATCTCCACTTTCATCAATATCGACGTTGCCACTTGCGCCCTGGTAGTTGATCTTCTCGCCTTTTTTGAGAAGTTCTAGCCCTTTACAAACATCTGTGACTTCTGTCCCAGGAGCATTGGTCACTTCGCGCAGTTTGTCTTTGATAGCTTCTCCTGTATTGGCTTTGGCGGATTGGGCCGCTAATACTAGAATTGCGGCGGCATCCCAGGAATGGGCCGCATAGGGAGCGAGGGGACGCTTTTGTTTCTCAGCCCAAAGTTTTGTGAAGGCATCTAGCGCTTTGCCATTGGCACCAGGAACGGTACCGATCGCCCCGGACAAGATCGATTTGCCATCTTGAGTTTTGCCCACCTTGGAGACAAAATCGGGTGAATAAACGCCATCCGTTAGCAGCAGTTGAGTTCCTTTGCTCACCCCTTGCTCAAACGCAGACTTGACCAACAGACTGCCCGTATCCGCATAAAGCACAGCCGCCACCGCATCAGGCTTACCTGCAAAGGCTGCCGCCGCCTCAGTTTGAAACGTTGTTGCTTTGGGATCGTAGCGAGTCGGCTTAGAAGCGTTCGTGATCGTGCCGCCTAATTTCTCAAAGGCTTTTACAAATTCTTTTTCAAAGCCCACCCCGTAGTCGTTGTTGATGACGATCGTACCTGCCGTTTTAAAGCCGCGCTCTTGGGCTAATTTCGCCAGCGCTTGAGCCTGATAGGTGTCCGGAGGAGCCGTCCGCGCCCAATAGCCCTGAAACTTGCCTTCCTTCGCCTGTTGAGTAAAAACGGGACTGGTGCTGCCAGGGGAAATCAACACAACTTTATTGCGAACGGCTACGGGCAACGCTGCTGTCGAAACGCTACTGGCAAACGATCCGACGACTCCCGCCACTTTTTCAGCTTCGGCTAGCCGAGTCATGCCTTCTGTCCCCGCTGAGGGATCGGTCTGGTCATCGACCGAAACGAGGGTGACAGGTTCACCATTTACGCCACCGCACTGATTGACCGTCTCGACTAAAAGCGGAACTGTAGCAATCATTTGCTGCCCGATCGACCCCAAATCCCCCGTTGCAGGTAAGAGCGACCCAATCTTCAGCCCCTTTGCTTCTGTCGTGGGAGCGGCGGCTGGAGCGGTCGTTGTGCCCGGAGAGGCCGCATTGGGTGGAGGAGCAGCTTCTTGACAGGCTGCGGTGAGAAACCCGACGGCTAGGGTTAGGGCAGCAAGAGCGACCCCTTGCGGGTATCTCGGAGAGACTGCCGACTTCGGCTTAGGATGTGAAGACAAGTGACTCATCGAATTAAACCCCTCAATGTCTCGTGTGCAGTTGCTAGGAGCCACAACCGCTTAGAAATGAGCCTCATCTTAAACCAATTGCCTCAGAAAATACACACGTTTGTCGATTTGGCTCAAAAACAAGAATGGGCCACGAACATTTAAAACATTCATGACCCATTACAAGTGGTCGATTTGGGACGGAGAGAGAGGGATTCGAACCCTCGGATAGTCCTAAAACCATCAACAGATTAGCAATCTGCCGCTTTCGACCACTCAGCCATCTCTCCAAGGTGTCGATTCACTATGATACTAGACTTTGCTTACATAAGCGACTCAGTTTCAAAATTAGTGAATCGAAACGTAAAACCATTTAGTTAGCGAATTAGTTAGCGAATTGTGAAGGTGAGAATTGCCAGGAGGGTGGCGATCGCATAAAACCAGCCGACCACTTGAGTCTCTGTCCAGCCCGTCAACTCTAGATGATTGTGGAAAGGTGACATTTTAAAGAGACGCTTGCCAATGCCGTTTGAGTCCTTGGTTGCTTTGTAGTAGCTAACTTGGGCGATCACAGACAGCGTTTCGATCACAAACAATCCGCTCAAAATCAGTAGAGCAAACAGCGAATTGCTAATCAGGGCAACGGCCGCCAATGCACCGCCCAGCGCCAGCGATCCTGTATCGCCCATAAAAACGCGGGCCGGATTGCGATTGTGAACCAAAAATCCTATACAGCCGCCACTCAAACAAGCGCAGAAAACCATCAAGTCGGGTGAAGTCTGACCCACCAGGGCACCGAGACCCAGTAGCGCGATCGCCACCGTTCCCCCAGCCAAACCATCCATGCCATCCGTTAAGTTGGTTGCATTGCTCTCAGCGACCAGCACAAAGGAAGCCAGCAGCCAAAACAAGCCGCCCAGCGGTAACATTAATCCAAAGGGAAGCGCCAGAGTCGTGATGCTAACGGGCTGTGTGGCGTACATCCAGACGCAGAACGCGATCGCGAAGCCAATTTGTAGCCCCATCTTTAAGCGAGGCGAAATGCCCTTGTTGGACTTGTAGCGAATAATCTGCCAATCATCCAAAAAGCCGATCGCCGCATAGGCCATGGTTAGCGCAGAAACGGCCATTACATTCGGCGAAAAGTTAGAAAGCACGATCGCGATTCCCACTGCCACCGGAACAAAGAACGCGCCTCCCATCGTCGGAGTCCCTGCCTTCTTTAAGTGGGACTGCGGCCCATCTTCTCGAATCACCTGTCCTGCTTTGAGCACCCGCAGTAGCGGAACTGCCCAGAACCCCACACCAGCCGTCGCCAGAGCAGAAATCCACAAGGATAAGGTTAGCGAGGCTCCTTGGTCGAGCGATCGTCCAGATAGCCAGTCTAACCCCAGCGCCGCTACCGAAAGCCCGATCGTCACGCACAAAAATAAGCGCGTTCCGGAAAGGCTGAATGACCGATTTGTAAATAACTTTGCGTCCACAAGAATCTCACTTCACTCCACAAGTACACCACACCAACCAAAGGACTTTTTTCGGAAAAATCGTCCAATACCTTGAACTTTAGGTCAACTCGGAAAGGTCTATGGTCAAGACTTGGTTAAGTTTGGCTAACCATAGACCGATCAACCTAATCTTCGAGATCTAAATCATCGTCGTCGTCGAGATCAAAGGAGTTGTCATCCTCTGAAATGAACTCGGTGATTTCTTCTTCGCTGCCTGGATATTCAGCATCCACTGGCTCACGAGCCAACAGGCGGCCCGTATTTTCTAGCCAATCTAGAATCGAGGACTCTTGCTGAACTGGAATCACAGCGGCCCGTTGCCCACGCGGTTCTTCACGTAATGAGGGGTTGTAAGTCATAGACACAACAAAAATTAACGTTGCTTTACTTAAATCTTATACGCAGTGAAACAACCAGAGTCTACCATCCAGGAAGGAAATTGGAACAGGGAATTCTCACATTTTTTGGCAGATGTCAAGGTTGCTTTTTCCAGGTTAGAAATTGGCTATGAAAAGCGATCGCTGCATTTAAGAAAATTTGTAATAATCGTCCCCTGATCCCGACCGCAGAATTACGATTGGGTAATCAGTCGGCTATCCTATCATCTGTTTACGGGGTTGAACGCGAATGATCGGGAAGGCAGCACTATTAGAAACGATCGCAGGCAAAAATCGAGGCCTGCTGGCAACCGATTCTCAAAAGCAGGCGATTTTGGCGGCGATCGCTCAACTCGAAGATCGCAACCCTACGCCGCGTCCGATCGAAGCCTTAGATCTATTAGATGGTGATTGGCGGTTGATCTACACCACCAGTCGGGGGATTTTGAGCATCGATCAGGTGCCTTTTCTCAAATTGGGGCAGGTTTACCAAAGCATTCGCGCCCCCGAAGCCAAGCTCTACAACATTGCCGAACTGATTGGATTGCCCTTTGTCGAGACGATCGTCAGCATTGGGGCCCGATTCAAACCTGTCTCTGAGCGACGAGTAGATGTGAAATTTGAGCGATCAGTGATTGGACTTCAGCGACTTATCGGCTATCAAACCCCCGATCGCTTTATCGAGCAGCTTGAATCAGGACAAAAACTGGCGGCGATCGATTTCAGCGTCGAAAACCGCGATCAGCAAGGTTGGCTAGACATCACCTACCTGGACGAAGACCTCCGCATCGGGCGCGGCAACGAGGGCAGCGTGTTTGTATTGACAAAAGGGTGATGGGAGAGAAGTGAGGTGTGAGGTGTAACGAAAAACTTAGAATGGGGTTAGCGATCGTGCCATTCCCCTTTCATCCCTCATCCCTCATCCCTTCCCATGCGTCTTTCCCAAGGACAGTTAAACCTCCTCGAAACCTGTCCGCGTAAGTTTCAGCACACTTATTTAGAACAGTTGGGAGCACCCACCACACCCGATCAGCAGGCGCGCTTGATGTTGGGGAGCCGCTTTCACTCGTTGATGCAGCAGTGGGAGATGGGGCTTCCGGTGGAACCGTTTATTCGCGAAGACGAGCAGTTAAATCAGTGGTTTACGGCATTTGTGGGAGCGGCTCCCAGGATTTTGGAGCTAGAGGCACCCACCTTTCGTCAAAGTGAGCATCAGCGCACTCTGGAAGTAGAAGGGCATTTGCTGACGGTGGTGTATGACTTGTTGGTGATGAGCGACTCTCAGGCCCAAATTCTCGACTGGAAGACCTACCCAAAACCGTTGAAGTCAAGACAACTGGCAGAAAATTGGCAAACTCGCCTCTATCCGTTCGTGTTGGCGGAGACGAGTCACTACGATCCTGGGCAGATTTCGATGACTTACTGGTTTTTTCAATCGAAGTCTGGAGAAGACGCTGACCCGCAAAGCCTCAAGTTTTCCTACAGTTCAACGACTCATCAGCAAACTCAGCGAGATCTAACCCAGCTACTCCAACGATTGAGCGGATGGATCGATCGCTACGAGCAAGGCGAGTCTTTTCCGCAAGTGGCAGAAGGCTCAAAACAGTGTGCAGACTGTAGTTTTGCAACGCGCTGTCAACGAGGAGATGGCGAGGAATCGACTGTACGCTTACCTAACTTTGCAGAGATTCAAGAAATTCCGTTGTAATCAAGATAGGGCGTAGGAATTATTTTTATGACGGAATCTTTTAGCAGCGAAGTCATCTCACCTCCGATCGAAGTTCGGGATATGGAGATTGATGATCTGGCTGCCGTTTATCATTTGGGCGAAAGGCTTTTTACCAGCGACCTGTACCCCTACATTTATCGCACCTGGGATGAGTGGGAAGTGATCGGACTCTACAACACCGATCCCGAATATTGCCTGGTGGCCGCAGTGGACGATCGCGTCGCCGGATTCATTCTCGGAACCGTGATCAACAAAGCCTCGCTGGTTTATGGCTACATCATTTGGCTCGGCGTGTCTCCCGACTTTCAGCGGCGCGGGGTAGCGGACAAACTGGTCGATAAGCTGGTAGAACGCATGATCGATGATGGGGCAAGATTTATGATGGTGGATACCGACCCCGAAAATCTTCCCGCCGTTAAGTTCTTCGATCGCAAGGGTTTTGGCAATATGCGGCGACACGTTTTCTTATCGCTAAATCTCAGTGAGCATGAATACTACGGCAGACTGATCGCCTACGAGCGAGAAAAAGCAGAACGAGCCGTCTGGAAGCGTCCCCGTCGCCCAAACCCCAAAACGTGAGATCCAAAATTTAAGATCCGAAATTTGAGATCTAAACCTTGAGGCATCCCAAAATCTGAGGAATTATTCATGTCAGCGATCGCTTGGGCTATTCAATCAGAGTTGCCACCAGCAGAATTCATTCAAACGCTTGAGTTTCACGGCGTGAAAGGTCGGTATGTGGCTCAACTACTTTGGCAACGGGGCATTCGCGACCCTGAGAAATTGGCGGGCTATTTGAATGCTGATCTTTACAAACCAACGAGCGCCTTTGAATTTGGGCAGGAGATGCGATCGGCGGTTCAACGGCTCAAAGCGGCTTACGAATCTCAGGAAACGATCGCCATCTGGGGAGATTTTGATGCCGATGGCGTAACTTCAACGGCGGTTTTGTGGGATGGGTTGGGAGAATTTTTTACCCAAAATCAGCAGCTTTTTTACTTTATTCCCAATCGGCTCACCGAGTCTCACGGCTTGTCCAATTCGGGCATTGACGCGCTCAAAGCAAAAGGCTGTCAGCTAATTGTCACCTGCGACACAGGCAGCACTAACCTGGATGAATTGACCTACGCTCAAAGTCTAGAAATCGACGTAATCGTCACTGACCACCACACCCTGCCCAAAGATCGTCCGCCTGTTGTCGCCATTCTCAACTCGCGCTATTTTCCTGCTGACCATCCGTTAGCCAAACTTTCAGGCGTTGCCGTCGCCTACAAACTGGTTGAGGCGCTCTACCAAACGATGCCAGAGGTGCCTAAAAAACCGTTAGAAACGCTGTTGGATCTGGTGGCGATCGGACTCATTGCCGACCTGGTAGAACTCAAAGGCGACTGTCGCTATCTCGCCCAAAAAGGCATCCAACAACTCCAGACTCACAGCAAACGCAAGCCCTCTGAACAAACCCGCCCCGGCATCACGAGATTGTTAGAACGGTGTCATCGGAGCGGCGATCGAGCCACCGATATTTCCTTTGGTCTCGGCCCGCGCATCAACGCTGTCAGCCGCATTCAGGGAGATGCTCACTTTTGTGTAGAGTTGCTGACGAGTCAAGACCCTCAGCGCTGTCAAGAATTAGCCGACGCGACCGAATTGGCCAACGCTCGCCGCAAAGCTTTACAAAAAGATGTTGCCCAACAGGTATCCGCCAAACTTGCCCAGCTAGATCTCTCCACCACAGGCGTAATCGTTCTCTGGGATGACCAGTGGAATCTGGGCGTATTGGGACTCGTCGCAGGTCAAATTGCTCAAGAATACGGGCGACCTACCATTCTTCTCAGCACCGAGGCAGCGAATCATTCTTCAGATCGATCGCTGGCTCGTGGGTCTGCCCGCTCTGCCAATCAAATTGATTTATACCAACTGGTCAAAGATCAGGCGCATCTGCTTCATCGCTTTGGCGGACATCCGTTTGCAGCAGGGCTGAGTTTACCTGTCGAAAATCTACCGCTCTTTGTCGAGGCGATCAACCAGCGATCGCGCCAACAGCCCCTTCCTGCTACGCCTTCCCTCAAAGCCGATCTACAGGTCACCGTTCAAGAATTGGGATTTGAGCTATTTCAAGAACTCAAACTAATCGAACCTTGCGGCATGGGCAATCCGATTCCCAAACTGCTAATCCAAAATTGCTGGTTTGAAGTGGGCAAACATCGCAACACTCGCGACTGGAAGGGGCAAGAAGTCCGCTATATTCAAACCGAGTTCAAAATCCTGGACGAAACGGTCACAACGGGCTTTCCCGGTCTCTGGTGGGGACACTACAGCCACGAAATTCCTCAAGGTCGCTGTGATGCGATCGTCGAACTCGAAAACAATACCTTTCGCAAACAGTATGAAGTGCGCCTGGTGGCCGTTCGTCCCTGTGAAACCTCCGTTCAGACAGCTTCGCCACAAGTGGATTGGATTCTCGACTGGCGCACTGAGATGCCCTCCAATACCCCCGAAAAGCTGCTCAAAGTGCAAAGCTGCCCCACCAGTTGGAGCGAGCTACAAGCCTGGTTTCGTCGCGCCCTCAACGCAAAAAGTCACCTGGCGATCGCGTATCCTACGCCCACACTCACGCCTCCCCACGAGATTTGGACCCAACTGGTCGGCATCGCCAAATATTTGAGCCGCACTGGAGAAACTGCCACGCGCCAGCAGTTGACCGAACGGTTAGGAATCAGCGATCGTCCCCTCAAAAGTGGCTTCAAAGCACTGGAATATTTGGGCTTTAGCGTCACTTACTCAGACCGCTTTCAGATCACCTGGAATGCAGCCAGAGAATCGCAGTCATCAGAAGCGATCGCCAGAATCACCGAACAGTTTCTAGCTGAGATTCGAGAAGAACAGTTTTATCGTCAATATTTTTATCAGGTGCCGCTCACGACGATTCAAAATGTAGCATTTCAAACAACTTTTAATCTCTGATCAAGTTCAAAGAAGCGTGTGAGGAACCTCTGAACTGAGAAAGGAACGATTTTGACTAGCTCGCTTTACGCAATACTTCTCGTCTAGAAGGTGTAGCCGCAACAGATTCGCGAAATCCACGCTTAGTGACAACCCACTCCGTATTACCCAAAATGTGATCGTAGATGGCAATAATCGCAATCACATTCTTAAACACACAATAGAACGGGATAAACAAGCAATAGACCACAAAATCCCGAATCGGATGTTTCACCATCTTATTTCTGACTCGCCACGCCACCAAAGTTTGAATCGGCCCGCTCATCAGCGTCAGAGCAGTGGTTGCCCACACATATTCTTGAGGAATGATCGGTGGCTCCGTCTGACTCAAACTCAAACTAAACAACATCGGAAAAATTTGCAGCGCGACAAAGTGAAACCCAGCGCTATAAATCAAAAGCAGCGTCCAATAAAGCTTTTGCCAAGCGTCTAACTTGTGAGAATGCAGCAGCGGCACTTGATGCTTGAGCGTCACTTCGAGCCAGCCTTGGGCCCACCGTTTGCGCTGAAACCAGAACGATCGCACGTCGATCGGAGCCAATTCTGTGGTGATAATGCTGGGTTCATGGACAATATTGTGTCCTCTCAGCAGGGTACGCAGGGTCGCGTCAATATCCTCCGTCATCATGCTAGGAGCAAACCGAATCCGCTTGAGGACAGCCGTCCGCCAATAGCCATTTGAGCCACAAAACATGCCCGTATCGGCCAGCAGCGACTTGGCAGGATGGCTCACCCCATACATGCACTCAAACTCAACAGCGATCATCCGCGTCAAAAAATTGCTATTGTTGTTGCGAATTACATTGCGACCCTGAACCACTGCGTAGCGATTACTCGCCAGCCAACTCCACGCACGTTTGAAGCAATCAGCGATCGGGCGATGGTCAGCATCCAAAATTCCCGTCACCTCGCCCGTGACAATTCTCAGCGCAGCATTCAGGTTTTCGGCTTTTGAGTGACTTTCTTCGACATGCAGCAGGCGCAATTCTGGATACTGTTCGGCGAGGCGTTCTAGCTCATCTTCGACGGCTAGCCGAACCGGACTGTTGTACGCCAAAATCACTTCTAGCCCAGCTTCGGGGCGGTGCACATTGTTTAGGATGTACTTCAGCGTCTTGACAATGATGTGCTGCTCATTGGGCAGATATGCCACGACGACGAGAGAACACTTGGGCAGCGGGCGTTTTGGCTCAGACGGCAAATGTCGATGAGTAGCATAGGTGCGAGGCATTCTCAGCCAGCGTTGCAGCGTTCCGAGCCGGGGTTTTTGTTTGCGTGGAGTTGAGTAGGCGATTGCCGTTGAAACCGACTCCCCAATCACCACGATCGAGGTCAAAAAATAGAGGATGGGGATGCACACATGCAAGGCAAGGAGATTCCATCCGCTCTTCAAGATGAAGTAGTAAATCAGAGTGGGTAAGCCGATCACCACCACATGCGTGAAGATCACTTTGTCAATAACGGAACCAAAAACAACGATGGGCTTGTGCAGAAGTCCCTTCCTCATAATTTTTTAAGTTTTAACGAGTCCATATAGATAGAAACCATGCACAAGTAGTCTTGTCAAACTTCATGAGGAGATACAAACCGCGCAGATCTTGAGTCAGAAACTCTGAAAACCTTGTCTGGCATGGCGTATAGAGGATGAGCAAGATTATCCAAGAATACAATAATCTTCTCAATCTGGATCTGCCGTGAGGGGCAAATCAGGCATTTGGCGACAATCGACTTCAGTTCCCCAACAATACATTACGGAAATTTAAGAAAGTTATACGATAATTTTTTCCGTAGTTACGAACGGACTGAGCAATTCCATTGATTTTCACAAAAATTGGCTCTGCCTCCAGACCGATCGCCCAGATCACAAAGCCAATCTCGTCGCCAAAAACTCAGAATTTAGCCAATTTCGACCAATTGAATGTCAAACGTCAGATCTTCGCCCGCTAAAGGATGATTTGCGTCGAGCGTCACTTCAGCCTCAGAGATGTCAGTGATCACCACGGGAATTGTCTGACCTGAAGGCTGTTGAATTTGTAGCTGTTGACCAACTTCGGGTTCTAAATCAGAGGGCATCTGGGTGCGATCGACCACTAGCACCATTTCTTCTCGATGATGACCATAGGCCTCATCTACCGGAATCACTTCTGTTTTAGAATCACCAGGACTCATGCCCACAACGGCTTTCTCAAACCCTGGAATGATATTGCCCGACCCGATCGTAAACTCTAAAGGATCGCCACTCGCCGAGGAGTCAAAAACCGTTCCGTCGTCCAGCTTACCTGTGTAGTGGACTTTGACCGTATCGCCTTGTTGTGCCTGTACCATGCATTAAGCTCCTTGTAATTGCGTAACTGCTCGATCGCACTTCATCACTACTTAAAATTAGGGGAAAGCGCAATCGTCGCAAAGTTCCTTAAGTGAGAATTGCAATACGTTTTACTCTAGCCGCCCAGACTTCAAACCGGCCCGATCTAAACATTTACCTAAACATCTACGATGCAAAGTCAAACCAACGCAGACGCGATCGTCATCGGCAGTGGAATCGGCGGACTGGTCGCGGGGGCCCTGCTGGCTCGATATGGCAAACGAGTAATTGTCTGTGAAAGCCACAATATTCCGGGTGGGGCGGCTCACAGCTTTGTGCGGCAGGGGTTTCACTTCGATTCTGGCCCGTCGTTTTATTGCGGATTGGCTGACCTCAATTCAGTCAATCCATTGCGACAAGTGTTGGACGTATTGGGCGAGTCGGTGGCAGCGATCGCGTACGATCCGTTTGGTCACTATCATTTTCCCGAAGGCACTTTTCCGGTATACGGTAACTCAGACCGCTATCGGCAAGCAATTGCCCAAATTACGCCTCAAGGGGCAAACCAACTGGCCCAACTCGAACAGCGCTTTCTCAAACTTTACGACAGCTTACGAGAAATTCCCACGCTGGCCCTGAGAGCCGATTTGAAGCTGATTCCAGTCTTGCTAAGTCGCTATCTGCCCACTTTATTGAAACTGCTGCCTCAGATAGGCGTGATTCAAGGGTCAGTAGGCGCACTAATGGATGAGACGGTAACCGACCCCTGGGTACGGCAGTTAATCGACTTGGAGTGCTTTTTGCTGTCAGGGTTGAAAGCTCACGGCACGATCGCCCCCGAAGTCGCCTTTATGTTTGGAGAGCGCACGCGATCGGTGATCGACTACCCGATCGGCGGCAGTGGAGCGATTATTCAAGCGCTGATCAGAGGATTAGAAAAGTGGGGCGGCACGCTTCGGTTGGGCACTCACGTTGAGCAGATTTTGGTTGAGTCTGGCAAAGTGCAAGGCGTACAGCTCAGAAAAAGGCTGAGAAAAGGAGAGACAAAAGGGGAAATTTTGACGGCTCCGATCGTGCTCTCTAACGCCACAATCTGGGACACCTACACCAAGTTACTCAAACCGACTGATCTGCCTGCGGCTTACCGTCAGACTTCGCTAGACACGCCCACAGTCGATAGCTTTATGCATCTGCATCTGGGCATCCGATCGGACGGCTTAGAAAATCTGACCGGGCACCACGTCGTCGTTCACGATGCGGCTCAAGACATCACTACGCCAGGAAACACCTGCATGATTTCGATTCCCTCAGTCTGGGATGCAAATCTGGCACCCCCTGGACACCATGCCCTCCACGCCTATACGCTAGAACCGTTTGAGGGATGGCACCGAGACGACACCTATGAAGAGAGGAAAAGCTCGCGATCGCACTCCCTGTTTCGTGCGTTAGAACGGATTATTCCTGACCTACGATCGCGCATTGTCCTGGAGCTAATCGGCACTCCCCTCACTCACGCCCATTACTTGCGCCGTCATCAGGGGACGTATGGAGCCGCGATCGCCGTTGGTCAAGGCAGGTTTCCCAGTTGCCATACGCCCATTTCTGGACTTTACCGCGTTGGAGACAGCACGCTTCCCGGAATTGGAGTGCCCGCTGTCGCCGCCTCTGGAATTCTCTGCGCCAATACGATCGTCGAGCCTCACCAAACAGCAGACCTCTTGAAAAAGGTTTGAGTTCTGAGTTTTAGATTTGCCGCCCTCACCTTCTGTCTGCTATGTCCTTACTTCCCGCTGGTTTGCTCCAATTTAGAGGAGAATTTGCTGCGCTGACGGCCGCTTTGATTTGGGCGATCGCTTCCATCATCTATACAGGTGTCGGACGGCAGGTGTCGCCCTTGATTTTAAATCTCACTAAAGGGTGGATTGCGATCGTCTTCCTGCTGATTACGCTGGTTTTACAAGGACAACCCATTCCCGATATCAGCCCCACAAGCTGGATTTTGCTCCTCCTCAGCGGCATTTTGGGCATCGCCTTTGGAGACACCGCTTACTTCAACACCCTCAACTGCATCGGAGCCAGACGAACGCTGGTCTTGGAAACCCTCTCCCCCTCTTTGTCAGCCCTATTAGCCCTGATATTTCTGCAAGAAAGTCTGCCGCTCTCAGCCTGGTTAGGAATCGGACTGACCCTCACCGGAGTGATATGGGTCGTCCTCGAACGGGTTCCCCCATCTGAAGCTGAAACTCACTTTCGTCCCCTACGAGGTCTAATCTTTGGCGTTTTGGCAGCCCTGGGACAATCTGGAGGAGCCGTCTTATCACGGGCCGCCCTGTCAGGAACTAATGTAGACCCTCTCTGGAGTACCCTGATCCGATTATTGGGATGCACGATTGTCCTGCTTCTCTGGGTCGTTTTGCGGGGGCAGTCTCGTAGTCTAATCAAACCACTCCAGTCTCATCGATTGCTCAAGGTAGTAGTCGGAACCGCCTTTGTCAGCACCTACCTGGGTATCTGGCTTCAGCAGACCGCTTTAAAGTATGCCGCTACTGGGGTTGCTCAGGCGCTCACCAATACAAGTCCTTTATTTATTTTGCCGATTGCCGTTTACATGGGTGAAAGAGTTAGTTTGAGAGCAGTTTTGGGGGTGGCGATCGCGTTAATTGGAGTTTACCTGCTGTTTAGAGCCTAAAAGTTAGTTCAAAAAGTGAGCATTTCATGACTAATAACCCATGACCGATTGCCTAGATGCATCAGTATCGCCGCAAACGATCTCTCATAAGTAAGAGACATGGCACCGTGTTTTTTTGCTACAACCAAAGGGAGATCATGGAGTCAGTAGCATTCACTCAAGGCACAATAGACTCCTAAAACCGTAAACTTTGAGTGACATCACTTCTAGGAAAAGAGAATTTTTGGTTGACCCAGATCAGTCCAGCAAGGAGCAAATTCAAGTAAACTTTCTACTAAACGTATCAGGTAGCGACTCATACGAAGCCCTTGTCCGTAGATTTGAGGTAGTTTATTTTTTAATACCTCTCATCTTGAAAACAGCTTACGTATTCACGCTCATGGAATCAGCAGAGCTTCCCTGTATTTGTATAGAAGGCGCTTCGGATATCATTTCTCGTCCATCAACAAGCGATTGAAGCCCTATCAGTTCCTAAAACATCATTCATGAGGGTTATCCACAATGCAGACACTGTTGTTCTTCCTGGGTGTTTTTTACCTTGGTATGATGCCCATTTTGTTTATCGGCTGGCTAGGTTTTTTCCGACAAGACGCTGACATGTCAAAAGAAGAAAAACAGGTGTCTTTAATTGTGTTGACGATCGCGACGCTACTTTGGCCGATCGTTTTACCCTTTGCTTATTTAGAGCTGCTTGGCAAATTCAAAAGAGCTACTAGAACCAATCGTCTATACAAAAATTTATTAGAAACAAACGTCGAAACAAACGTCACAAATTCTCAACTTTGTTAATTAAGAGATTCTCTAGCCAGAAAGCAGTCTCCCAAGAATCTCCACTACCCCAGAGGCTGCTCAAAACATCTGATTAAACTTCCTTTTAAGCTGAGTCTTTAGACAGATATTAATCTAAAATCTTTATGAAATAGTTGTATTTGTAGTCTAGATAACAGACACTAACAAAACATATCTTTTCATAGGACAGGCAGACCTGTAATTTGCGCTGTTATACTGTTAGAGTTTGCGGTTAAATAAACTCAAGCAGAAACGATTTTTGTCTTAAAAGTAGCAGCCTTTTACCATAGAGCTGCACTAGATTGATCAATGAAGGATTCCATAACTCTAAGTTGGATTCTCCTTCATGTGCCGTCAAACCATTATTTGAGTGGGTAGCCTAATCTAAATTTTGGCTCAGTAAATGTTCTGAGTTGCGAATTTGAAGCGGAGGAACCAACCTTTTGGGGCGAATCTTACCCAGATTAAGAGAGACACCTTCCAGTCTTAGCCCGTCAGCTAACTCCGTCGGCAATGGGAGGAGCGCCCAAGACTTGCTACTGTCAGCAACTGTCATTGAGGTCTCCTGGTATCTCAAGCTCGGATTTGTTCTGAGTGTTGAGTTTAGCCCTGACCCACCTCTCGCCTATCCTAATCCTGAGAGGTTTTACTGTGAATATTTTGTCCATGTTGGTGCGGCTTCAAAGCACGCTGGGTCGTTCTGATCTAGTGAATCAAATGGTGCTTTTGCCCAAAGCGCATTCTCTGACCCCAAATTCTAAGCAAGAAATCAATTTGGCGGTTGGCTATTCGGGTTCTCCTTGTAGTCAAACGGCTCTAGACTTGACGCTGTGGATTGCCCATCAGACCCGGCTCGCCACTGGCAAACAAGTCACTGTACAGGTTGTGTATGTCGTCGAAAACAAAACGACTAAGATCCCGGTCTATTGCCCTACAGAAAGCATTCGAGAGGTTGAAAATCGGGTAGATCTGAGAGAGCGCCCATATCCTCGCAAAGCCGATCGTCAGGGTCATCAGACAGCAGTAGTCGAGCTACCCGAACTCAGTGATTTCATCCAACCAATCGGGATGGCGGACGTATTTGAGCAAGCCGATCGCATTCTCTGGCAAGCGCGCTGTCTAGCGGATGAGTGGCGAGGGTCACTAAAGACGCATCTGCGATTTGGCACCGTAGCCGAAGAGTTAAGGTCTGTGGTTCAAGAAGAGTCCGCTTCACTCTTGATTTTGGGTTGTGAAACGACCGCTCATTCACTGATACAGCAGTTGGGTCAGGACTTTCCCTGCCCCATTTTGGGCATTCCTTCAGCGTTGGACAACGATTGAGAAAAGGCTATTCGTCCAATCTTGAACTCTGCAAAGTATGAGAGGGTGGAGATAAGAGAATCATGGGAGAGTTATTTTCCCGTCTGATTCTCTCATTTCTGCCCTTAACTGTTTTGAAGCTAGTTGTTTTGAATCTGATTCTGAATTTTATAAGGAGCCTCTCGATTGAGTCGATCGATCTCCTGAGTGGCGGCGATCTTCTGCTGACAGGCTTGAGCGATCGCTTCCATAACTCGCCTAGACACCTCAGTCGGAGACTCATTAGCTTGTGCTGTAATTTTCACATCTGCCTGAGCGTATAGGGATTGACGCTGGGCTGTCAGCGTGTTGAGTCTCGCTTTAAGCGTTTCTGAAGACTGTAGCAGGGGACGGCTGCGATCGTGCTGCAAGCGGTTATGAAGCTCATCCAGGGGCAAGTCTAGCCAAACGATGACTCCATGCCGCAGATATCCCCAGTTTTCGGGTTTGAGGACAATACCGCCGCCCGTCGCGATCGCAAGTCGAGTGTAAGGAGCTAATTCTGCCAAAACGTTAGTTTCTAGCTGTCGAAACGCTGCTTCACCCGACTCTGCAAAGATTTGAGAAATTGACTGCCCGCTGGCCTGCTCGATGACGGCATCAACATCAAAAAATTGGTAATCAAGTTGGTCTGCCAGCAAGCGTCCGATCGTGGTTTTGCCAACCCCCATCATGCCGATGAGATAGAGATTTACGCCTTTTAACAAAAGAGTTGTCCGTTGATTGAATAAGGGTTCTACACCAGCCTAGCGTTTTTGGAGGATTGAGCGATCGCTGCTTTTGACCAGACGAATTTCGATAGGAGACTTGCTGCATACATGAATGGGAACCACTGCGATCAACATGGTTGTCACCCCCGTTTTGGCTGACCTGCTCTACACGCAGCATCTTGCTTACAAAGCGGCCACTTATCACAACACGATCGAGAGCCTAGAGAGAATGTGGCTGCGATCGAAGTCCCGGTAGATTAGTTAGTTTAGCGAACTCAAAAGATTTAGCTAACTGTCAAAAATACGGTCAAGAACACAGTGGAAAAATTAGCATTTCTCAAGCGATAGAAGCGATTCTTTCATCCCTCATCGTCCTCATTTTGGTCGAGATTGCGGTTTGGCGGAATGATCACCCGGTAGTCAGCATCCACCACAGAGTCAGGCGCAGCAGGGCGAGTCGCTTTAGGGTCGCGGTAGCTGTAAGAGTAGGATGAGCGAGTCTCAGAGTCAGGGGACGGAGAAGCGGAGGTGCGTTTGCGGTCTTTTGGTTCGTCTTCCCAGCTTGAATCGTCGTCAAACCAATCTGAAGCGTCTTCCTCCCAGTCTGATGATTTGTTGGCAGCTTGGGGCGTGGGTTCTGAAGCAGGGGCCTGCGTGTAGGAATAAGCTCTAGCGGAAGACTGATCAAACGATCGCGCCTTTTTTCGTCCTTTGCGTTGAGCGGTGAAGCCTGTCAGCCGAAACAAAATCGAAATGACAAGGGTGGTGACAATGCCTGCCGCAATCGCGCCCAAAATCCATAGCGACAAGGGAAACGCAGGCGATCGAATGCCCAAAAAGACAAGCTGCATCGACGGTGCCCAGTTGGGCAACACAAACAGCAGCAACAGGATGGCAATTCCGAGCAGCAGGATGAGACGAAGAAGAGGCATAGTTTTTGAGTCTTGAGTTGTGAGCGTTGAGTTTTGAGGTGGGCAAATTCAAATCTCAAAACTGAGAACTCATTGTTGATCCTAGCCTTCTTTCCAGCGATCGATAGGAACGCAGTCAATTTCTAACTGATCCAACGCACGGGCGACGACAAAATCGACGAGATCTTCGATCGTCTGAGGGTTGTGATACCACGCCGGGATCGCGGGTACAATCCGGGTTCCCGCTTCTGCGAGGGTGGTCAGATTGCGAAGATGAATCAGGCTAAACGGCGTTTCGCGCGGCACAATCACCAGCCTGCGACCTTCTTTAAGCTGCACATCAGCCGATCGCTCCAGCAAATCAGAACTCAATCCGACTGCCAATTTTGCCACGGTACTCATACTACAGGGAATCACCAGCATCCCTACCGTACGAAATGAGCCACTGGCGATATTAGCACCGACATTAGTAGCTGAGTGACAGGTCAGTCGGCCGCCAAGCTCGACTCCACACTGCTGCCGCCAAAATTCCTCTTGTTGCAGAGGGTCAGCAGGCATCCGAATATTTTTCTCAGCTTGCCAGACCATATAAGTTGCTTTAGAAGCGACAAGCTCGATCGTATACTCCGCCTCTAGCAAATACTTGAGCGCACGAACGGCATATATCAGCCCAGAAGCTCCCGAAATGCCCAAAATAAGCGGACGAGAAGAATTAGAAGGCACAGAAGACGCTCATTGATTTTAAGTTCGGATTTTGAATCTAACATTCTGAGCAGTTTTTACACTTAAACCCAAAACTCAATACTCAAAATCTTCCTTATTGTCTTCCTTATTATTCCTCACTATCGAGTTCTTGATCGAGGGCGTTGTCTTCACCTTCGAGATCTTCTTCGCTGGCTTCGCTGCCTCCGCCTACAGCAATCAGGTCAATCTGCTGACGGTAATAATCGACACTCTTGACCTGCACTTCGATTCGATCGCCCAGTCGATACTGTTTGCGATTTTTGCGTCCGACGAGGGTTTGTTGGCGCGATCGAAACTCATACCAGTCATCTTTAAGCGAACTGACATGAACCAGCCCCTCGACCAAGAGTTCTTCGATCTCAACAAACAAGCCGTAGGATTGAACTCCCGTAATCAGCCCGTGGAAGATTTCGCCCGTGCGTTCTTTCATCAGTTCGGCTTTTTTCAGCCCTTCCAGGTCGTTTTCGGCATCCTGGGCGATTTTTTCGCGTTCGCTCAGATGCACCACCACGGCTGAAAAATGGCTCTCTAACTCTTGATGAATTTCGGTGGGCAATACGTTCCAGGTGATTTGTCCGTGACTGGAGCTATGACGCAAATGGACGCTTTCTTTGGCACGAGTAGAGCGACGATCGCGCCCGTCTTCAAACAAAGCATGGAGGGCCCGATGCACCAGCAAATCAGGGTAGCGCCGAACGGGAGACGTAAAGTGAGTGTATCCCTGCTCTAAAGACAGCCCAAAGTGCGATTTTGGAGTCGTGCTATAAAAAGCAGGTTTGAGCGTGGACAACAGCAGATAAGTTAGTACTCGTTCTGACTCAGATTCTGCAAATTTGTGGGTTAGATTTTGATAGTCCTGCGGATGCACTTCGTCTTCCTGTTCTAGCTTTAGGTCAATGCCCATGCTGACGGCTAGCTTGATCAGTTCTTGTACGTCGTCTGGGTCGGGCGTGGGGTGGACGCGATAAACAGCAGGAACTTCTAAAGCGTGAAGGTGAGTCGCGACGGTCTGATTGGTCAACAGCATCAACTCAACAATCATCGAGTGAATAGGCAACGTCGAAGAAACGACTACCGCTCCTAAAGATCCTTCGTCGTCGTAGTGAAACTTGCTAAATGTGTACTTATCAGCTTCTTCAGGGGCTTCTGACCCATCGGGACGAGCGTAAATTTTTTCGGGCAGATTGAGTTCAAAGGCTCCTCGCTGGCGGCGCTGCTCTTTGATGGCGTGGCTCAACTCTGACAAGTGAGACAGCATTTCAAAGATTGGCTCAAATTCTTGAACTTCTTCGGTGTGCTGCTTGGCGAGAATCAATTCTGCCTGGTGATAGCTGAGTTGATAGTTGATCTGAATCACCGTCGGCTGAATTTCAAACTCAATCACTTGCCCGTCTGTGTTTAACGTCAGCACGACCGAAATCGCCAATCGATCTTTTCCGGGCTGTAGCGAACACAGGTTGTCAGTGAGTTGCTCAGGCAGCATGGGCAGCACCAATTCGCCCAAATAGACCGAAACGCCACGTCTTTGAGCTTCACGATCGACCGATCCGCCCGCCTCAACATAGTGGGCCACATCGGCAATATGAATGCCTAACTGCCAGTTGCCGTCATCGGTGCGATCGAGCGTAATCGCATCATCGGCACTATCGGTCGCCTGCGCTTTGATCGTAACCGTCGTCAACCCGCGCAAATCCAGCCTTTTTTTCAGTTCGACTTTGCTAATTTTGGCGGATAGTCCTTTTGTGGCGGCCAAAACATGGTCTGGGAAAGCCCGCGGTAAGTCATGTTTGCAGCAAACGATATCGATGTCGGCCGCTTCAGAATCGGGGCCGAGAATTTTGGCGACTTTGCCGATCGGGGCATGTTGCCCCAATGGATAGCGCTGCACTTCGACATGCACCAGGTTATCGATCGCGTCTTCTAGATGATTGCCGTTTTCTCTAAGATCCAACTCAAATAAGAGGCGATCATCCAACGGCACAGCCCGATAGTCGCCAGAGTCTGCTTTTTTGAGCCGAGCCAGCACCGAAGGATTTGCCCTTTCTAAAATTAACCGAACTTCACCTTCAGGACTGCGGCGACGACTGCCTTCTTTGGTCACACGCACCAAGACCCGATCGCCGTTCCAGGCATGATTTAGCTGGCTTTCGCGAATGTAAATATCTTCTGACCCTTCGATATCTTGAATTGCAAAACAAAAGCCCTTACTCGAACAGCGCAGCTTACCTTCGACCACGCCGTCTTCGGTGACTCGACGATATTTGCCTCGCTCTTTCACCAAAATGCCGACTTTTTCCAGGGCATCTAGCGTAATCTGCAATCTGCGGAGACTGGCTTCGTTGAGACACTCTAATTTTTTCTCTAGAGCTTTGGGGGCGACCAGCTTATCTTCTGTAAAATTTGCCAGCAGTTCGGCGATCGAGAATTCCATGCAGCGATATGTCCTCGTAATCTTCTGTTCGTTCGTGCGTTTTGCGCTTCCACAGGGTCAAGTCAACCCCCTTTCACTCAACGCAAAAAGGCACTCGCCTGTGTGGTTTCCCCGTTGGGCAGTGGGGAGTCTGCGGTTTTCAGCCGTCACAGCCCGATCGCAGTCAGTTGACCCAAGCTCACCCAATTGCTCAGTTCATTGTCTCGAATGACAATTCTAGAGACCTCTCCTCTCAAAGCGTGTTGGATGTCTCTGCGAAGTGTCGCACACTCAGGTCGCTTGTCTGCCCACGATCAGTCACCTAAGTTAACCCAAAAAGGTCATTCTAACGATCTTCACTCAGGTTTTTCAGATAGGCGCTATTTTCAATACTGTCATGAAAAGGGGCACGATCGCCACAAGAAGTAGGGATGAGAGAGAACTTCGTTCCTTACCTCTGCCCCGTCACGATGTAAGCAACTCGCTTTCCAATATTAGTGGCGTGGTCGGCCATGCGTTCCAAGTGGCGAATCAAGAGCACTAAAAGAACGATCGGTTCTACAACACCTTGGATGTCAGACTGATGTGCCAGGACAGTATAAAGATTTTCGTAGTCTGAATCGACCGCATCATCCTTGAGTTTCACCTCTAGCCCAGACTCCGCATCCAAATTAGATAACGCAGCCAAACTCATCGCTAACATGGCCCGACAGCGATCGAACATCATCCGAATTTCGCCCATGTGAGGAGAAACTGGGTAAGGAAATAAGCGAACGGCCACATCTCCCAAGTTTTTGGCGTAGTCTCCGATGCGCTCTAAGTCACGGACAAGCTGCATCACGGCACTCAGCAGCCGCAAATCTTGAGCCACAGGAGACTGAAGGGCGATTAAATTAACACATTCCAACTCGATCTGTTTGTAGAGGCGATCGATTTGCTTGTCCTGAATCCTAATTCGCTGGGGCGCATCTAAGTCTTGCTCAAACAAAGCCTGCCTCGCTAAGCAACAAGAATTTTCAACAAGCGCCCCCATTCTCAACACATCTCGCTGAATGCGCTTAAGCTGACGTTCAAAATTGATCCGAAGTGGTTCTTGACTTTCCAAAGCTTTTTTATAAATCATTTCATAAGAGACAATAAAGGCTGATCCGGTTATTAGAACTCCTCTTAAGTGACCCACTATAGCAAGACTTTTTGGCGAGGTCAGGTATCGAGCAGAACCTTTGAGATTAACTTTTTAGATTTAATTTAAGGAAAAGGTGATCACAATCTGAGATAATCCATTACTTTATAATTTCTCACACAGAGCAACTTTCAAATTCTCTCTTGAGAGGAATAGTTGAGGCTGTGACCAGAGAGTGTCAAGTCCCCTACCACCTAGAATGGACATGAATGCAACCCATCTGATTTCTAACATTGATCGCTCGACCACTATGTATTCGTCTACACCGCAAGATGACTCGCTGAACCCTGCTATGTTTGCCCTGCGTGAAGCGCTGCCTGCGGAACTGCACCAATCCACGAGTCACAGTTTGTTTGCTCAACTCCGCAGCCGTTATCCGACAGGTGCCCTCAGTTCTGAGCTAGTCCAGGTTCATGAAGGTCAGTTTGTCGTCCGTGCTTTGGTACAAGTGGGCGGATTGACGATGGCGACTGGAATGGCTGCCGCCGATCGCGTTGAGCTTGCCGAAGATCGGGCCAGAATTCGTGCAATGGAGGTTTTGGGCATCGCCCCGACTAACCTTGCCTCTCCCAGCGTTTCAGCCTTTGAGATGTCAGCCCGACTGATGACCGAAGCCTCCCAACCAGAGATTGCAGGCAGTTTAGCAACTCCTCAGCTTTCTGAAAGTCAATCGTCTACAGAGCCGACCCTCAGAGATGCAGATAGTTTCGCTTCCCCAGTAGACCCCATCCCCACGCCCGAAGAAATTGCGTCTCCTCCTCGCGGCCGCACTAAGAAAAAAGAAGCGCCTTCTGTTGCTCAGTCCGACGATTTCTTATCCACGTTTCCGGGTTTAGACACGCCTGAGCCAGCGATCGAGATGGAGTATGAGTACACCGAAGCGTTTGAGCCTGCGGTAGAGTCTGCCAAGGTCACAGTGCCCGATATGCAGCACGACCCAGTGGATTTGTCAGATGCGATCGCCCAGATTGGCACCGAGATCGAGCGAATCGGCTGGACAAAGAAACAGGGCAGCACCTACCTCCAACAAACCTATGGCAAAAAAACCCGCGCCGAACTCACCGAAGACGAGTTGTTAGAGTTTCTGCACTACCTCAAGGCTTTGCCCTCAAAGGGACATCCCTCAATGAGTCAGATTCCATTTTAAGAAAGGGATGAGGGATGAGACTTTGGACTCTAGACAGAAGAAATTTAGGTCTTGGGTCTAAAGTCTTTACTCCTCACTCCTCACTCCCGACCGCTTACTTCACCACTGCGGGCCGGGTAGCTGACGGACGACGCTCAATTACTTGGTCGATCAGTCCATAGGCTCTGGATTCTTCGGCTGACATAAAGAAGTCGCGCTCAGTGTCTTCCTGGATGCGCTCGATCGATTGTCCGGTGTGCTCTGCCAGCATTTCGTTGAGGCGCTGCTTGTGGTAGAGAATTTCTCTGGCCTGGATTTCGATATCAGTCGCTTGACCCTGGGCACCCCCCAACGGTTGGTGAATCATGATCCGCGAGTGGGGAAGGCTCATCCGTTTGCCTTTGGTGCCAGCGCTGAGTAAAAACGCTCCCATGCTGGCAGCAAACCCGACGCAAATCGTGCTGACTGGCGGCGTAATCTGACGCATCGTGTCGTAGATCGCCATACCTGCCGAAACAGAACCCCCTGGAGAGTTGATGTAAACGTAAATGTCCTTCTCGGAGTCTTCTGATTGCAGGAAGAGCAGTTGGGCCACAATCAGGTTGGCAACGTCTGCGTCGATCGCCTGCCCCAGAAAAATGATTCGCTCTCGCAACAGTCGAGAATAGATGTCAAAGGCGCGTTCGCCCCGACCAGACGTTTCAATAACGGTAGGAATCATGGAGCCTGCTTTTGATAATTTTCATTATTCTAGCGATTTGAGTGAGACGACGGAGACAATTCTCAGTTAAATGGCTGAATTAAGGCAAACTAAGGCTTTGCTAAACCTGTTAAAACAACATTTAAGCGCCTAGTCAAATGAATGTTTAAAGATAAGTAACTGGTTTTAAAATTGGAATCATAACTAACTATTTTTACAACTGAAGAATTTTACTAATCACAACTTTAAAGGAACGATGAACTGTTCTGTTTGATTTGTGTTGATCTCAATAATATACTGTGGTTTAATTCCTGTAAAAATCGCTTAAACAACCACTCTGTAAGGATTAAACTGTCACACGTCACTCTCGTAGATTTGCTGATTCAGCCGAAAATCTGATAGACAAATTTGACATTCTCTATATAGAATTCAAGAGAAGATAAGGTTCCCAAAATAATTTGCTGGAGCGGCTGAAGGTGTATCTCTTTCCTCGATAAGTGGTGAGATTTGAGTGAGTTTTTTCTAATAATTGATTGCAATTAGTAACAAGATAGGCACAACAATGGCTACAGATTTTCTGACTTCTTTGCCGACTAGTCAGGCGGCTCTTACGACCCGTCCCGTTGCTCCAGGTTTGGCAGTTGACCCCTTTACCGGAGATGATGTCACTGCCAAACCCTGGCTTTTTGGCTCTAGCGCTGGAACGAGTCTGGGCTTGACTGCTAGAGGAACCGTCACGCCTTCTACAAATGGGCTGCCAGGGTTTGCGACGGCGATCGATACTGCCGGAAATGGCGCACTTCGGCTCACTAGTGCAGGGGGAAACCAATCCTCGTTTGTCATCTTCAACGAGGCGATTAGTAGCGGTCAGGGGCTGTCTATTACCTTTGACTTTTTCTCCTATGGTGGCAGTGGTGCTGACGGAATCAGCTTCTTCCTGATCGACGGTAGTCAGTCACCGACGACAGCAGGAGCACCCGGCGGAGCGCTTGGATACGCGGCTCGTGGCTCCACCCCTGGGCTATTGGGCGGCTACTTAGGGGTCGGATTTGATGAGTTTGGCAACTTCTCTAGCCCAACCGATAACTCACCTGGAGGGACTGGGGCCGCTTCTGATTCGATCGCCGTTCGAGGCAGCCAGGCCAACAGCTATCGATTCCTCACAGGCAGTGGCACATTGCCCACCAGCTTAGACGTACCGGGTGCAGCAGCAACTCGTACCGCAGCCCGACGCACTGCCCGCATTGACCTCTCACCAACTGGGCTTCTCAAAGTGCAGGTCGATTTGAATGCGGATGGAGACTTTTTGGACAACGGTGAATCTCCTACAGCGCTTCAAAATTATGACGTGGCCGCCAACAACGGGGCCCTACCCGCCAACTTCAAGTTCGGCTTTTCATCTTCGACAGGGGGTTCGACCAATATTCACGAAATTCGCGGGCTGTCGATCGGTGCCAGCGGACAACTAATCGGGGGACTCGGAACGGGCACCAGCTACACCTCATTGCAGCCTCCCGTCGTGCTTTCTCCTACGTTGACCATCAGCCCCACTACAGGCAATCTGACCTCGGCGACGGTCTTCATCACCAACCTTAAACCAGGGGATGTCTTGAGCATTGCAGGGCAGCCTGTGACGACGACGAGTGGCACGATCGGAACGTTGACTTGGAGCTATGACTCTGCAACAGGTGCATTAGGCTTTAACGGGGCGGGAACGCCTGCCGAATATCAAGCAGCCCTGCGGCAAGTCACCTATCGCAACAGTGGCACAACGCCAGACACCGAAGTTCGCAATATCCGCTTCCGGCTCGATAGCGTTCCGGGTGGCCCTGGCAATGAAATTCCGGTTCAGGTGTCATTGACTACAGTGCGTCCTGGCCCAGACCTTTTGTGGCGAGACTCCGCATCCAACGATGTCGCCTTCTGGTATCTTCAAGGATCAACCCTTGCTCAGGCCAATATTGCCTCATCGAATTTGAATCCTGCTTGGGTGACGATCGATTCCAAAGACTTTGACGGCGATGGAATTGGTGATGTGTTGTGGCGCAAAACGGACACAGGTGAAACAGCAATCTGGTACATGACCAACAATGGGGTCTTTAAGCCCAACTCTGGGGGCATTTTATCAGCGGCAACCCGAACCCCGATTCAAATCATCAACGATGGGTGGGAGTTGGTCGGAGGAACCAATATTGATGCTGACGCAGCCCTAGAGCTAATCTGGCAAAATCGCAGAACGGATGAATACGCCTTCTGGAACGTAGACTACGCTACGAATACGGTCACCAGTTTTGATTACTTCCGCGATGCGGCTGGAAACAGGCTCAAGGTCGGAGGCTTCAACACTTGGACAATGGTCGGTTTGGCAGACTTTACTGGAGACAGTCGCTCAGAAATCGTCCTTCGCTATTCGCCGCTTGATGAGACCGCTTATTGGCGCTTTAATATCGATGTGGCGACAGGTCAGTTGCGTCTGGCCAATTCCACCTTCTTGCCTAAAACAGGTTTCGCGACGGATACGTTGCAGGTTCGGGCGATCGCTGACTTTACTGGAGACAACCGCCCTGACATTCTCTGGCGCAAATCTGATCAAGACCTCACCATTTTATGGACGATCGGGGTCGATGGTGCAGGACTTCTGACTGCAACACCCAGCACGCTGCCGACCACGGGCACTGCCGACTGGAAGGTTGCAGGAGCCGCTGATTTTGTGGGCAACGCGGGTGGTGGTGATGGCACCGCAGATATTGTCTGGCGCAATGCGGTTAGCGACGAGGTGGCTATCTGGTCGATCAAGGGCGGCGTGCTGGATGCACCTAACACCGATTTCGTTAGAAGGACGACTGGGTTAATTGCCAAGAGTGACCGTAGCACCTGGGATGTCAAGGCAGTCAACGAGTTTGGCGTAGGGACTCCAATCTAGAAGTTGTCAAGTTGCAAATGATGTCGGCTGTTAAACATTCGACTGAGTTTGGACAGGTTTGAACCTGAGTGAGAGGGGTGTCTTAGGGCATCCCTTTTTTTGGACTTTCTTCTTTCCGCTAGACTGGCAAAATGACCTTTTGTGGAGTTCTAGCCGCCATGACCAATCGACTTGCCCAGGCTCAAAGCCTCTATTTACGAAAACATGCGGAGAATCCGATCGACTGGTGGCCCTGGTGTGATGAGGCGATCGAAACCGCACGACGTGAGAATAAGCCGATCTTTTTGTCGGTGGGCTATTCGAGTTGTCACTGGTGTACGGTCATGGAGGGCGAAGCGTTTTCGGATTGGTCGATCGCTGACTTCATGAATGCCAACTTTTTGCCGATCAAGGTCGATCGCGAAGAACGTCCTGATCTAGACAGCATCTATATGCAGGCCTTGCAAATGATGGCGGGGCAGGGTGGCTGGCCGCTTAACATCTTCATCTCACCAGATGATTTGGTGCCCTTTTATGGAGGAACTTACTTTCCGGTAGATGCCCGCTACGGACGGCCCGGCTTTATGCAAGTCTTGCAAGCGATTCGCCACTATTACGATGTCGAGAAGACAAAACTCGACGGCATCAAAGCTGAAATTCTCAAGGAGCTTCAGAGTTCTCTCTCACTACAGCCTGGGGCGCTGAGTCCCGATCTGCTCAATTTGGGCTTGACCCACAACACAGAAGTTGTCTCATCCAAACGGCCCGGGCCGAGTTTTCCGATGATTCCTTACGCAGATGTGGCACTGCGATCAACTCGATTCTCCAATTTACAACCCAGCGCTAGAGAAGCCAGTACCCAACGCGGCCGAGATCTGGCTCTAGGCGGCATTTTTGATCACGTAGGCGGTGGATTTCATCGCTACACCGTTGACCCTAACTGGACAGTGCCCCACTTTGAGAAGATGCTTTATGACAATGGTCAGATCGTGGAGTATCTGGCAAATCTTTGGGCGATGGGTGTGCAAGAAGCGGGATTTGAACGAGCGATCGCCTTCACCGTCCAGTGGCTCAAGCGTGAGATGACCGCTCCTCAAGGGTACTTTTACGGGGCTCAGGATGCAGACAGTTTCACCACACCAGATGAGGCAGAACCGGAAGAAGGTGCCTTCTACGTCTGGAGCTATGCGGAACTGCAAACCCTGCTGACGGCCGAAGAATTGGCGGAGTTGAGTGAGCAATTCACGATTACAGAAGCGGGCAATTTTGAGGGCGTGAACGTGCTGCAACGTCGCCAGTCGGGTCAGCTTTCTAAGTTGGTAGAAGCGGCACTGTCCAAGTTGTTTGTGGCTCGTTATGGGTTGCCTGCTCATGAATTGACGACCTTTCCCCCAGCGCGAAACAATCAGGAAGCCAAAAGCACCGCCTGGGATGGACGAATTCCATCGGTGACCGATACCAAAATGATTGTTGCTTGGAATAGCTTGATGATTTCGGGACTGGCTCGTGCTTACGGGGTGTTTCGAGAGTTGGAGTATTTGGAATTAGCGAGCCAGGCAGCGGATTTCATCTTGCGAAATCAGTGGGTCGATGGGCGGTTTCATCGCGTCAATTACGATGGTTCTGTCGAGGTGCTGGCTCAATCAGAAGACTATGCTCTCTTCATCAAAGCCTTGCTGGATCTACATCAGGTGACTCGGAGTATTCGTGCCGCTGCGCCTGAAAATGAGACAGATTGGCTGGGTCAAGCGGTTCAAGTCCAGGCCGAGTTTGACGAATTTCTCTGGAGTGTGGAGATGGGCGGCTACTACAACACGGCTAGAGATGCGAGTCGGGATTTGTTGGTACGAGAACGCAGCTACATCGACAATGCGACCCCGGCAGCGAATGGGGTGGCGATCGCTAATCTCGTCCGTCTCTCCCTACTCACCCAAGATCTGGACTATCTCGACAAAGCAGAACAAACCCTACAGGCCTTTAGCAGCATCATGCAAAAGTCCCCAACTGCCTGCCCTAGCCTGTTTGCCGCGTTGGATTGGTTGCAAAACTGCACGTTGATTCGCACCAGTTCTGATCAAATTGCGCGGCTAGAAACTCAATATCTGCCAACGGCCAGCTTTGCATTAGAAACGAATTTACCTGAGAGCGCGATCGGTTTAGTCTGTCAGGGATTGAGTTGTAAAGAACCTGCTTACAGTCTGGAACAGCTACAGCAACAAGTGCAACAAAGCTCGGTGAGACGTGCGTGAATTGTGAAATAGAGTTGGTGTTTTTAATTTTTCGCTATCGGTCGAAGAATAGTTGGAAGATTTTTGAAACTCTTATCTGACTGATTCTAAGGGCTAGGCGTTGGGGTCGGGGTTGGACTGGGAATGGGCTGGCTGGGGGCAATCTTGTCGATCGTAATCAACGCCTCAATCACCGCTTTGACGATCGGAGCCGCCACCGTCGAACCAAACGCATCTTCACCTTTTGGCTCGTCAATCACTGCCACAACAGCATAGCGCGGAGCCTCGACGGGAAAGATGCCGACAAAACTCGTGATCTTGGCAGACTCCAAATAACCGCCTCCAGAACTGGCTTTTTGCGCCGTTCCTGTCTTACCTGCGATCCGATAGCCCGGAACCTGAGCCGCTTTGCCCGTCCCCTTTGAGACGACCGCCTCCATCATTTTCAGCACCGTTTGGGCTGTCGTGGGCGAAAAAACTTGTTTTGCAGTTGTCAGATTGGGTTGCCAATAGGGTTGTCCAGTCGCGTCGTAGAGTCCTTGCACAATGTGAGGAGTCAACAGCTTGCCACCACTGCCCAAAAGGCCCTGTAGCTGCAATAGTTGAATCGGGGTCAGCGAAAATCCTTGCCCAAAGGCAGTCGTCGCCACATCAGCCGGAGACTGGACAAAGGTTTTGCGGTCTTTGAGTTGTCCTGCCACTTCAAACGGCAAATCAGATCCGGTAGACTGCCCCAGCCCGATGCGCTGGAGCCAACTGTAATATAGCGATGGCTTCATCTGTTGGACGATATGCACCATGCCGACATTGCTAGAGTGCTGCAATATCTCAGACACGCTGACCGGGCCTCTGGCACCCGCATAAGAATAGTCAAAGTTTTGAATCGGCCAACTGTCAATGGAGATCGAACCTTCATCATTAAAAACCTGGTCAGGTTTAATGGCACCTGCTTCTAGGGCGATCGCTACATTCAGCGGCTTAAAAGTCGATCCTGGCTCATACAGATCGGTCAATGCCCAGTTCTTAAACAGTTCAACTTTGGCTTTGAAATACTCGTTGGGGTCGTAAGAAGGATCACCCACCAGCGCCCGAATGGCCCCATCTCGCACATCCATGACCAGCACCATTCCCCGCTTGGCAGAATACTTTTTGATCTGCTGTTTCAAGATTGGTAGAGTGGCGCGTTGAAGCCGACTGTCGATCGTCAGTTGCAAATGCAAATCGTCGATGTGGAGAAACCCCCCCGGCACCTGATCCGGCATGACCGTTCCCATTCCCGTCCGGCTGAGACGCACCGATTTGACCGATCGCTCTAGCAAATTTTTGTGGCTGTATTCGACACCGGCCTGCCCCGTTTGATCAACATCCACATAGCCCACAACATCCGCCATTACGTTTTGCTGAGGATAGAGACGCTGCTGCTGTTGTGCCAGATCTAGCCCGTCGAGTCGCAAGTCTCGAATGCGATCGGCTGCATTTTCTTGAAGCGAAAACTCCAACCGAATCCCGGTATCCGCAGATTCAAACTTACGAGTTAGTTCTGCAATCGATCGACCCAAAATAGGCGCTAACTTGCCCGCCACTTCTCCCTTTGACTCTTTGAAATACATCGGGTGAGCAAACAGCGTATAAACCGGACGATCGATCGCTAGAATGCTGCCATTGCGATCGACGATCGGACGACGCGGGATAAACGGTCGCAGATAGCTCGTTTGTTGCGCTCGCGCCTGTTTGAGCAACCGGGGAGCCTGCACCACCTGAAGCCGCACCAGATTGAGCATCAACAGCAAACTGCTGACCACCAATACCCCCCAGACGATCACAAGCCTGCCGATCGTAGACTTGGCTTGAGGAACATTTACCCGGCGCAGTCTAGCGATTAGAGACGGACGGCGAGAACGTCCACGAGGGTAAGAAGGGCTGCTCATAAGGGAAAAGGGCGAATAACTCAGAATGAACCGAAAAGGTGTTGTTGAACGATGCCGTGAACGCCCCCACCCCCAATCCTGGGAGACTTTCGGACTTTCAAACTCAACAATCCAAATTCAGTAATGCCGGAGAAGAATGTCTTTCAATTCATCCCACCCGCGATCGGTTTAATATCCAAGGGGGGCAACGGGCGAAACCTGGGGAGTGGGCGCATTCTCAGGGGGCGCATTGCGAAGCGGAGCAGGCTTGAGAAAGATCATGCCGTCGGGAGTCCGAGGAACTAGCGTCGCGCCAGGGCTGTTTGCTTGATTTGCAATGTGGTTTTGCAGCAGGGCACTATTGGCTCCCAACTGTCGCTCACTGCGTCTGAGTTCTTCAAGCTTTTGATATTCCTTGCCCCAAAGCTGCTGAGAGTCAACCGTCCAGATATAAGTCACGAGAGCCAGACCCGATACCGCAAAGGTTGTGATCAAAGAAGCCTGTTGGAGCTTGATCAGCGATCGTACCCATTTGGGCGGGGCATTGAGCGACGGCAGTCTTCTAACCGTGGACTGATCCGCAGGAGGCGCAACTCTCATTCTCGCTCGTCTCAAATCTTGCGGTTGGGCAGCAGGAGCCATCCGAGGAGAAGCGGCGACTCTAAGAGAACGATTTTGGCGATCGACAGGTCTTAGCACAGCAGACATAAATACCAGCACTCCTATAAGCACAACCACGTAGAACAGAGCAGCACCAAATCAGGCAGCCTCGCCCAATTGAGCAGGTTTCCGTCCAAAGGCAAGAACGACCCTTATTGTATCTGGAGACTCCCAATCTGATGAGCTTATTTAGAAAATCTCTCGTTCGCCAAGGGAGGGGTGAGGAGTGAGGAGTGAAAAGCGGCGTTGCCAGATATTTAGAGCCGCCTAAGCGCTTGATCCTGGTTGACTGACAGAACTCCTGAAACCCTCGATTTTTCGTAGGTTGGTGTTGAGCAACGCGAAACCCAACAGCAGCCTTTCTACCGTTGCTAACGTTGGGTTTCATCAGGTTCAACCCAACCTACCTGAAAAGGTTTGTCAGTCTGCGGTTAAGTTTCCTAAGCGCTTGATCAGACGTTGTTTATCGATCGATCGAATTTGGTTTAGCAAGACAACAGAATCGTTTCCAAGTCCACCTTCGGGAGTTTGAACTAGAACCTCAGTTGGATAGAGGGGGTCTTCAAACTGAGAGGTGATGGCAGCGACAATTGTAATAGGACTGTGGAGATTGGCAATGTCGTTTTGCAGGATCAAGGCAGGACGGGTCTTTTTGATTTCTGATCCCAACGTTGGATCAAAGCTAACCAGGTAGACTTCTCCGCGATTGGGATAGGTTACTCTGGAGTGCTTTGCCACGGTTCTTCTTCCAGCGCAAACCATTCTTCAGTTAAATTCAAATCACGCTCGGCTCTGCGGATAGCTCCTTCTTGCAGTTGCTTTCTCAACGTTGCCTTACTTTTTTCGTGAATATATTTTCGTGAATGTAGTAGTTGACAGCTTGATTAATAAATTGGCTAAGATCGCCTTTCTGCGTCAACTGATCAATGAGTTGAACGGTCTCTTCGGGAAGTGTGATGTTGAGCGATCTATTCATGACAGTTCAAATCGATCGACTCCATCATTATAGGAGGCGCTGAGGCGGAGATGAACGATCGTGGTTTTGCAATGAATACGATCGTTGGAAGGCGATTAGGGCAAAGCGCAACTTTGGAGAAACCGTAAAACGAATCGCGCTGCATTCCCCAATTCATAATCACTTCGAGGGGCGATCGTCCTTCATCCCTTCCCAATGTAGGGTTCACAGCGATCGCGATCGTTCTTCAGTTCTGGCGTGTAGAGCAGATAGGACAGAAGCGGAAGAAAATGGTAAGCTCAGACTCCAAATTGCTCGATGATAGGAAGGGTAAGCATCTCGGCGAGTTTGACCCAATTACAGGCGAACAACTTAAGCAAGCGAATCCTGATTACGAGGTGGAGCCATAACCATGACTGACCCAATTAAGGTTCAAGCGCGATCGATTCTAGGACGTGATCCTTCGTTTGTCAGAGTGTTGCGTTGGTATGAGAAGAGCGGCGATCGCTTGGCGGGTGAGGCTTTGCTCGATTCATTGATGCTGCCCGAATTGCAAAGGTTGTTTCGAGAGTCTTCAGACAATCTGATGGTGGATTGCTACCCGGTCTCTGCGGCTCAGGTGGCTCCACTTCAGGCAGCGATCAGTGCAAAGCGCAACGGTAAAGGAAACGCTGAATCCATTGATCTCGATGTTTACGATTACTACCTTGAATGTGATGCGGTTTGATTTGCGGCTTCTCCAAACTTGCGTGCCCTGATCGCTTTTCGAGGGTGCTATTGGTGATCGCATTCTGGACGCACCTTTATAATTTGTGTGATCGTAGTTTTGTGAAGTGCGACCGCTATGGTTTAAATAAGTGAGTGAGGACAGCGATCATTTGTTTCCAGAGAGTCGGGACATGGCTGATGGAAGTTTAGGAAGCGCCATCTTTGCACAAGTTTTGATATTGCTTACTGTTTAAATTGTTGTGGAGGTAGCTGTTGAGCCATTGACAGCCAAGTAGGTAAAGATTGTCCGGATCTAAGTTCCACAGTATAACTGTGCCATCTTCACTTGCAGAAGCAACAATATTGCCATTCGGGCTAAAGCTAACCTCAAGAACAGTCTCGCTATGTCCTCTGAGGGTCGCAAGCTCTTGTCCCTCCAAACTCCAAAGTTTTACTGTTTTATCTCCACTACCTGTAGCAAGAGTTCTGCCATCAGGACTAAAACTAACACTATTAACCCAATCATTATGTCCTTTGAGCGTTCTGAGTTCTTGCCCACTAGAATCCCACAACCTCACCGTTTTATCCTGACTTGCGGAAGCAAGAATCTTGCCATCAGGACTAAAACTAATATCTAGAATTTGACCGTTGTGCCCCCTTAAAGTTCTAAGTTCTTTTCCACTCAAGCTCCACAGTTTTACTGTCTTATCCTCACTGGCAGTAGCAAGAGTTTTACCATCAGGACTAAAACACAAACTAGTGACAGCCTGACCATGACCTTGAAGAGTGGCGAGTTCTCTTCCACTCAAGCTCCACAGTTTTACTGTCTTATCCTCACTGGCAGTAGCAAGAGTTTTACCGTCAGGGCTGAAGACAGCATGAAGAATTGCACCATCATGACCTTTTAGGGTTTTAAGTTGAACTCCATTTAAGTCCCACAGTTTAGCTGTTTTATCAGCACTTGCAGAAACGAGCATTTCGTATTTCGGATCAAAACGAACTCTCTCAACAGGCTGACTATGCCCTTCTAGCCGCTTAAGTTCTCTACCTCTTAAGTCCCATAGCTTCACCAGTTTGTCACTACTAGCGGTAGCAATCAGTCTGCCATTTGGACTAAAACTTACACTCCAAATTGCGCTGTTTGGTTTTCCAGGGAGTTTGAGTAATTCTTCTCCTTTCAAGTTCCACATTTTCACCGTATTGTCGTTCCCACCAGAAACGATTGTTGTAGCATCAGGGCTAAATTTAACACTGTAGACTGTTACACCATGCCCTCTAAAGACTTTAATCTGCTCACCATCCAAGCTCCAAAGTGTTACTTCATCGCTGCTTGTGGCGATCGTCTTACCATCAGGACTAAAACTCACGCTGTGAACAGTATTGGGGTGGCCTCTGAACGTCCTCAGTTCCTGTCCGTCTAAGCTCCATAACTTCACGGTCTTATCCCCGCTGCCTGTGGCGATCGTCTTACCATCAGGACTAAAACTCACGCTGTGAACAGTATTGGTGTGCCCTTTGAGCGTCCTCAGTTCGTGCCCGTCTAAGCTCCATAGCTTCACGGTCTTATCCCTGCTGCCTGTGGCGATCGTCTTACCATCAGGACTAAAACTCACACTGTGAACAGTATTAGTGTGGCCTCTGAACGTCCTCAGTTCCTGCCCGTCTAAGCTCCATAACTTCACGGTCTTATCCCCGCTGCCTGTGGCGATCGTCT